>NZ_LNTD01000055.1 GCF_001462455.1 Cellulomonas sp. B6
ATGACCACCACCAGCCCCCGCCACGTCCCCACGGACTCCGGCCCCGCGGAGGCGCTCCTGCGGCTCGGCGCGCGCCTGCGCCCCGGGGAGGTGTCACCGGACCTGCGCACCGTCTTCCTCGAGGGCGGCCGCGAGGGTGACGCGTTCTACCGCGACCGGTGGAGCCACGACAAGGTCGTGCGCTCCACCCACGGCGTCAACTGCACGGGCTCGTGCTCGTGGAAGGTGTACGTCAAGGACGGCATCATCACGTGGGAGACGCAGCAGACCGACTACCCGTCGGTCGGCCCCGACTCCCCCGAGTACGAGCCGCGCGGCTGCCCCCGTGGCGCGGCGTTCTCCTGGTACACGTACTCGCCCACGCGCATCCGCTACCCGTACGTGCGCGGCACGCTGCTGCGCGCGTACCGCGAGGCCAAGGCGCGTCTGGGCGACCCGGTCGAGGCGTGGAAGGCCGTCACGGCCGACCCCGACCCGGCGTACAAGCGCGCCCGCGGCAAGGGCGGCCTCGTGCGTGCGACGTGGGACGAGGCGGCCGAGATCGTCGCCGCTGCGCACGTGCACACGATCGAGGAGTACGGCCCGGACCGGATCGCGGGCTTCTCGCCCATCCCGGCGATGTCGATGGTGTCGCACGGCGCCGGCTCGCGGTTCGTCTCGATGCTCGGCGGCACGATGCTGTCGTTCTACGACTGGTACGCCGACCTGCCGGTGGCCTCGCCCCAGGTGTTCGGCGACCAGACCGACGTCCCCGAGTCCGCCGACTGGTGGAACGCCGCGTACCTCGTCATGTGGGGATCGAACGTCCCCGTCACGCGCACGCCCGACGCGCACTTCATGGCCGAGGCGCGCTACCGCGGCCAGAAGGTCGTCACGGTCAGCCCCGACTACGCGGACAACACGAAGTTCGCCGACGAGTGGCTCGCACCGCACCCGGGCACCGACGGCGCGCTCGCGATGGCGATGGGCCACGTCGTGCTGCGCGAGTTCCTGGTCGAGCGCCGCACGCCGCGGTTCGCGCAGTACATGCAGCGGTTCACCGACGCGCCGCACCTCGTGCGCCTCGAGCCGCGCGGCGACGCGTACGTGCCCGACAAGTTCCTCACGGGCGACCAGCTCCCCGAGCCCACGGCCGACCGCGACGGCGCGTTCCAGACGGTCGTGCTCGACGCCGACGGCACGCCGACCGTCCCGAACGGGACGCTGGGCCACCGGTTCGACCCCGCCAAGGCCGGCGAGTGGAACCTGCTGCTGGGCGACCTCGACCCGCAGCTGTCGGTCGCCGACCTCGCGTCGTGGGACGGCACGTCCGTCGCGATCGACCTGCCGCGGTTCGACGTGGCCCCCGAGGCGGGGCGCGAGCACGAGGGCGGTGCGGGCGTGGTCCGCCGCGGCGTGCCCGTGCGACGCGTCGGCGAGCACCTCGTGACCACCGTCTTCGACCTCATGCTCGCGCAGTACGGCGTGGGCCGCGACGGCCTGCCGGGCACGTGGCCGACCGGGTACGACGACGCGTCGTCGCCCGGCACGCCCGCGTGGCAGGAGGAGATCACGTCGGTCCCGGCGCAGGCCGCGGCGCGCATCGGACGGGAGTTCGCGCAGAACGCCGAGGACTCGGGCGGCCGGTCGATGATCCTCATGGGCGCCGGGACCAACCACTGGTTCCACTCCGACACGATCTACCGCACGTTCCTCGCGCTCGTGCACATGACCGGCTGCCAGGGCGTCAACGGCGGCGGCTGGGCGCACTACGTCGGGCAGGAGAAGTGCCGGCCCGTCACCGGGTGGGCGCAGTACGCGTTCGGCCTGGACTGGGCGCGCCCGCCGCGCCAGATGATCGGGACGGCGTACTGGTACCTCGCGACCGACCAGTGGCGGTACGACGGGCTGCCGGCCGACGCGCTGGCCAGCCCGCTCGCGCGCGGCCAGTTCGCGGGCCGCACCACCGCCGACTGCCTCGTGGAGTCCGCGCAGCGCGGCTGGATGCCGAGCTACCCGACGTTCGACCGCAACCCGCTCGACCTGGCCGACGAGGCCGCCGCGGCGGGCGTCGAGCCCGCGCAGCACGTGGTCGACGAGCTCAAGGCCGGCCGGCTGGGCTGGGCGTGCCAGGACCCCGACGACCCGCGGAACTTCCCGCGCGTGGTCAACGTCTGGCGCGCCAACATCCTCGGGTCCTCGGGCAAGGGCAACGAGTACTTCCTGCGGCACCTGCTCGGCACGGACGCGGCCGTGCGCGCGCAGGAGGCCGGCCCGGAGCGCCGCCCGACGACCATGACGTGGCGCGACGAGGCGCCGCGCGGCAAGCTCGACCTGCTGGTCACGAGCGACTTCCGCATGACGTCGACCACGCTGTTCTCCGACGTCGTGCTGCCCGCGGCCACCTGGTACGAGAAGTACGACCTGTCCACCACGGACATGCACCCCTTCGTGCACTCGTTCAACCCGGCGATCAACCCGCCGTGGCAGACCCGCACCGACTTCGACATCTTCGGGACGCTCGCACGCGAGGTGCAGCGGCTGGGCGGCGAGCGGCTCGGCACGCGCCGCGACGTCGTCGCCATGCCGCTGCTGCACGACACGCCCGACGAGCTCGCGACGCCGCACGGGACGGTCCCCGCGTCCGACCTGCGCCCCGGCGTGACGATGCCCAAGCTCGTCGTCGTCGAGCGGGACTACGCGACGATCGGGGACCGCTGGGGCGCGCTCGGCCCGCTCACGGCGAAGGCCGGGATGGTGACCAAGGGCGTCGCGTTCTCCCCCGACAAGGAGGTCGCCGCGCTCGCGCGCACCAACGGCACGGTCGCCTCGGGGATCGCGGCGGGTCAGCCGCTGCTCACCGACGCGCGTCACGTATGCGAGGCGATCCTCGCGCTGTCGGGCACGACCAACGGGCGGCTCGCGGTGCAGGGCTTCGAGCACGTCGAGCAGCGCACGGGCACGTCGCTCGCCGAGCTCGCGCGCGACCACGAGGGCGACCGCATCCGGTTCGCCGACGTGCAGGCCAGGCCCGTGCCCGTCATCACGTCGCCCGAGTGGTCGGGGTCGGAGCACGGCGGCCGCCGCTACTCGGCGTTCACCGTCAACGTCGAGCACCACAAGCCGTGGCACACGCTCACCGGCCGCCAGCACTTCTACCTCGACCACGACTGGATGACCGAGCTGGGCGAGGCCCTGCCGATCTACCGGCCGCCGCTGGACATGCACCGCCTGTTCGGCGACTCGCGGCTCGGCGCGGCGGACCCCGACGGCGGGCACGCGGCCGTCACGGTCCGGTACCTGACGCCGCACTCCAAGTGGTCGATCCACTCGGAGTACCAGGACAACCTGTTCATGCTGTCGCTCTCGCGCGGCGGCCCGACCATCTGGATGTCCCCGCAGGACGCGGCCGCCATCGAGGTGAAGGACAACGACTGGATCGAGGCGTACAACCGCAACGGCGTCGTCGTGGCCCGCGCGATCGTGTCGCACCGCATGCCCGCCGGGACCGTGTACATGTACCACGCGAAGGACCGCACGGTGGACGTCCCCCGCTCCGAGGTCTCGGGGCTGCGCGGCGGCATCCACAACTCCCTGACGCGCGTGCTGCTCAAGCCGAGCCACCTGGTCGGCGGGTACGCGCAGCTGTCGTTCGCGTTCAACTACCTGGGCCCGACCGGCAACCAGCGCGACGAGGTCACGACGATCCGCCGCCGCTCGCAGGAGGTGCAGTACTGATGGCCGCCGCGACCCTGCGCGCGACCACGCCGCCCGCCTTGACCGCTGCGTCCCCCGGAGGTGCCCGATGCGTGTGATGGCCCAGATGGCGATGGTGATGAACCTCGACAAGTGCATCGGGTGCCACACCTGCTCGGTGACCTGCAAGCAGGCGTGGACGAACCGCACGGGCGTCGAGTACGTGTGGTTCAACAACGTCGAGACCCGCCCCGGCATCGGCTACCCCCGCACGTACGAGGACCAGGACCGGTGGCGCGGCGGCTGGGTGCGCACGCGCCGCGGACGGCTCAAGCTGCGCGCGGGCGGGCGCCTGAGCAAGCTCGCGCACATCTTCTCCAACCCGACGCTGCCCGAGATCCACGACTACTACGAGCCGTGGACGTACGACTACGACGTGCTGCTGTCCTCGCCGCAGGGCGAGCACACCCCCGTCGCCCGGCCCAAGTCGCTCCTCACGGGCGACGACATGAAGATCACGTGGTCGGCCAACTGGGACGACAACCTCGGCGGCGCGGGCGAGACGATGGCCGACGACCCGGTGCTCGCGAGCATGAGCACGCAGGTCAAGGCCGAGTTCGAGCAGACGTTCATGTTCTACCTGCCGCGGATCTGCGAGCACTGCCTCAACCCGTCGTGCGTCGCCTCCTGCCCGTCGGGCGCGATGTACAAGCGCGTGGAGGACGGCATCGTCCTGGTCGACCAGGACAAGTGCCGCGGGTGGCGCATGTGCGTCACCGGCTGCCCGTACAAGAAGGTCTACTTCAACCACAAGACCGGCAAGGCCGAGAAGTGCACGATGTGCTACCCGCGCCTCGAGGTCGGGCTGCCGACCGTGTGCTCCGAGACCTGCGTGGGGCGGCTGCGCTACCTGGGCCTCGTGCTGTACGACGAGGAGAAGGTCCTCGAGGCCGCGTCGGTCGAGGACGAGCACGCGCTGCTCGACGCGCAGCGCTCGGTGTTCCTCGACCCGCACGACCCCGAGGTCGTCGCGGCCGCCCGCGCCGCCGACATCCCGCAGGACTGGATCGACGCCGCGCAGCGCTCGCCGATCTGGAGGCTCATCAGCGAGTACCAGGTCGCGCTGCCCCTGCACCCCGAGTACCGCACGATGCCGATGGTCTGGTACATCCCGCCGCTGTCCCCCGTGGTCGACGTCGTGTCCGGCTCGGGTGCCGACGGCGAGGACGCCCCGACGCTGTTCGCGGCGATCGACCGGCTGCGGATCCCGCTGGAGTACCTCGCGGGGCTGTTCACCGCGGGCGACGTCGAGCCCGTGCGCGAGGTCCTGCAGCGCCTCGCGGCGATGCGCGCGCACATGCGCAACGTCAACCTCGGCGTCGAGCAGGACGAGCGCATCGCGGCGGCCGTCGGCATGGACGCCGAGGAGATGGAGGCGATGTACCGGCTGCTGGCGATCGCCAAGTACGAGGACCGGTACGTCATCCCCGTCGCGCACGCCGAGGTCGCACGCGACCTCGAGGAGATCGCCACGGGCTGCTCGCTCGAGACCGAGGGCGGCCCGGGCATGGGCGGCGCCGGGCCGTTCGGGTCCTCCTCGGGACGACCGATGCGCGCGTCGGTCGAGACGTTCCACGCGCTGCGGCACCGCCAGCAGGCGGACCAGGCGCCAGCCGGTGACGGCACGCCCGAACGCGTCAACCTGCTGAACTGGGACGGCAACGGCGCACCGGCCGGCATGTTCCCGCCCGCGCCCGGGGAACCCGGGTACGGCGAGGGTCCCGGCACGCCGGACGAGGCGCACCGATGAGCCGGCGCTTCCCGGTCCTGCCGTTCCTCGACCCCGTGCGGGTCGACGCCGAGCAGCGCGCGACCGCGCACATGGCGGCCGCGCTGCTGCTCGACCACCCGGGGCCCGACCACGACGCGCAGCTCGCGGGGGTCCGCGAGGCGGCGGCGTCGCTGCCGGGCGCCGTGCGCGACGCGCTGCTCGCGTTCGTCGACGCCGTCGGCGCGTGGGACCTCACCGACCGGCAGGCGCACTACGTGCAGACGTTCGACCTGCGCCGCCGCTGCGCGCTGTACCTCACCTACTACGGTGCGGGCGACACGCGACGGCGCGGCATGGCGCTCGTCCGGTTCTCCGAGGCGTTCCGGGCGTGCGGCTGGCAGCCGCGCGAGGACGAGCTGCCCGACCACCTGCCCGGCGTCCTCGAGCTGTCGGCACGCGACCGCGGCCCCGTCCCGGACGTGCTGCTCGCGAGCCACCGCGACGGGCTGGAGGTGCTGCGCTCGGCGCTGCACGGCTACGGCTCGCCGTACGCGCACCTGCTCGACGCGGTGTGCCTCACGCTGCCGCCCGTCGACGACGCGACGGCCGCCCGGTTCGCGGCGCTGCTCACGCAGGGCCCCCCGACCGAGACGGTCGGCATGGACACCCCGCTGCTCCCCTTCCCGACCGTCCGCTCGGAGGTCCCGGCATGACCCCCACCGACACGCTGCTGTGGGTCGCGTTGCCGTACGCGGTGGCCGCCGTGTTCGTCGTCGGGCACGTGTGGCGCTACCGCTACGACCAGTTCGGCTGGACGACACGCTCGTCGCAGGTCTACGAGAACCGGCTGCTGCGCTGGGGCTCGCCCATGTTCCACCTGGGCATCCTCATGGTCATCGCGGGCCACGTCGTCGGCCTGCTGGTCCCGCGCACGTGGCTCGAGGCGATCGGGATCGACGAGCACGCCTACCACCTGGGCGCGACGTGGATGGGCACGGCCGCCGCCGTGCTGACGATCGCGGGCCTGGTGATCCTCATCTACCGACGCCGCATGGTCGGGCCGGTGTTCCTCGCCACGACCCGCTCGGACAAGCTCATGTACGTCGTGCTCGCCGCGACGCTGGGCTTCGGCACCGCCGCGACCGTGCTGTACCAGGTCTTCGGCGCCGCGTACGACTACCGCGGCAGCATCTCGCCGTGGATCCGCAGCCTCCTGACGTTCCAGCCGCAGCCCGCGCTCATGTCCGACGTGCCGCTGATGTTCCAGCTGCACGTCCTCAGCGCGCTGGTCCTGTTCGCGATCTGGCCGTTCACGCGGCTCGTGCACGTGTTCTCGGCGCCCGTCGGCTACCTGTTCCGGCCGTACGTCGTGTACCGCTCGCGCGACCGGGCGAGCGGCTCGTCGCGGGCCGTGCGGCCCGGCTGGGAGCGCGTCGAGCGCCCGGGAGCCCGCCCGCGCCTGTGAGACCGTCGACATCCGTCCGTCACCGAGCCCTGGGAGGATCGACCCATGCCGGACCTCACCGCCCTCGCCGCCGAGCACCTCGCCGCGGCCCGCACCGACCCGCACGGCCGCAGCGCGCAGCTCGTGGTGCACGACGGCGAGCTGCGGCAGACCGTCATCGCGCTCGTCGAGGGGGCGCGGCTCGGTGAGCACGCGTCTCCCCCGGCCGCGTCGCTGCAGGCCCTTCAGGGGCACGTACGCGTCGAGGTCGACGGCGACGTGCAGCGGGACGTCGCCGCCGGCGAGCTGTGGGAGCTCACGCACGAGCGGCACTCGGTGCTGGCCCTGGCGGACAGCGTCCTGCTGCTCACGACCGTGACGAGCGTCGCCACGGGGTCGCACGGGTGACCAGCCCCGCCCTGCCGCCGCTCGTCGCGCCCGGTCCGCCGCTCACGGCGGAGCAGGTGTCCCGCTACGCGCGGCACCTCGTGCTCGACGAGGTCGGAGAGGTCGGGCAGCGCCGCCTGCTGGCCGCGCGCGTGCTCGTGCTCGGCGCGGGCGGCCTGGGGTCGCCCGTCCTGCTGTACCTGGCGGCCGCGGGGGTCGGCACGCTCGGCGTGGTCGACGACGACGTCGTCGAGCCCTCGAACCTGCAGCGGCAGGTCGTGCACGGCACGGCCGACGTGGGACGCCGCAAGGTCGACTCGGCCGCCGACGCGGTGCACGCGGTGGACCCCGCGGTCGAGGTCGTGACGCACGCCGTGCGCCTCGACGACACGAACGCGCACGACGTGCTGCACGGCTGGGACCTCGTGGTCGACGGCACCGACAACTTCGCGACGCGCTACCTCGTGAACGACGTGTGCGCGCGGCTGGGCGTGCCGTGGGTCTGGGGTTCGCTGCAGCGCGGGCACGCGCAGGTCAGCACGTTCTGGTCCGACCCGCCCGCAGGCGAGGGCGTGGACCTGCGCGACGTGTTCGGCGGCCCGCCGTCCGACGGCTCGGTCGCGTCGTGCGCGGTCGACGGCGTGCTCGGCGCGGTCTGCGCCGCGGCGGGCGCGGCGATGGCGCTCGAGGCCGTCAAGCTCGTGTGCGGCACGGGTCGCACGCTGCTGGGCCGGGTCGCGGTGCACGACGCGTTCGCGGGCACGTGGCAGGACGTGCCGGTGCGTCGCCGCGCGGCGGCCGACGTGCCCGTCCCCACGCGCACCGGGCCCGGCACGCGCACCGGGTCCGACGCACGCACCGGGTCAGGCACGCGACCGGTGCGCGCCGTCCGGTCGGTCGGCGCCGGCGCCGGGACCGCGGCCGACGACGGCGCCCTGAGCGGCGTCGCCGAGGTCCTGCGGCTGCTCACGTCGCGCCCGGACGTCGACGTCGTCGACCTGCGGGACGCGCCCGAGGCCGCCGCGGCCCCGCTGCCCGGCGCGCGCTCGGTGCCGTTCGCGCGGTTCGCCTCCGAGCAGGGGCTCACCGAGCTCGACCCCGACCGACCGCTCGTGCTCGTGTGCCGCGTCGGTGCACGGGCCGAGCACGCCGCGACGCTCGCGCGCGCGGCCGGCGTGCGCGACGTGCGCCACCTGCCCGGCGGGCTCGCGGCGTGGGCGCGCGTCGCGGCGGCGCGCGGCGCATGACGCGCGGACGTCAGTGGTCGCCGCCCGCGAGCTGCGCGAGCGCGTGCGGCAGGACGCCGGCGAGCACCTCGAGCGCGTCGCGCACGGCCCCCGTCGACCCGGCGACGTTGACGACGAGCGTGCCCCCCGTGACCCCGGCCACGCCGCGCGAGAGCACGCCCGCGGCGACGCCGCGGCGCACGGCGTCGGCCCGCAGCGCCTCGGCGATCCCGGGCACGACGCGCTCGACGACCGCGAGGGTCGCCTCGGGCGTGCGGTCGCGCGGGCCCAGGCCCGTGCCGCCCGTCGTCACGACCAGCGCGACGCCCGCGGCCACGGCGTCGCGCAGCGCGCGCTCGACCGGTGCGCCGTCGGGCACGACCACGGCGTCGTCGACCGCGAGGCCCAGCTCCCGCAGGCCCGCGACGAGCAGCGGGCCGGAGCGGTCGGCGTACTCGCCCGCCGCGGCCCGGTCCGAGGCCGTGACGACGACCGCGCGCCGCGCGGGCACGTCAGTCACGCGTCCACGTCCCGCTGCGCCCGCCGGCCTTCTCCTCGACCCGGATGTCGGTCAGGTGCGCGCCGCGGTCGACCGCCTTGACCATGTCGACCAGCGTGAGCCCCGCGGCGGCGACGCACGTGAGCGCCTCCATCTCGACGCCCGTGCGGTCGGCGGTGCGGACCATGGCCTCGATCGTCACGCCGTCGTCGACGACCTCGAGGTCGACCGTGACGCCGTGGATCGCGATGGGGTGGCACAGCGGCACGAGGTCGGGCGTGCGCTTGGCCGCCTGGATGCCGGCGATCCGCGCGACCGCGAGCGCGTCGCCCTTCGGCACGCCCTCGCCGCGCAGCAGCGCGACGACCTGCGGCGTGGTCACGAGCCGGCCCGTGGCGCGCGCGGTGCGCACGGTCACGTCCTTCTCGGCGACGTCGACCATGCGCGCGGCGCCGCGCGCGTCGACGTGGGTCAGGCGGTCGGACCGGCTCACGCGTCGTGCTCCCTCAGGTCGATGACGGTCACGGCGGCCCCCGCCGCGACGTGCGTGACGTCCTCGGGGACGTCGATCAGCGCGTCGGCGCGCGCGAGCGCGCCGAGCAGGTGGGACCCGGGGCCGCCGACGGGCACGGCCACGGGCGTCCCGCCGGTCCAGTCCAGGCGCGCGCGCAGCAGCTGGCGCCGACGGTCGGGCGAGCGCAGCGTGTCCGGCACGGTGGCGGTGAGCCGGCGGCGGTGCACGTCGGCCGCGCCGAGCATGCGGCGCAGCAGCGGCCGCACGAACAGCTCGAACGAGACGAAGCAGCTCACGGGGTTGCCGGGCAGGCCGAGCACGGGCGTGCCGTCGGGCAGCACGCCGACCGCCTGCGGCTTGCCGGGCTGCATGCGCACGTGCACGAGCTCGGCGCGCCCGCCCGCGAGCAGCGCGTCGCGCACGACGTCGTACGCGCCGACCGACACGCCGCCGGTCGTGACGACGACGTCGGCCCGCGCGGCCGCGTCGGCGAGCGCGGCCCGCACGCCGTCGACGTCGTCGCGCACCGCGGCGAGCAGCACGACCTCGGCACCGGCCGCGGCGGCCGCGGCCGCGAGCTGCGGGCCGTTGGACTCGTGGATCTGCCCGTGCCGCAGCGGGGTCCCGGGCGGGACCAGCTCGGAGCCGGTGGACAGCACCGCGACCCGGGGCCGGGCGTGCACCGCTACGTGCGCGTGGCCCGTCGCGGCGAGCAGCCCGACGGCGCCGGCGCCGAGCACGTCGCCCGCCCGCAGCACGACGTCGCCGGCGCGCACGTCCTCGCCGCGGCGCCGCACGTGCGCCCCCGGGGCGACCACGTCGTCGATCCGCACCCGGGTGGTGCCGCCGTCGGTGAGCTCGACCGGCAGCACCGCGTCGGCACCGCTCGGCACGGGCGCCCCGGTCATGATCCGCACCACGGCGCCGTCCGGGACGGACACCTCGCGCGTGTCCCCCGCGGGCACGTCGTCGACGACGTCGAGCAGGGCCCCGGGGCGCAGGTCGGCGGTGCGCACGGCGTACCCGTCCATCGCCGAGGAGTCCCACGGCGGCAGGTCGACGCCGCTGCGCACGTCGGCCGCGAGCGCGCGGCCCGCGGCCTGCGCGAGCGGCACGGTGACGGCGGGCAGCGGCCCCGCCAGCGCGAGCACCGCGGCGGCGTGCTCGTCGAGCGGACGGACGACGCGCGGAGCCAGGTCGGCCCGCGCGGGAGGGACCTCGACCATGCGCCCAACCTATCGCCGGCGGCACCCCGCCCCGGACCGTGCGCGGCCGGCCGTCGCCGGTGCGGTCCGTACCATCGTGGGATGCGAGCCGTGAGCGCCGCGGGCGGCTCGGAGCCGCGCGCGCAGGGACTGGTGGACCGGTACGGCCGGGTCGCCACCGACCTGCGCGTGTCGCTGACCGACCGGTGCAACCTGCGGTGCACCTACTGCATGCCGGCCGAGGGCCTGCCGTGGGCGCCGGACGACACGGTGCTGACCGACGCCGAGGTGGTGCGGCTCGTGCGCATCGGCGTCGAGCGCCTGGGCATCCGCGAGGTCCGGTTCACCGGGGGCGAGCCGCTGCTGCGGCGGGGCCTCGAGGGCATCGTGGCCGCGACCACCGCGCTGCGCACGCCCGACGGCGCCCGGGTGCGCACGGCGCTGACGACCAACGCGCTCGGGCTCGACAAGCGCGCGCGATCCCTGGCCGAGGCGGGGCTGGACCGCGTCAACGTGTCGCTGGACTCGCTCGACCCGCAGCGGTTCGCGCGGATCGCGCGGCGGGACCGGCACGCCGACGTGCTCGCGGGCCTCGCGGCCGCGGTCGAGGCGGGCCTGACGCCGGTCAAGGTCAACGCGGTGCTGCAGCGCGGCGTCAACGACGACGAGGCCGTGCCGCTGCTCGCGTGGGCGCTCGAGCACGGCTACCACCTGCGCTTCATCGAGCAGATGCCGCTCGGGCCGCACGGCTCGTGGCGGCGCGAGGACCTCGTGACGGCGCGCGAGATCCTCGACGCGCTGTCGGCGGCGTACGACCTGGTCGCCGAGCCCGACGGCGCCCGCGGCGGGGCTCCGGCCGAGACGTGGACGGTCCGCGGGCACGCGGGAGCCACGGTCGGCGTGATCGGCTCGGTCACGCGGCCGTTCTGCGGCGCGTGCGACCGGACGCGACTGACGGCCGACGGGCAGGTGCGCAGCTGCCTGTTCGCGCGCGAGGAGGACGACCTGCGCGGGCTGCTGCGCGGCGGGGCGGACGACGCGGCCGTCGCGGACGCGTGGCGTGCCGCGCAGCGAGGCAAGGCCGCCGGCCACGGCATCGACGACCCGTCGTTCCTGCAGCCGGCCCGCACCATGAGCGCGATCGGGGGATGACGACGGTGGACGGCACGACGACCGGCACGACGACCGGGACGCACACGGTCGAGGTGCGGTACTTCGCGGCGGCGGCCGAGGCCGCGGGGCTCGACGCCGAGCGGGTCGACGTGCCCGCCGACGCGACCGTCGGTGGGCTGCTCGACCTGCTGGCCGCCCGCCACGGGGACGCGCTCGGCGCGGTGGCGGCGCGCTGCGCGCTGCTGGTCGACGGCGTGCTGCACCGCGACCGTGACGAACCCGTGGGCGCGCCCGCGCGCGTCGACGTGCTGCCGCCGTTCGCCGGCGGCTGAGCGGCCGTCGTCGACGGTCGCGGCCCCCGCCGCGTGCCGCCCGCGCGGCGTCCCCGCGCGCGTCAGGCGCTGTTGACCCACTCGTGGCCGCCGGCGGTCAGGTCCTGCCGCTTCCACACCGGCAGGTGCTCCTTGACCTCGTCGACGAGCAGCGCGGCCGTCTCGAACGCCTCGCGGCGGTGGGCCGCCGACACCGCGACGCCGAGCGCGCACTCCCCCACGGCGAGCGCGCCGACCCGGTGCACCACGGCGACGGCGTCGACGGCGCTACGGGCCGTGACGTCGGCGACCACGCGCGCGATGACGGCGCCCGCGTCGGGGTGGGCGACGTACTCCAGCCCGGTCACGCCCTGGCCGTGGTCGTGGTCGCGCACGACGCCCGCGAACGTGACGACGGCTCCGGCGGCGGCGTCGCCGACGGCGTCCGCGAGCGCGGCGACGTCGACGCGTGCGGCCGTGACGTCGGCGACGACGACGCGGCGCGCCGGTGGGTGCAGGCGCGAGGTGTCGTGGGGCACGGGTCCAGGGTAGGCAGCCCGCCCCTCAGCGCCGCATCGAGCGCGGGGCACCGCGCACACGTCCCGCAGATGCGGATATCCACGACGTTCTCCCCCGCATCTGCGGTCACCACCTCGTACTGTGGGCGCATGCCGACCTACCGCGTGAGCGAGGCCGCGACCCTCCTGGGCGTGAGCGACGACACCGTCCGCCGCTGGATCGACGCGGGACGGCTCGCGTCGACCCGCGACGGCACGGGGCACCACGCGGTCGACGGCGGCGCGCTCGCCCGGCTCGCGCAGGAGCTCGGCACCGAGCCCGAGCCCGGCAGCGACCAGCGCTCGACCCGCAACCGGCTGCGCGGGATCGTCACGCGCGTCGTGCGCGACACCGTGATGGCCCAGGTCGAGATCCAGGCGGGCCCGTACCGGCTCGTGTCCCTCATCAGCCGGGAGGCCGCGGACGACCTGGGCCTCGAGCCCGGCGTCGTGGCCGTCGCCTCCGTCAAGGCGACCAACGTCGCCGTCGAGCACGTGGAGACCCGATGACCGTCCCGGACGCCCCGCACCCGCGGGCCGGCCTGCCGTCCCGCGGCACCCTCCGCACGGCTCCCGTCGTGCTGCTCGTGGCCGCGCTCACGCTGACGGGCTGCTCCTCGACCGGCACCGCGGCCCCGGACGCCGGACCGAGCGCCGCGACCCCGACGCCCGGTGCGAGCACCGTCGCGCCGGCCGAGGAGACGCTCGAGGGGACCCTCGTGGTGCTCGCCGCGGCCTCGCTCACGGACGTCGTGACCGACCTCGCCGCAGTGCTCGAGGCCGAGCACCCCGGCCTGACCGTGCAGACGAGCTTCGGCGCCAGCTCGGCCCTGGCCACGCAGGTCGTCAGCGGCGCCCCGGCCGACGTGATCGTCACCGCGAGCCCCGCGACCATGACGACCGTGACCGACGCGCTCGGCGGCGACCCCGTCGTCGTGGCGACCAACCAGCTGCAGATCGCGGTGCCCGCCGGCAACCCCGGCGGCGTCACGACGCTCGCCGACCTCGCCGACCCCGCCCGGACCGTCGCGCTGTGCGCGGCCGAGGTGCCGTGCGGCGCGGTCGGCGCGCAGGTCCTGGCGAAGGCCGGCGTGACGCCCGCGCCCGACACGCTCGAGCAGGACGTGCGCGCGGTCCTCACGCGCCTGCAGCTCGACGAGGCCGACGCGGGCCTGGTCTACCGGACCGACGTCATCGCGGCCGACGGCGCGGTCGAGGGCATCGACGTCCCCGCCGACGTCCAGGTGCCGACCGACTACCCCGCGCTCGTCGTGCCCGACGCGCCGCACCCGCGGGCCGCCGCCGCGTTCGTCGCGCTGCTCCAGGGGCCGGTCGGTCGCCAGGCGCTCGAGGACGCCGGGTTCGACGTCCCGTGACCACCCCCGCCGCGACGGGCGCCGCGCCCGCACCGACCGGTGCGGGCGCCTCGCCGCCGCCCGGTGCCGGTCGGAGGCCGAACAGGCATGCGCTCCGCCGCCCACCGGTCGGCACGCTCGTCCTGGGCGTGCTGGCGGTCGTCGGGCTCGCGCTGCTCGTCCTGCCGCTCGTGGCGCTGCTCGCCGCGACGCCGTGGGCCGACATGGTCGACCTGGTCGCCGACCCCGCCGTCGTCGGGGCGATGCGGCTGTCGCTCGTCACGGCGGGCTGCACGACGGCGGTCTGCCTCGTCGTGGGCGTCCCGCTGGCGTGGGTCCTGGCCCGGGACGACCTCCCCGGCGGCTGGCTGGTCCGGTCCCTGGTGACGGTGCCGCTCGTGCTGCCCCCCGTGGTGGGTGGCGTCGCGCTGCTGCTGCTGCTGGGCCGCCGCGGGCTCCTCGGGTCGCGGCTGGACACGTGGTTCGGCGTGACGGTCCCGTTCACGTCGGTCGCGGTCGTCCTCGCCCAGGTGTTCGTGGCGCTGCCGTTCCTCGTGCTCACCGTCGAGGGTGCGTTGCGCGGGGCCGACCGCCGGCGCGCCCTCGTGGCCGAGACGCTCGGCGCGACCCCCGCCTACGTGCTGCGCCGCGTCACCCTCCCGGCCGTCGCCCCCGGCATCGCGGCCGGTGCGGCGCTGTGCTTCACGCGCGCGCTCGGGGAGTTCGGCGCGACCGTCACGTTCGCCGGGAACTTCCCCGGCACCACGCGGACGGTCCCGCTCGCGGTCTACCTCGCGATGGACACCGCGCCCGAGCAGGCCGTCGCGATGTCGGTCCTGCTGCTGGTCGTGTCGGTGGCGGTGCTGGTCGCGATGCGGGGACGGTGGGTCGGCGGCCTTCCCGGCCGCGGGCGCACCCGGAGGGGGGACCGGTGACCCTCGACGCGCACGTCGTCGTCGAGCGTGGCACGTTCTCGCTCGACGTCCGGCTGACGATCCCGACGGGCGGCGTGCTCGCCGTCATGGGCCCCAACGGCAGCGGCAAGACGACGCTGCTCGAGGCCCTCACCGGGATCACCCCGCTGACGGCCGGGCACGTGCACCTCGACGGTGCCGTGCTCGACGACACCACGACGGGGACGACCGTGCCCCCGCGCGACCGCCGGCTGGGCGTCGCGCTGCAGGACGGTCTGCTGTTCGGGCACCTGTCGGCGCGCGAGAACGTCGCGTTCGGGCCCCGGGCGCAGGGCACGCGCGCACGTGAGGCGCGCACGGCCGCCGACGCGCTGCTCACCGAGCTCGGGCTCGCGGCGCACGCCCGCGCGCGGTCCGACCGGCTCTCGGGCGGTCAGGCGCAACGGGTCGCGATCGCCCGCGCGCTCGCCGTCCACCCGCGCGCGCTGCTGCTCGACGAGCCGTTCGGCGCCCTCGACGTCGAGACGCGGTCGCTCGCGCGCGACGTCGTCCGGCGCCACGTCGCCCGCGGTCTGCCGACGCTGCTCGTGACGCACGACCTGCGCGACGCGCTCGACCTCGCCGACGAGCTCCTCGTCCTGGAGGACGGTCGGGCGGCGCAGCGGGGCACGCCGCAGGCGGTCGCCGACGACCCCGCGACGACCTACGCCGCCCGCGTGGCCGCCGCCGTGGCGTGACGCGTAGCGTGGCGCCGTGACCCTCGCACCGGCCGTCGTCGTGGTGCTCACCGGCGGCACGTCGCGCCGCATGGGCGGGGTCGACAAGACCGCGCTCGACGTGGGGGGACGCCCGGTGCTCGACCGGCTCCTCACCGAGCTGGCGGACCTGCCGGTCGTCGTGGTCGGCGCGCCGCGCGCGGTGCCGCGCACGGTCCTGTGGGCGCGCGAGGAGCCGCCGGGCGGCGGACCGTTCGCGGGTGTCGCCGCGGGCGTCGTGGTCGCGCTGGCCGCGCACCCGACGACGCAGGTCGTGGTCGTCGTCGCCGGGGATCAGCCGTTCGCCGGGGAGGCCGTGCCGTCCCTGCGCGCCGCGGTGGGACGCCCCGACGCCGAGGCAGCCGTCGCGACCGGGCCGGACGGGCGGCCGCAGCCGCTGCTGGCCGCCTACCGGCTGGCCGCCGTGCGGGACCGGCTCGACGACGCGCCGCACGGCCGCCCGGCACGGCACCTGCTCACCGGGCTGCGCACGGTCGCCGTGAGCGTCGACCCGCGCATGACGCTCGACGTCGACGACCCGGCCGACCTCACGGCCGCGCGGGACGCGGCGCTCAGGCCGGGGTCTGCTCCCACCCCGTGACGAGGGCGTCGACGCGCGCGAGCGCCTCGCGCACCGCCTCGGCGGGGTCCCGCCCCTCGGCCGCGGCCCGGCCGGCGGCGAGGCCGACGAGGTAGGCCGTCAGCGGCGCACCGGGTCGCACGACCCCGTGCGCGACGTCCTTCACCATGTCGAGCACGTCGTCGGTCGTGGCGGACACGAGGTCCGCGTCCACGCCGAGCGCCGGCACCACGTCGTCCATCCACCGCTGCAGCGCGTCCATCGCGACCTCCGTCCGCGAGCAGCCTAGGCGTCGTCGGCCGACGTCCGCTCCCCCGGTGCCGCGAACGCGCGCTCGCGCGCCCGGGCCACGATCGCCTCGACGGTGTCGGCCTGCTCGCGCGAGCGCGCGACGAGCGCGTCGAGGCGGTCGGCGTCGAGGCCCAGGGCGTCGGCGTGCTCGCGCAGCGTCACCCAGCCCAGCCGCTTGCCCTCGAGGCCCGAGCGCAGGATCTCCAGCTCGAGCACGAGCGACAGCGGTGAGCGCCGCGTCCAGCGACCGTCGGGCTTGAGCCGGGCGACGCGCTCGGCGAGCGCCGCACCCAGGTGCTTCCAGCGCGACATCGCGAACCCGAGGTCGCGCGCGGTGGCCTCGTGCACGTCGCGTTCCTCGCGGAGCTGGTGCGCGAGCTCCGCGAGCGCGGGGGCGTCGCCGCCCGCATCGGGGTTGCGGCTCATCCGGGCGACGCGTGCGGACACCGCTGTCGCGCCGGTCACGTGGTCGTTGATGTAGGTGCGCACGAGCTCGAGGTCGATCGGCGCGTCGGCGTGCTCGGTCATGGTGGCCTCCAGGGGGTGCACCACGATCCTGCGGGGGGCCGCGCCGGCACGCACGCCGACGTGCGGACCCCGACGTTGCGGACCCCGGCGGCTCAGACGTGCTCGCTGGACGGCGCGGGCGGCGCCCCGGCCTGCTCGGCCTCACGCTCGACGAGCTCGGCCCGGCGCGAGGAGCGCCGCGGGCGGTAGACGATCCGCGAGTGGAACGTGAACCGCACGACGAACGCGACGACCAGGGTGATCGCCGTGGCGAGCACCGCGGCGACGTGCATGGTCTCGACCAGCAGCGCCATGACCGGCATCCGCACGAGCGTCTCGACGTTGTTGAACGTGAACGACTGCCCGAACCGGGCCCACACGCCCTTGCCCTCGTCACGCAGGTCGCGGAACACGAACCGCTCCTGCAGCAGGAAGTTCCCCACGATCGTGACCTCGGCCGCGATCATCGCGGCCGCGAACCACCCCGTGCCGAGCGACGTGAGCATCGCGACGATCGCGATGTTCGCGAGCGCACCGATCCCGCCGATGATCGCGAAGCGCGACATGCGCCCGAACCGCAGACCGGCCAGCTGCCACACGAAGTGCAGCCCCTGCGCGAGGTTGGCCTTCGACTCGCCGGCGAACCGCGCACCGAACACGAACGGCACCTCGACCACCCGCAGGGGGTGCCGCGCGAGGATCTCCAGCAGGATCTTGAAGCCGCGGGGCCGCAGCGCGTCGAGGTCGACCGCCGCGCGCCGGACGACGAAGAACCCGGTCATGGGGTCGGAGCAGTCCCGCAGCCGTACCGGGAACATCGCGCGCGTCACGGCGGTCGACGTGGACGACACGGCCTGCCGGGCGACGTTCGCCAGCCCGGCGCTGGACCCCTCGCCGACGTACCGCGAGGCGACCACGACGTCGACCTCGGGCTCGACGGCCCGCGCGAGCATCGTCGGGATGAGCTCGGGCGGGTGCTGCAGGTCCCCGTCCATGACCAGCACGTACGGCGCGCTCGAGGCCCG
>NZ_LNTD01000056.1 GCF_001462455.1 Cellulomonas sp. B6
CCGGCGCGACGGGGACGGGCCGGCTCAGGGGCGGGGTGGCGCCGTGAGGATCTGGTGGCGGTCGGTCGTGACCGCGGTGAGGAGGTCGCGCTCCGACTCGGCGTGGCGGCGCAGGTCGGCGCGGCCCGACAGGGCCTGCTGCCGCAGGAACGCGAGCGACGTCGCGTCGCGCTGGAACCGGCGCATCGCGTCCGCCGCCGCCGGACCACCCGTGCGGGACGCCCAGCCGACGGCCGTGCTGCGCCGCGGCAGCGACGCGAGCATCTCGACCTCGTGCGGCGCGAACCACCCGGCGTACGCGTACTCGGTGAGCCGGCGCCGGATGACCGCGGACTCCTGCCGGCGCAACCAGAACGCGATGCCGACGACCCCCGCGAACAGCGGCACCTGCACGACCGCGAACACCACGAGGTACGCGTCGCCCGCCGCGAGGTTGGTCGCGTTCCACAGCCCGTGCCCGACCATCGCGGCCAGCAGGCCGAGCGGGAACAGCCACCACGCCGCCCCCCGGTGCCGCGAGCGTGCCGCGAACCCCAGCGCCGCACCCGTGCACGCCGTGAACAGCAGGTGCGCGAACGGCGTCGCGAGACCGCGCATGACGAACGTGCCCGCGAGCGCCTCGCCCGCCCGGCCGAAGTACAGGACGTTCTCGGTGAACGCGAAGCCCGCCGCGACGACGCCCGCGTACACGATCCCGTCGACGACGCCGTCGAAGTAGCGGCGCCGCGCCAGGAACAGCACGAGCACGCCCGCGCCCTTGGCGACCTCCTCGACGATCGGCGCCGACACCAGCGCGGCCGCACCGGCGCCCGCCTCCAGGTCGCCCGTGGCGGACGCGACCGTCCACAGCGTGAGGTCGTTGACGACGACCGACACGAGCACCGCGACGCCCGCGCCCCACAGCAGTCCGAACGCGAGCGCACCGAGCGGCTCGGGCTCCCAGCGGTCGAGCCACCGGATGCCCGCGAGCACGACCGCCAGCGGCACGAGCGCGAGCACGGTCCCGACGACGCCCGCCGCGACGCCGACCTCCACGAGCACGAGCCCGAGCGCGGCGAGCGCCGCGACCGCGAGGAGCGCGACCGCCAGCAGGGCGAGCACGTCCCGCGTCGCGGTGCCGCGACGCGGCGGGACCCACTGCGCGGGGACCTCACCGGGAGGTGTGGCCGGGCGCGCGGGGTCGTGGAGGCTCACGCGCTCACCCTAGGGGCGGCGCGGGACGCACGTCCTCGGGCGACGCCGCGCGTGGACCGTAGAGTGACCGCGGCCCGCCGCGGACCCGTCGCGGGCCGGGACGACGGGGTGGTGGCATGAACGAGGTCGAGCGCGAGGTCCGGGCACGGATGCGCGCCCAGGGGCTCTACAACGACGAGGGCCCGGGGCTCGAGGCGCTGGTCGAGGAGCGGCAGCGCGCCAAGGAGCTCACGTGGCGCTTCAACATGATGAACCCGACGGACGTCGCGGGCCGGCAGGCGCTCGCGCGCGAGCTGTTCGGGCCCATGGGTGAGCGCGTGTGGATCGAGGCGCCGCTGCAGGTGTCGTACGGGTACAACGTGTCGTTCGGCGACGACGTGTTCGTCAACGTGGGCTTCACGCTCGTCGACGACATCGAGGTGAGCATCGGGTCGCGCGTGATGATCGCGCCGAACGTGACGATCACCGTCACGGGTCACCCGGTGCACCCGCAGCTGCGCGCCGAGATGGAGCAGTTCTCGGCACCCGTCGTCATCGAGGACGACGTGTGGCTCGGCGCGCACGTCGTCGTGCTGCCGGGCGTGACGATCGGCGCCGGCTCGATCGTCGCGGCGGGCAGCGTCGTGACGAAGAACGTGCCGGCGGGCGTCGTCGTGGGCGGCGTGCCCGCGCGCGTGCTGCGCCCGATCACCGACGCGGACCGCGAGTTCGCCTACCGGGCGCCGGGCACGCTGGCCTGACGAGGGTCGTCCGCGCGGACGTCCGGCCCCGGGTCGGGCGTCCGCGCGGCGGCCTCCGGGGCGGCGCGGCGGTCGAGCTCGGCGTTGACGACGCCGCCGGTGAGGATGACGATCGCCGACACCCACAGCCACAGCACCGCCGCGAGCAGCGCGCCCAGCACCTGCGCGGCGACCTGCACGAGCCGTCCGCCGTCGACGGCGGGCCCGGACGGCCCCGCGACCTGCAGGTAGACCGCGAACGCGGCCGCCACGAGCACGAGGCCGACCGTGCCGACGAGCGCACCGGGCACGGCCCGGCGCCACGTGGTGCCGCGCGGCAGGTTGGGGCCGTAGCGGTACAGCAGCGTGAGGTAGGCGCCGGCGACGCCCACGACGACGGGCCAGCGCGCGAGCGCCCACACCGTGCCGAACGCGTCGCCCAGCCCGAGGCGCTGCGCGATCTCGTCGCCCCCGCCCAGCAGCGGCCCGACGACGACGAGCACGAGCACGGTCACCAGCGTGACGAGCCCGCCGAGCGCGAGCGCGAGCCCCAGGACGACCTGCGCGACGACGCCGCGCCGCTCGGGCACCGTGTACGCGTCGTCGAGCGCGCGGATCGCGGCACGGAACATGCGGCTCGCGAGCCACAGCGTCAGCAGCACCGACCCGACCGCGAACCCGGTGCGCTCCTCGCGCAGCAGGCCGCGCACCAGGGGGACGAGCGCGTCCTGCGCGACGTCGTCGGCCAGCACGTGCGACACGGCGTCGACCACGGCGTCCTCGACCTGCGCGACGCGTTCGGGGTCGGTGAGCCGCTCGAGGTACCCGAGGCTCGCGCCGAGCGCGGTGACGAGCGGCACCGCCGAGATGAGCGCGAAGTACGTCATCTCGGCGGCCAGGCCCGTGATGCGCACGTCGACGACGCGGCGCACGCACCGCACGACGAAGGGCAGCACGTCGAGCCGCCCGACCCGCACGGGGTGCCGGTGGGCCCACGCCTCGACGCGGTCGAGAGCCGTGCGTCCGTCGCGCGCGGGCAGCCGCGCACGCACGCGCGGGACGGCGTGGGCCACGCCCAGCACGGCCGTCGGCGCGACCACCGCGACGGCGACGAGCACGAGCCACGCGGGTGCGCGCTCCGCCGTGGCCGCCGCGACCGCACCCCAGGACACGAGCCCCGCCGTCAGCGCGACGAGCGTCGTGGTGGCCACCGCCAGGGCCGACGCCGCGTCCGACCGGCGTCGCGCGACGACGGCACCGAGCACCGCGAGCGCGGCGACGGCGACGAGCAGCACGGGGTCTCCGGGGGTCGGGGTGTCCCGGCATCGTAGGCGGCTGGTCGCACCGGGGCGCTGCGGTGGCGGCGCGGCGTGCCTCGACCGCAGGCCGTGCCCCGGCCCGGGACGACACCGCCCCGGTGACCAGGGGGGTGGTCACCGGGGCGGTGGGGTGCGGCGCTGCCGCGAGGGCGCTGCGGTGGTCAGCCGCGCAGACGCGCCCTGCGCCGCAGGGCCACGGCCGCGGCGCCGCCGAGGACGAGCGCGAGCCCGACCCCGAGCGCGACGCCGACGTTCGCGCCGGTCGTGGCGAGCGGGCGCGAGGCCGCCGCCGGTGCCGCGGTGCCGTCGGTCGGCGTGCCGCTGGTCGGACCGTCGGTCGGTCCCGCCGTCGGGTCGCCGTCGGGACCGGCCGCCGCCGTCACCGTGAGCGTGGCGGGCGCCGAGTACGCGCCGCCGAACTCGTTGGCGACGTACGCGCGGAACTGCGCGCCGGAGTCGGCCACGCGGGCCGGCACGGTGAGCGTCGTGCCGTCCGCGAGCACCGCCGCACGCGCCGTGCTCACCGTGCGGGCCGTCGCGCCCGCGCCGTCGACGTCGGTCCACGTGCCGTCGACGAGCCGCTGCCACGTCACCGTGGGCGTCGGCGACCCCGTCGCCGCGACCGTGAAGGTCGCGTCCGTGCCCTCGACGGCCGCGACGTCGGCCGGGTCGGTGGTGACCCACGCGACCGTGCCGGCGTCGGAGCGGTCACCGGCCTGCTGGTCGGCGACGAACGACGCGACCCACGACAGGGCCGAGTTCCAGTTGACCGTGATCTCGTTGGTCGACCAGGACTGGATGTCGTCGACGTAGCAGAGCTGCGGCGCGCACATGTGCTCCGGGTCGTACAGCCCCTGGATGACCGGGTCCCACGTGCCGACGTCCGAGTTCGGTCCGCCGGCCACCGACCCGCGGGGCGGGTGGGGCAGCGACCCGGTCAGCGAGCTCGAGAACCACCGGCTGTGCTGGTTCTCCGAGAACACCGTGCCGTAGCCCGTGACGTACGAGCTGTTGAGCGCGTTGCGGCCCATCAGGTAGTCCATCGACTCGACGACCGCGTCGGCGAACCGCTGGTCGCTCGTGAGGTCGAACGCGGTGCCGAGCACCACCTGGTTGTTGAGGACCGCGGAGTTCGAGCCCCACTCGTAGACGCCCTTCGCGTTGCCCGAGTAGGCCGTGCCGAACGGCTCCTTCGACTGCCGCGACAGGTACAGCTCGGCGCCGTCGACGACGGACTGCCGGATCGCGGTGCGCCCCGGGATCTGCGACTCGACCGTGGCGAGGTCCATGCGGCCGAGCGCCGCGACGTCGCCCCAGAAGAACCCGCCCTTCGTGAACAGGTCGGCCGTGTGGTACTCGTTCGCGAGCACGGCGTCCTGGTACGTCTGCTCACCCGTGGTCAGGTAGAGCTCGGCGGCGGCCCAGTAGAACTCGTCCTGGACGTCGTCGTCGTCGTA
The DNA here is from genome assembly GCF_001462455.1 of Cellulomonas sp. B6. GTDB lineage: Bacteria > Actinomycetota > Actinomycetes > Actinomycetales > Cellulomonadaceae > Cellulomonas. The sequence goes on from NZ_LNTD01000056.1 coordinate 4,690, forward strand.
CGGGCCGCCACCCGGGCTGGGGTCGGCGTTGGGCGCCGGCTGCAGCAGGTCGGGGTGCGCGACGGCGGCGTCGTAGGCCACGCGGCCCGCGGCGAGCAGGTCGGCGGCGAACTCGGGGTCGTACTGCTCCCACAGGCGGGCGCCCTGCGCCGCGACGGCGGCGAAGTTGAGCGTCGCCGCGGTCGACGGACGGTGCAGCCGACGGGGCTGCGGGTCGTCGGCGGGCAGCAGCGGCAGGCCCGTCCAGTCCACGTCGTGCACCTTGTGGTGGACCATGCCGGCGAGCGGCTGCCCGGCCGGCACCTGCATGCGCATCATCCACTCGAGCTCCCAGCGGGCCTCGTCCAGCGGGTCGGGGACGCCGTTGGTCTGCTCGTCGCGCGGGATGTCGAGGCTGCCGTCGCCGAGCGGCGCGGTGTCACCGGTCGGGGAGGTCAGCGCGCGCTCGTAGGTGCCGAGCACCTGCGCGACAGCGATGCCGCCGTTGACGACGTACTTGCCGTGGTCGCCCGCGTCGTACCAGCCGCCGACCACGTCGAGCGTGTAGTCGCACGTCCAGTCGCCGTAGAGACCCTGCGCCTCCTCGGGCGTGATGCACGGGACCGCGTAGTCGCCCTGGTTGGGCGTCGCGTCACCCGGGCGGCCGACGTGGCCGGCCTCGCGGCTGTACGCCTCGTCACCCATGATCGACCCGTCGATCGCGATGCCGCTGCGGGCCGGGTAGAAGTAGTTCAGCGCGTCGTGGCGCAGGTCCTGGTACAGGTCCGCGCCGATCGTGAACGGGTAGCTCGTGTCGTCGTCGGCCGTGAGCGTGTACGTGCCCGGCGCCGTGACGTCGTCGAACTCGATCTCGTGCACGTTGACGCCCGCGGTCGGGTCGACGCCGCGGGGCGTCGTCGTGCCTCTGGCCACGACGGTCGACCCGGAGGTGAGCTGCCACGCGACGGGGTCGGTCGCCTCGGTCACGAGCGTCGCGCGCTTCGGGCCGTCGGGCAGGTAGCCGACCTGGTTGACGCGCACGCGGGGCCCGGTCTCGGGCTCGTAGGCGGGCGGCGCCTCGGTGGTCTCGACGAACGACAGGTCGGTGATGCAGAACGTGTACGGGTCGGTCGCGCGGCCCAGCTCGAGCTGGATCCGGCCGTACGGCTCGTCCGTCCCCGCGCTGAGGTCCACCGCGGCCGTGAACGTGAAGGTGAACGTCTGCGGCGTCGTCGTCAGGTCGAACGACGTGCTGCCGGCGCGGTCCCACGGGGCGCCGTACTGCCCGACGATCGCGTTGACGGGGGTCCCGTCGACGCTCGAGGAGGCGGTGAGGCGCAGCTGGTAGGTGCGGTCCTTCTCGACCGCGACGTGCTTGAGCTCGAGACCCGCCTGGTAGGCGTTCGTGTACCCGCCGCGCAGGTCGATGCAGGTCGCGCTGCCGTCGGCGCTCGCGCGCGGCACGCCGGCGCCGTCGCCGGGGTTGTCGTACAGGTCGAACCCGCCCAGGTCGCCGCCCGCGAACGAGTGGACGATCCGCGTGCCCGAGGTCATCGAGAAGTCGTCGATGCAGAGCGTGTACGGCGCGGCCTGCTTGCCGAGCTGGAAGGAGATCTCGCCCGTGCCGCTCGTCCAGTCCGCGGCGAGCGCGGAGTCGGGTGCCGTGGGCCAGTCGGCGGGCGTGAACGTGAACTCGACGCGCTGCGGCGTGTCCGTGCCGTCGAGCACGACCGGGTGCCCGAAGGCGGCGGGGTAGCCCAGCCCGCCCTGCATCGGGATCGTGACGGGTGCCGAGGCGCGCGCGTCGAACGACACCGTGTACGTCGTGCCGCGCTCGAACGTCATGGCGTCGTGCTGGAGCGCGACGTCCCAGGGGTTCTCGCCGCCCTCGGCGGTCGCGCACATCTCGCCGCCCGTGACGCCGGACGTCACCGACCCGGTGTTCGCGTACGCGTGCCAGCCCTGCGCGTCGCCGTCGGCGAAGTCGTGCGGCTGGTCGACGGGCGCGCCCGTCGCGGTCGACGCGAGCACGGGCATCAGGAGCAGCGCGGCCGACGTGGCGCCGGCCAGCCATCGGGTGCGCCGCCGTCGGCGCGGGTCGTGAGAGGGAACCACTGTGTCTCCGGGTGGACGAGCGCGCCGGTGCGGTGCGCGGGTGGACGAGGGTGCGGG
>NZ_LNTD01000057.1 GCF_001462455.1 Cellulomonas sp. B6
GCCCGTGCTCCCGGGGCGCGGCGCCTGGTCCACGAACACCAGCGGCAGACGGCGGCGCTCGAGCTGGTCGACGGCCTCCGTCTCGCCCGCGCACGCGTACACGACGGCAGCGTCGACGGGCAGGTCGCGCGCGTGGAGGTGACCACCCACCGAGGCGGCGGGGATGAGCGAGACCGCCAGGCCCGTGGGGGCGAGCTCCTCGGCGAGCGCGCCGAAGAACGCCGCGGCGGCGGGGTCGCGGAACGCGTCCCCCAGCGAGTCGGTGAGGACGACGCCGACGGCCCCCGTGCTGCGGCGGGCGAGCGCCCGCGCGGTGGGGTCGGGGCCGGCGTACCCGAGCTCGGCCGCGGTGGCGAGCACCCGCTCGCGGAGCGCGGTCGACAGCTGGTCGGGCCGTGAGAAGGCGTTCGAGACCGTCATGCGGCTGACGCCGACGGCGTCCGCGACGGTCTGGAGCGTCACGCGGCTCATCTCGGGCCCGGGGTGGTCCGCGTCGTGGTCACGCGGCCCAGGGTAGTGCGCGGCGATCTGCCTCACCGTGCGGGGTGTCCGAGGTCCTCGGGGCGGGGGGCGAGTGCCTCGGCGAGGCGGTGCACGGCCCCCGCGAGGACGATCCGGAGCGCGAGGACGCGGGGAGTGCGGGTGCGGGGCGTGCGGGTGCGGCGGGCATGCGCGCGCCGCTCGGCGCGGCACTCGGCGCGCGACGGTGCGACGACGGGGGCGCCGGCCTGCGCGCTGGTGGCCTGGACGCGGGCGGCGCGCACGCCGAGGAGGGAGTGTCCGTCGGTGCTCATGGGGGTCTCCTGTCGAGGGGGAGAAGCGTTCTTGATCGGTACAGTAATCCAAAGTTCTGTACCGGTCAAGCGTTGTCGGTCGGGCACGCCGGGCGGTCGACGACCGCGGCCCGGCTCCGCGTCCCGGGCCCGTGCTGCCCGTCCGTCGGGGCGCCTGCCGCGGTCAGGACACCGCGGCCGCGCTCGTGAGCCGGGCGAGCTCGTCGGCGTGCGCCGCGACGAACGCCCGCTGCAGTCCCTCGACGACGTCGGTCAGGCGAGCGGCGTAGTCCGTCCGCTCCCGGCAGTCGAGGTCTGCGAGCGCGATCGCGCGCTCCGCCACGGAGCCGACGAGGTACCGGGAGTCGACGGGGACGTCGCGGGTCGGCGTGTCGCGCGACGGCCACGCGACGGTCCCGTCGGCGCGCGTCGCCAGGGCGAGTTCGTAGGCCTGGAGCGGGCCCGGGCGCTGGACTGGGCCGTAGCTATCGGGTGGTGCGACGTCGACCCCGCCGTCGAGCATGCAGGAGTTCCACTCCTCCGCGAGTGCGAGCGCCTCCGGCGCCTGGAAGACGTCGTCCTGGACCAGCTCGCGCATGCTGCGGATCAGGTCCGAGAAGTCGGGGCGGTCGTCGACCGGTGCGGGGTGCTGGGTCTGCGCCCGGCCGGCGCACCCTCCTGCTCCGGTCGACGACTCGCCGTCCGGGCCGTCGGCACCGGTGAGCGCCTTCACGTAGGCGGACTGCGCGGACGGGCCCAGGGCCGCTAGGTGCTCCGCGTTGCGGTCCGGCGTCTCGGTCGCCTCGAGCTCCGCCTCCTGCGCCTCGACGTCGTCGACGCCGTACCCGACGGTCGCGACACGGTCCCGGTCGTCGGGGAGCAGGGGGAGCAGGATCGCGTCGTCGGCCCAGCTGGCGACGAGGGTCTCCGGTCGCTCGTACTCGCGCGGTGCGTAGTCGAACCCCTCGGTGCCCATGCAGGCCGCGATCGACACCTCGACGGCCTCGAACCGCTCCCGTTCGGCGGCGGTGGCGGCGTCCGGGTTCGTGAGCGTCTCGATGGCGCTGCGGTAGGCCGTGAACGGCAGCGTGCGGTCGGTCGGGGTCTGCAGCTGCGGTGCGTCCGCGCCGGCGACCGCGGCGGCCGTCGGCCGCGTGCCCGCCGGGTCGTCGGCGGGAGCCTCGGACGGTTCCCCGCACGCCGCGACGACCAGCGTCGCGAGCGTGAGGACGGCCGCAGACCGGCAGCGGGACCGGGAGGGGCGAGGTGCTGGCATGGCCGAAGTCCTACCGGAGGCGTGTCGTCACCGCTGGCGTTTCACAGCGTGCTCTCCGAGGAGCCGCAGGTACCCCACGAACGGGCGGCGATCGCGCGCGCTGCGGTGTCGTGCCGGTGTGCAGGGCGAGCCGCGGTCGGCCGACGTCGTGGCGGGGCGGCGGTGGCGCGCACCGCCGCCGCACCCGAGGGCTCCCGCGCCGCCGCGGCCGTGCGCGCCGACCGGGTAGCCTGGACCGCCGTGGCCACCACCGACTTCCCCGCCGAGCTCCGCGACCTGCGCACCACGCTGGACTCCATCCAGTCGGTGAGCGACCCCACGGCGCTGCGGACGAAGATCGCCGAGCTCTCCGAGCAGGCGTCCGCCCCCGACCTGTGGGACGACCCCGAGGCCGCCCAGAAGGTCACCAGCGCGCTCTCGGCGGCGCAGTCCGAGCTCGACCGCGTCACCCGGCTGCGCGGCCGCATCGACGACCTCGAGACGCTCGTCGAGATGGCGGCCGAGGAGGACGACGAGGACACCCTCGCCGAGGCCGAGGCCGAGCTCGTCGGCATCCGCAAGGACCTCGGCGAGCTCGAGGTCCGCACGCTGCTGGCGGGGGAGTACGACCAGCGCGAGGCCGTCGTCACGATCCGTGCGGGCGCCGGTGGCGTCGACGCCGCCGACTTCGCCGAGATGCTGCTGCGCATGTACCTGCGCTGGGCCGAGCGCCACGGCCACCCGACGACCGTGCTCGACACGTCGTACGCCGAGGAGGCCGGGCTCAAGTCCGCCACGTTCGAGGTGAAGGCGCCCTACGCGTTCGGGCACCTGTCGGTCGAGGCCGGCACGCACCGCCTCGTGCGGATCTCGCCGTTCGACAACCAGGGACGTCGTCAGACCTCGTTCGCAGCCGTCGAGGTCATCCCGCTCATCGAGCAGACCGACTCGATCGAGATCCCCGAGAACGAGATCAAGGTCGACGTCTTCCGCTCGTCCGGCCCGGGCGGCCAGTCGGTCAACACGACCGACTCGGCGGTGCGGCTCACGCACATCCCGACCGGCATCGTCGTGTCGATGCAGAACGAGAAGTCGCAGATCCAGAACCGCGCCGCCGCGCTGCGCGTCCTGCAGTCCCGGCTCCTGCTCGTGCGCAAGGCCGAGGAGGACGCCAAGAAGAAGGAGCTCGCGGGAGACATCAAGGCGTCGTGGGGCGACCAGATGCGCTCGTACGTCCTGCAGCCGTACCAGATGGTCAAGGACCTGCGCACCGAGCACGAGGTCGGGAACCCGGCCGCGGTGTTCGACGGCGACATCGACGACTTCATCGAGGCGGGGGTGCGCTGGCGTCGCGCGCAGCAGATCGCGGACGCCTGACGGTCGGACCGTCGTCCCGGACACCCGTCCGGGACGTAACCGGACGAGCCGGGCGCGCGAGCGTGATTCACAGGGGTCGGGGCGGCGTGTCCTGCGCCCGAGCGGGTGAACGCCTTCCTACCCTCGATGGGGCTCGCGGACCGCGGGCCGTCGGGGGTGCGCCCCCGGGCAGCACGAGGCGAGGTCGGTCGTGATCCGGTTCGAGAACGTGACGAAGGTCTACGCGCGCGGCGCGCGGCCCGCGCTGGACCGCGTGTCGCTCGACGTCGAGCGCGGGGAGTTCGTCTTCCTCGTCGGCGCCTCCGGGTCCGGCAAGTCGACGTTCCTGCGGCTCGTGCTGCGCGAGGAGCGCGCGTCGGCCGGCAAGGTGTTCGTCGCCGGCAAGGAGCTCGGCACGCTGTCCGGCTTCAAGGTGCCGCACCTGCGCCGCCAGATCGGCGCGGTGTTCCAGGACTTCCGCCTGCTGCCCAACAAGACCGTCTTCGAGAACGTCGCGTTCGCGCTCCAGGTCATCGGCAAGCCGCGCCACCACATCCTCACCACCGTGCCCGACGTGCTCGACATGGTCGGGCTCGCGGGCAAGGAGAAGCGTCGTCCGCACGAGCTGTCGGGCGGTGAGCAGCAGCGCGTCGCGATCGCGCGCGCGTTCGTCAACCGGCCCGCGATCCTGCTGGCCGACGAGCCCACCGGCAACCTCGACCCGACCACGTCCCTGGGGATCATGCGCCTGCTCGACCGCATCAACCGCACCGGCACCACGGTCGTCATGGCCACGCACGACGACGAGATCGTCGACCAGATGCGCAAGCGCGTCGTGGAGCTGAGCACCGGCGAGATGGTGCGCGACCAGTCGCGCGGCGTCTACGGCTCGGACCGCTGAGGGGGTCGGGGAGATGCGCGCCCAGTTCATCCTGTCCGAGATCGGCATCGGCCTGCGCCGCAACCTGTCGATGACCGTGTCGGTCGTCCTCGTGACGTTCGTGTGCCTGACGTTCCTCGGCGCCGCCGCGCTGCTGCAGACGCAGATCGGCAAGATGAAGGACGACTTCTACGACAAGGTCGAGGTCTCCGTCTTCCTGTGCCCCGAGAACTCGGCGGCACCCACGTGCGCGGCCGGCGAGGTCACGCAGGAGCAGCGTGACGACATCATGGCGGCGCTCGACGCGCCCGAGGTCGCGCGCTACATCGACGAGGTCTTCACCGAGTCGAAGGAAGAGGCGTACGAGACGTTCAAGCGCCAGTGGGGCGACCAGTTCTGGACCTCGGCGGCCACGGCCGACGACATGAACTCCTCGCTGCGCATCAAGCTCACCGACCCCGAGCAGTACCAGGTCGTCGCCGACGTCGTCTCCGGCCGGCCCGGCGTCGAGTCGGTGCAGGACCAGCGCCGGCTGTTCGACAACCTCTTCCTCGTGCTCGACCGCGCCACGTGGGCCGCGGGCGGTCTCGCCGCGATCATGCTGCTCGCGGCGGTGCTGCTCATCACGACCACCATCCGCCTGTCCGCGCTGAGCCGGCGCCGCGAGACCGGCATCATGCGCCTGGTCGGTGCCTCGACGCTGTTCATCCAGCTGCCGTTCATGCTCGAGGGCGCGATCGCGGCGACCCTCGGGGCCGCTCTCGCGATCGGTGGGCTCTGGCTGGGCGTGGAGTACCTGGTCACCGACTGGCTCGGCAAGTCCGTGACCTGGATCCCGTACGTCGGCACGTCCGACGTCCTGACGATCGCGCCCCTGCTGGTCCTGGTCGCGTTCGTGCTGGCCGCGATCTCGTCCCTGGTCACCCTGAGCCGCTACACGAAGGTGTGAGCATGCGTCGACCCGACCGTCCGACCTCCCGCGTCCGGCGCGCCCTGCAGGCGGGCGTCGCCCTGCTCGCGGCGCTCGCCGTGGCCGTCCCGGCGCTCCTGGCGGGCTCGGCGCCCGCCCAGGCCGACGAGCTGTCGAACAAGCGCGCCGACGTCGAGCGACGCCAGGCCGAGGCCGACCAGCGGGCGGCGGCGCTCGAGGAGACGCTCGAGGAGCTCAGCGGCGAGCTCGCCGAGGCGGTGACCCGCCTGGCCGAGGTCGAGGCGCAGCTGCCGGCCGCGCAGGCGCGTCTCGACGAGGCGGTCGCCGCGGCGCAGGCCGCGCAGCGCGAGGCCGACATCCTCGCCGCGCGGCTGCAGGCCGCGCGCGACGAGGAGGCCTCGATCGCCGACCAGATCGTCGTGGACGACGCGCGCGAGCAGGAGATCCGCAAGGCCATCGGCCAGATGGCCCGCAGCGCCTACCAGGGCGGCCGCGACGTCTCGAGCATGAGCGTGATGCTCGACGCCGAGAGCTCGCAGGACTTCGTGCGCAAGTACGGCCTGGTCTCCACGGCCATGCGCACCCAGACGCAGGTGCTCGACGAGCTCACCGAGCTCGCGGCCAAGAACAAGAACGCGCAGGCCCGTCAGGAGGCGGTGCGCGAGAAGGTCGACGAGCTCAAGGCCGCCGCGGACGGCAAGCTCGTCGAGGCGCAGCAGGCGCAGGCCGAGGCGCAGACGGCCAAGGCGGCGCTGGACGCGCTCGTCACGGAGCAGCGGCAGCGGCAGGCCGACATCGCCGGGCGCAAGGCCGAGGCCGAGCAGCAGGCCGCCGCGGCCGACGAGATCGTCGAGCAGCAGCGGCAGCAGCGCGAGGCCGAGGCGCAGACGGCCAAGGCGGCGCTGGACGCGCTCGTCACGGAGCAGCGGCAGCG
>NZ_LNTD01000058.1 GCF_001462455.1 Cellulomonas sp. B6
GGGGGACGGGCTCCTCCCGTGGGAGGAGAGCGCCGTCCCGGTGGTCTCCTCTCGTGGCAGGTGCTGGCGCACACCCTCGTCTCCGTAGCGTCGCCGACGGACGCCCCGCGAGGGGTCGGCACGGGCGAGGAGACGTGATGATCGAGGTGGAGGCGCTGACCAAGCGCTACGGGAGCACGACGGCCGTGGACGGGCTGACGTTCACCGCGCGGCCGGGCACGGTCACGGGGTTCCTGGGGCCCAACGGTGCGGGCAAGTCGACGACCATGCGCGTCGTCGTCGGGCTGGAGCGTGCGACGTCGGGCACGGCGCGCGTCGACGGGCGCCGCTACGCGGACCTGCCGGCGCCGCTGCACGCGGTCGGCGTCATGCTCGACGCGCGCTCGGTGCATCCCGGCCGCACGGCGTACAAGCACCTGCTGTCGCTCGCGCAGACGCACGGCATCGGCAGGGCGCGGGTTCGTGAGGTCCTGGAGCAGACGGGCCTGGAGGCGGTCGCGCGGCGCCGGGCGGGCACGTTCTCGCTGGGCATGGGCCAGCGGCTCGGCATCGCGGGTGCGCTGCTGGGCGACCCGCGGACGCTCATCCTCGACGAGCCCGTCAACGGTCTCGACCCCGACGGCGTGCTGTGGGTGCGCCGCCTGGTGCGCGAGCTCGCCGCGGAGGGCCGCACGGTCCTGCTGTCCTCGCACCTCATGCACGAGCTCGCGCTGTGCGCAAACCGCGTGGTCGTCATCGGCCGCGGGCGGCTGCTCGCCGACGCGTCGGTGCAGGAGGTCGTCGACCGCTCGGAGCGTGCCGGCGCGGTGCGCGTGCGCACCACCGAGCCCGAGCGCCTGGCCCGCGAGCTGCTGGCGGCCGGCGCCGAGGTGACTCCCCAGGAGGGCGGTGCGCTGCACGTGCGCGGCGTCACGGTCGACGACGTCGGCACGGCCGCGCAGCGCTGCGGCGCGGCGGTCCTCGAGCTCGCGGCCGAGCAGGTGTCGCTGGAGGACGCGTACCTGCAGCTCACGGCGGACGCGGTCGAGTACCGGGCCGCGGGGACCTCGGGCGGTGCGCGGTGAGCGCCGCGGTGGCGGCGGCGCCCGGTGGCGTCCGGTCCGACGCGCGGCGCGGGCCGACGTTCCCGCGCGTGGTCGCGTCCGAGTGGACCAAGCTCGTGTCGTTGCGTTCCCCCTGGTGGACCGGCGGCGTGACCGTCGTCGTGGCCGGGGTCATCACCTACCTCAGCGCGCAGGCGTCCTCGGTCGACCCGGGCTTCGACCCGGTCGGCTCGCTGAGCACCGGTCTCGGGCTCGCCCAGGTGGGGGCGCTCGTGCTGGGCGTCCTCGCCGGTGCCGGCGAGTTCCGCACGGGTGCGGCGCGCACCACGTTCACGGCCGTGCCGCGTCGTTGGCCCGTCGTCGCGGCGCAGGCGCTCGTCACCGCCGCGTTCGCGGCCGTGGTCGCGGTGCTGAGCGTCGCCGCGAGCGTCGTGGGCCTCCTGCCCCCGGCCGCTCGTCGCGGCATCGCGGTCGACGTCTGGGAGGGCGAGACGCCGGGCGTCATGCTCGGCATGGGGCTGTTCGTCGTCGGGCTGACGCTGCTGGGCCTCGCGATCGGCGTGCTGCTGCGGCGGACCGTCCCGGCGATGGTCACGACGCTCGTCGTCGCGCTGGTCCTCCCGGTGCTGCTCACGATGGTGGGCCCGCCGCCGCTCCCCGCCGACCCGACAGTGCTGGAGCCCGTCGCGCAGGTGACGGTCGGCGGCACGCTCATGGTGCTGTCGCCCGGCGGCGCCGCGCAGCTCATGACGTTCCCCGCGTCGTCCGGCCCGATGGAAGGCGCACCGGACATCGGCCCCGTGGGCGGTGGCCTCGTCCTCGCCGCGTGGGTGCTCGTGCTGCTCGTCGCGGCCGTGCTGCGGCTGCGACTGCGGGACGTGCGATGACGGCGCTCGCCGCCGGGCGGCGTGCGGACGGGGGTGCCGTGCTCGGCGCGCCCGTCCGCCGCGGGCCCACGGTCCTGCGCGTGCTGCGCGCGGAGACGACGCGGTTCACGAGCCTGCGCTCGAACGGCTGGCTCGTGCTCGGCACGGTCGTCGCCGCCGCGGCCGTCGCGTACGGGCTGGGGCTGTTCGTGCGGCCCGACGACGGCCGGTCCGGCTCGTGGGTGGTCACGTCGGGGTTCGTGCTCGCGCAGCTCGGGTTCCTCGTGCTCGGGGTGCTCGTCGCGACGGCCGACCACACGACGGGCACGGCCCGCACGACGTTCACGGCCGTGCCGCGGCGGCTGCCCGTGCTGCTCGCCCAGGTGGTCGTCACGACCGTCGCCGCGCTGGTCACCGGGGCGCTCGCGCTCGTCGCGTCGTGGGTCGCGACGGTCCCGGCGCGCGCGGCCGACGCCCCGGTGCTCGACCTCGCCGTGCCCGGCACCGCGCGGGCGCTGCTCGGCCTCGTGCTCGCCGGGGTCGGCGTCGCGCTGCTCGGCCTCGGCCTCGGTGCGCTGCTGCGTCGGCCCGCCGGTGCGATCGTCGGCGGTCTCGTGCTCGTGTTCCTCGGCGACCAGCTCCTCGCCGCCAACCCGGGCCGCTTCAGCGACACGCTGCGCGCGTTCCTGCCGTCCGCGGGTGCGCGCCTGCTGCAGGACGACGCCGCGATCGCCGCCCTCGACGCCGCCACGCGCGGCCCCCGGCTGGGCGTGTGGGGCGGGGGCGTCGTGCTCGCTGTCTGGGCCGTGGTCGTGCTCGTCGCCGCCGCATACCGCCTGGTGCGGCATGACGTCCGCTGAACCGCCGCACCTGCCTGCCGTCGTCGGCCGGGACGACCGCCCGGTCGACGCGCCGGGCGTGGGCCGCGTGGTCGCGCGCGTCGTCCTGCCCGGGCAGGACCCCGCGCGGGGGTGGGAGAGTGGGCGCGTGGTGGTCCGACGCGCGCCGGTGACGCAGCCCGCCGCACCCGCGTCGGCGCCGCTCACGGAGGAGCAGGTCGGCGACGGCACCGCGCTCGCGCGGCTCGTGCGCGCGCGGCCGTGGCTCGTCGACGTCGTGGTCGTGGTCCTCGTGGTGCTCGTCGGGCTCGTCGG
>NZ_LNTD01000059.1 GCF_001462455.1 Cellulomonas sp. B6
ACCAGGAGGACCCCATGACCCGCCCGTTCCCGCGCCTGCCCGCCGGCTTCCGGTTCGGCTCCGCGACCGCCGCGTACCAGGTCGAGGGCGCGTGGGACGTCGACGGCAAGGGCCCGAGCATCTGGGACGAGTTCACGCACCGCGGCGGCACCGTGCGGCACGGCCACACCGGGGACGTCGCCAACGACTTCTACCACCGGTACGCCGAGGACGTCGCGACCGTCGCGGCGGGCGGCGTGCACGACCACCGGTTCTCGATCAGCTGGCCGCGCGTCGTGCCCGCGGGCACCGGCGAGGTGAACGCGGCGGGCCTGGACTTCTACGACCGCGTCGTCGACGCGCTGCTCACGGCGGGGGTGCAGCCCGTCCCGACGCTCTACCACTGGGACCTGCCGCTCGCGCTGCAGGAGCAGGGCGGCTGGTTCGCGCGCGCGACGGCCGACGCGTTCGCCGAGTACGTCGCGCACGTCGTCGACCGGCTCGGCGACCGCGTGGGCACGTGGCTGACGATGAACGAGACGAGCGTCCACACGCTCTACGGGCACGGGCTCACCGACCACGCGCCGGGCCTCGGGCTGGGGGTCGACGCGATGCTCGCGGGCCACCACCAGCTGCTCGCGCACGCGCGCGCGGTCGAGGTGCTGCGCGCGGCCGGGCCGTCCCGGGTGGGGATCGTCAACCAGCACTACCCCGTGCACGCGGCGTCCGACGACCCGGCGGACGTCGAGGCCGCGGCGGCGTTCGCGGCGCTCACGGTGTGGGCGTTCTCCGACCCGGTGCTCGCGGGCCGCTACCCCGAGGGCGTCGCCGAGCCGCTGGCCGACGCCGTCGCCGCGCACGGCGGAGACCTGGCCGCCGACCTGGTCCGGATCGCCGCACCGCTCGACGTGTACGGCGTCAACTACTACGAGCCGACCATGATCGAGGCGCCGCGCGCCGGCAAGGACTACCGCGGCGTGCTCGAGGTCGACGTGCCCGAGGGCCTGCCGTTCTCACCCGTGCCGTACCCGTCCGCCGAGCGCACCGACTTCGGCTGGTCGATCGCCCCCGAGGGGCTGACGCGTGCCCTCGTCGAGCTGCGCGACCGGTACCCGACCCTGCCGCCGGTGGTCGTGACCGAGAACGGCGCGTCGTTCCACGACGGCCCGCCGGACGCCGAGGGCCGCGTGCGCGACCCGCGGCGCATCGCCTTCCTGGCCGCGCACCTGCACGCGGTCGAGGACGCGGTGACCGCGGGCGTCGACGTGCGCGGGTACTACGTGTGGTCGGCGGTCGACAACTTCGAGTGGGCCGCCGGGTACGACGAGTCCTTCGGGCTCGTGCACGTCGACCGTGACACGCTCGTGCGCACGCCCAAGGACTCGTGGGCGTGGCTGCGGGACGTCGTCGCGGCGCAGGACGCCTGACCGCGCCGGTCGCGCGTCCGCACGGGGTGCCCGTCGCGCGCGGGGCGCCCGCCCTGCACGAGGCTCAGTGCTCGAAGCCCCACTCGCGGTCGGTCACCATGCGCGCCACGGCCAGGCCGACCGCGAGCGCGGTCACGACGAGCGCGGCCGAGACGCCGTACGTGAGCGCCTGCGTGACGTCGCCGTTGTTGAGGTAGTACATGGCCCGGTAGGCGGGCACGCCGGGGACCATGATCGTCACCGCGGGCACGTAGACCGTGATGCGCGGGATGTTGAGCCGCGGCGCGACCCACGCGGCGCCGAGACCGACGAGGAACGCGGCGATCGCGGCGGCGGCCTGCGGCGGCCAGTCGAGCAGCAGGACCGCCTCGATGCGCAGCAGGTTCGGCACCGCGGCGACGCTCGCGGCCGCGAGCGCCATGCGCCACGGGCTGTTGAACATCAGCGCGAAGCCGAGCACGCCGACGAACGACGCGACGAGCCGCAGCGTCGTCATGAGCGCCGGGTCGAGCGTGAGCGCGACCGGGGGGTCGGGGCTCAGGCCGACGGCGATCGACACGACCCACACCGCGAACGCGGCGGACACGAAGATCATGAGTGCCCACGTCAGTCGCGCGACGCCCGCCGAGAAGTCGAGCTTGGCCAGGTCGAGCGCGCCCGTGACCAGCGGGAACCCGGGGACCAGGAACAGCGCGGCGGCCACGTACCCGGCCTCGTGGACGGGGCCGGTGACGCCGAGGGCGTGCAGGGCCTGCACGAACCCGAGGTACCCCAGGCTCGACAGCGCGCCCGCGAGCATCGTGACGCCGAACTGGTTGAACCCGCGGTGCAGCATGATGCGCCGCAGGCCCTGCCCCAGGAACGCGCCGAGGAACGCGCCGATCACCTCGACCGGGCCGCCGTTGTTGAGGAACGCGAACGCGGCGCACGCGATCGCCGCCCACAGCGCGTTGAGCGCGACCGGGTACAGCGGCGGCTTGGCGGTGATGCGGTCGATCTCGGCACCGACGTCCTCGACCGTGACGGGTGCGCGCGCCTCGACCCGCTGGGCCAGCAGCTCGAGCTCGGCGAGCCGGTCGGTGTTGACCCCGACGGTCCGCACCTCGGTGACCTCGGTGCGGAACGTGCGCCCCCGGTGGGACGTCGTGGTGATCTCGGTGAGCGTGACGTGCGCGTGGTGGCGCTCGATCCCCAGCGCGTGCGCGATCCGCCCCATCGACGCCTTGACGCGGTACGAGCCGGTGCCGGCGGACAGGCTGAGACGTCCGACGCGCAGCACGACGCCCGAGCGGCGGATCAGCTCGAGCTCGGCGTCGTCAGGTTCGGTGGGCACGGCCCCCATCATGACGGGGGTGGGACGCGCCCGGCGGGACGTCGGCCCTACGCGGACACCCGTCCGACCGGTCCGCACCACCGCCGCCCCCGTCGCCCCCTCCCTCCGTCCGCCGGGCCGGTCGTCCGTCGTGCCGCCGGCCGCCGAGGCGCACCGATCACGGGGTCGCGCGGACCGCCCGCGTGCTCCGCGCGACCGCGAGCGCGTCAGGGCAGGTCGGCCGCCGCGCGACGTTCCTGGTCGCGGGCACGCTCGGCGGCCGACGACGCCCGGTCGAGCTCGCGCCCCGCGGCGCGCAGCGCCTTCTCCCGCTCACGCGCGCGCGTGCGCGCCGTCACGAGGCGCTCGTCGACGCGCGGCAGCCGGGCGCGCGCCTCGGCGAGCCGACGCCGGACGTCGGCCAGCGCGTGCACCAGCTCCTCCTCGGCCGCGTACGCCTGCGCCGACTCCCGCTCGGCGTCCTCGAGCGCCGTCGTCGCGTCCCGCTCGGCCGTCGCGGCGGCCTCGTGCCGTTCGGCCACGCGATCGAGGTCGCGTTGGGCCGCCTCCGCCGCCGTGACCGCGCGCGCGTGGCGCTCCCGCGCACGGGCGCCCTCCCGTTCACGGCGCTCGTGCTCGCGGTCCCGTGCCGCCCGCGCGCGGTCGGCCCCACCGTCGTCCCGACCGCGCGCCGTCGACGCACGGCCCCGCGCGCCGCCCGTACCGGGACCGGCGGACTCTCCCGCCGCTCCGTCCCCCGGGTCGACGACCGCGGCGCCGGAGCCCTGCCGCCGGGCACGGCCCGCGCCACCACTCCCGGGTGCGGTCCCGCCGTCGGCAGCCCCGCCGCCCGCGCCCGCCTCGGCGGAGGCACCGGCACCGGCACGACGGGCGGTGCGCGCGTCGTCGGCGTCACCGCCGTCGCCGTCCGCCCCGCCGTCCGCACCTGCGACCTCGTCACCCCCGCTCCCGACGCCCCCGAACCCGACGTGCTCGGTGCCGTGCGTGAGCGTCCCGGCCGCGACCGCGTCGGCGACGCGGGGGTCGGCGAGCGCGGCGGTGAGCGTCCGCTCGACCTCCTGGGCGGCGGCCGCCGAGACCGGCTGCCCGGCCGCGGCCGCGAGGCGGCGCGCCTGCGCGGCCCAGCCGGCGACGAGCGCGCGACGTCGCCTGCCGAGGTCGCGCAGCGCGGGCCCGTCGAGCGACCGCTCGGCGTCGCGCAGGCTCTCGCCGAGGTCGCGCAGCGTGCCCGCGAGCGTGGGGTCGTCCCGGACCAGCAGGTTCACGGCCGCGGCGGCGAGGGTGGGTTTGCGCAGCGCGCCGATGCGCCGGGCCAGGTCCCGGTCCTGCGCGGCGCGTGCCGCGCGCGCGGCGGCGTCGCGGCGCGCGACGAAGTCGTCGAGCGGCCCGCCGTACAGGTCGTCGACGACGTCGTCCAGGCTCACCACCGCCCCAGCGTGCCCGTCCGCGCGAACCCCCACCACCCCCGGGGCGCCCCGGGGGTGTCAGGTCCCGGGGTCGCGGCGCCGCGGCGGGTACCAGCGGTTGCCGTAGCGGCGGACGAGCCTGCCGTCGCTGATCTCGGCGAGCTCGTCGAGGCGTTCGAGCACGGCCCACGCGACGCGGCGCGCCTGACCGTCGCCGGGCGACTCGAACCGCACGGTCACGCGCGCCTGCCCGCGGACCACGCCGACGTCGTGCGCCTCGACGGTCGTGAGCGCGCGGGCGGCCTCGACGGCCGCGGGCAGCACGGCCGGCGCCGACGTCCCGGGGCGCAGCAGCCCGACGTTCGCGGTCACGCGGTAGGACGGCACCATTCAGCCCGGCAGCAGACCAGCGAGCCGTCGCGCGACGTCGACGAGCCCCACGCGGTCCAGCGCGTCGACGTCGGTGAGGGGCACCCACGCGGCCTCGTCGGTGGACCCGTCGACCTCGTGCGCGAGCGCACCGCCCACGACGTGCGCGCGGTACAGGATCCGCAGCGCGTGCAGGTCGGGCCCCGGTTCGATGCGGTCGGCGCCGGGCACGACGAGCGAGTCGATCCCCAGCAGCTCGTCGACCACGACGTCGTACCCGGTCTCCTCGCGGACCTCGCGCACGACCGTCTGCTCGGGGTGCTCACCGCCCTCGATCCCGCCGCCGGGCATCGACCAGCCGGTGTGCCCGCCCTCCGACCAGTGCGCGAGCAGCAGGCGAGCGTCCTGCACGACGACCGCGTACGCGGCGACCCGGGTGTCCACGGGCGTGCACGCTACCCCCGCGCACCACCGCCCCGCCGGGTCACGGACACGTCCCACCTCTCCGGTCGCCGTGGGCGGCGCCCCCGACGATGATCGGACGGTCGTCCCGCTGAAGGAGGCCCGTGACCAGCACCGCCCCGGTCCGTGTCGGCACCGCCGACCCGTGGCTGCCGGACCCGCTGCCCGCCGACGTCGACGCCGCGCTCGCCGCGGCCCCCACCTGGCCGGCGCACCTGCGGCCCGGCGCGGGGGCGACGGCCGCGCTGTGGTCGACGCTCGCGACCCTCGCGGCGCACGACCTGGCCGTCGCGCGGGCCGTCGAGCCGCACCTCGACGCGCTCGCGATCCTGGAGCAGGCGTGGTCGCCCGCCGACGACGACCGCACGTGGGGCGTGTTCGCGGCCGAGGGCCCGGGGGTGCGGCTGGAGGCCACGCGGCACCCCGACGGCCCCGCGGACGACGACGGCGAGCACGCGTGGCGGTTGACCGGCACGAAGCCGTGGTGCTCGCTCGCGGACCGCCTCGACGCCGCGCTCGTCACGGCGTACCTGCCGGACGGCTCGCGCCGGCTGTTCGCCGTCGACCTCACCGACGCGGGCGTGACGCTCGTCGACCAGGCGTGGGCGGCGCGGGGGCTCACCGAGATCCCGTCGACGCCCGTGGCGTTCGACGACGTGCCGGCCACCGCGGTCGGCGCCCCGGGCTGGTACCTGGAGCGTCCGGGCTTCTGGTGGGGCGGGATCGGGGTCGCGGCCTGCTGGTTCGGCGGCGCCGTGGCGCTGGGCCGCACGCTGTGGCAGCACGCGACGACGACCGACGACCGCCTCGTCGCGATGCACCTCGGCGCGGTCGACGTCGCGCTCACCGACGCGCGGCGCGCGCTCGCGGAGGCCGCGCGCGTGGTCGACGGGAACCTCGACCTGGGCACCCCCGGGACGGTCGTCGCCAAGCGCGTCCGCGCGACGGTCGCGCGCACGTGCGAGGAGGTCCTCACGCGGGTCGGGCACGCGCTCGGCCCGGCGCCGCTCGCTCTCGACGCCGCGCACGCCAAACGTGTCGCCGACCTGCAGGTGTACGTGCGACAGCAGCACGCCGAGCGCGACGACGCGTCGCTCGGCGGCACCCTGGCCGCCCGCGGGAACGCCCCGTGGTGACGTTCGACGGGCGCGCACCGGGCACACCCCCGCACGTGTGGGACGAGCCCCTCGCCGCGCTGCCCACGTGGTCGCTGCCGCGCACGCACCGCACGGTCGTCGTCGCCGCGCACCCGGACGACGAGACCCTGACCGCGGGCGGGCTGCTCGCCGAGCTCGCGGCCTGCGGCCGCCCGGCCGACGTCGTCGTGGTGTCGGACGGCGCCGGCTCGCACCCCGGATCACCCACGCTCGCACCGACCGACCTGGTGCGCCGCCGCGTGGACGAGGTGCGGCGCGCGGTCGAGATCCTGTCCCCCACGTCGTCCGTGACCCTGCTGGGGCACCCCGACGGCGGGCTGCGCGAGGCGCGCGACGAGATCGCCGCCGACCTGCGGCGCGTGCTGACCACCGGGCCCGCCGTCGGCACGCTCGTCACGACGTGGCGCGGCGACGGCCACCGCGACCACCGCGTGGTCGCCGAGGTGTGCGCCGGGCTCGCCGCGGACCTGGGCTGCACGCTCGCCGAGGCGCCGCTGTGGCTGTGGCACTGGGCGACGCCCGACGACCCGGCCGTGCCCTGGGAGGCGCTGCGCGTCCTGCCGCTGTCCGACCACGCGCTCGTCCTCAAGCAGCGCGCGGTCGCCGCGCACGAGACGCAGGTCGAGCCGTTGTCCGACCACCCCGCGGACGCCCCCGTCCTGCACCCGCGGTTCCTGCGCGGCTTCGCGCGGGACGTCGAGCCGTTCGTCGTGCACGCGCCGACCCGGGCCGTCGCACCGGCCGTCGCACCCGTCGCCGCTCGTCCCGCCGACGACCCCGCGCCCGCCGACGACCCGGCGTCCGCCGACGACCCCGGGCCCGCCGCGGGCGGGTCGACCCTGCCCGCGTCGTACTTCGACGCGACCTACGCGCGGCACGACGACCCGTGGGGCTTCACCGACCGCTGGTACGAGGCCCGCAAGCGCGCGCTGACGCTCGCCGCGCTGCCCGACGAGCGGTACGCGCGCGTGCTGGAGGTGGGCTGCTCGATCGGCGTCCTCACGGCCGAGCTCGCGCGCCGCGCGGACGCCCTGACCGCCACCGACGTCGCCGACGCGGCGCTCGACCGGGCCCGCGAGCGGCTCGGGGACGACGCCCCGCACGTGCGGCTGGTCCGGGGCGCGCTCGGCGGCGACGGGGACGACGCGCTGCCGGGCGGCCCGTTCGACCTGGTCGTGCTGTCGGAGGTCGGGTACTACCTGTCGGCCGTCGACCTCGCGGCCGCGCTGCCGGACCTGCTGACCCGGCTCGCGCGCCGCGGCACGCTGCTGGCGTGCCACTGGCGGCACCCCGTCGAGGACTACCCGCTGCCGGGCGACGCCGTGCACCGGGCGCTCGCGCGTGCGGCCGGGGCCGCGGGCCTGACGCGGCTGGTCGAGCACCACGAGGCCGACCTGCTGCTGGACGTGTGGAGCCGCGACCCGCGGTCGGTCGCCGAGCGGACGGGGCTGCGGTGAGGGGCGCGCTGGGTGTCATGGCCGACGCCGCGGGGGTGGGCGCCACGGGCGTGGACGCCTCAGGTGCGGCCGGTGTCGGCACGGCAGATGTCGGCGCGGCGGGTGCGGACGCGGTCGCGGAGGACGGCACGGTGCGTCGCGCGACGGTCCCGGCGCCCGTCGCGCACGTGGCCGTCGTCGTGCCGGTCCGCGACGAGGAGCTGCTCCTCGCGCGCTGCCTGGCCTCGGTGCGCACGGCGCGGCGCGCGCTGCTGGAGCGCGGCGGGTGCACGGTCGACGTGGTGGTCGTGCTCGACGCGTGCCGGGACGCGAGCGCCGACGTCGTCGCGCGGTTCGGCAGCGTGCGGGTGCTGGAGACGGCGGCGGGCGACGTGGGTGCGGCGCGTGCCGCCGGGGTCCGCTCGGCGCTCGCGGTGCGGCCCGTGGCCGCCGAGCGCACGTGGCTGACGTGCACCGACGCGGACTCGGCGGTCGAGCCGGACTGGCTGCTGGAGCACCTGCGGCTCGCGGACGCGGGGGCCGACGTGGTCGTCGGGACCGTGCACCCCGACCCGGCGGACCTGACGACGGCGCAGTGGGACGCGTGGCGCGCGGCGCACGAGCCGGGGCGCCCCAACGGGCACGTGCACGGCGCGAACCTGGGCGTGCGCGCGTCGGCGTACCTCGCGGCGGGCGGGTTCGCCCCGGCGCCCGAGCACGAGGACGTCGACCTCGTGGCGCGCCTGCGCGCGACCGGCGCGCGGGTCGTCGCGTCCGACGCGGTGGACGTGCTGACGTCGGGCCGCGCCGTGGGCCGCACGCCCGGCGGCTACGCGGGCCACCTGCGCGCGACGCTGCTGCGCACCTGACCGCGCGCGGCGGCCGGGTCAGTCGGCGCGGACGACCCGCAGACGCCAGCCGACGACGGCGGCCACGGCCGCGACGACGAGGCACACGAGACCGGTGACGAGGGCCGAGTGCGCCGCGTCGAGGATGTCGTAGCCGTACGCCGTGCCGGCGTGCCACGTCGAGATGTACCACCGGTTGCCCCAGGCGATGAGGTTGCCGCCCGCGAGGAGCACCGCCACGACGGCGGCGAACCGCGCGAACCGTCGCCCCCGCCCGACCACCCGTGCCACCGCCGCCACGTCGCTCATGCGCCCGACCCTAGCCGCGCCGGTGCCCGCCCGGGCCGGTTCGCGCCGCACGTCTCCGCAGAGCGCGGCACTCCCACCCACCCCGGTCCTCCCCACCGAGCGCGGTACTCGTGCACCGAGCGCGGTACCGACGTGTGCCGCGCTCGCGTGGCGTGCACCGCGCTCGCGTGGCGTGCACCGCGCTCGCGTGGCGTGCACCGCGCTCGCGTGGCGTGCACCGCGCCGCACCGGCGGTCGCGTCCGCGTCCCGCGGGGTGCGACGTCAGGACGCGGGCAGGTGCTCCCTGGCGTCGTCGTACCCGGCGGCGCCGGGCAGCTCCGAGGGCGCGTAGACGAGCCGCAGCACGCCGGTCGGGTAGGCCTCGGACGAGACCAGGCGCAGCGGACGCACGGGCCCGTCGTCCCACAGCCGCGCACCGCTGCCCGCCGCGACGGGGTGGACGTAGAGCCGCAGCTCGTCGAGCAGGCCCGCGGCGAGCAGCTGCCGGACCACCGACAGCGACCCGGCGACAAGCACCTTGCCGACGGTCGGGTCGTCGCGCAGCGCGCGCACGGCGGCAACGACGTCGGCGGTGCGCTCGGCGTTGCGCCAGCCGAGGTCGGCGTCGCCGCGGGTCGCGACGACCTTGCGGACGTCCCCGAGCTGCGCGGCGAACCCCGCGTCCTCGCCGCCGGCGGCCTCGCGCCCGGGCCACGCACCGGCGAACGAGTCGTACGTGACGCGGCCGAGCACGAGCGCGTCGACGTCCTCGTAGTCGCTGCCGACGCCCGCGCCCATGCGCTCGTCGAAGTAGGGGAAGTGCCAGGCCGGGTCGACCTCGGCGACGCCGTCGAGCGCGATGAACAGGGTCGAGACGATCGTGGCCACGCGGGGCTCCTCACCGGTGGTGGGCCCCCGTCCCGGGGGCCGCCTGCCCGTGCTGACCGGGCTCGGGCGGCGGACTCGTCGGGGGCGTCGCGAGGTGTGCACGACACGCCGGGACGTCGATCCCGTGGGGGCCTCGCGATCAGGCACGTCGACCGATCCCGGGACCTTCGACCCACCCCGCCCCACCCCCCACAAATAGTGTGACGGCCGTGTAGTTCACACAACATGTTGTGTCTGACCGTGGAAAACCACGGACGCCGCGGTCCCGAGGGACGACGCGGCGCGGACCCCGGCGCGAGCCGCGCGGGCCCCGGGCACGCACACCGCAGACACCGAGCAGAGACCAGCCGGTGCCGCCCCGACGGCGGCGCCGGCGCAGCCGTGGGAGGGGCAGTCCGTGAGCATCGTGGAGCTGGAGCCGCAGACGCGTGACGACGAGGTCACGGGGGACGTCGACGCCGTCGGGACAGGTGTCCTGCTGGTCGAGAAGCGCGACGGCCGCCTGCTGCGGTTCGACGACGCGCGCATCCGCGCCGCGCTCACCAAGGCGTACGCGGCCGTGCACGGCGAGCCGAACGTCGTGCACCGGCACGCGGTCGCGGCTCTCGTCGAGCGCGTCGACGCCGAGCTCGCGGCGCGCTTCTCCTCGACCGTGAAGATCTACGAGGTCCAGTCGGTCGTCGAGCACGTGCTGCTCGAGTCGCACGAGTACGACGTCGCCCGGGCGTACATCGACTACCGCGTCGAGCGCGACCTGGCGCGCAGCCGGTCCACCGACCTCAACCACTCGATCGTGCGCCTCATCGACAAGGACCAGGCGGTCGTCAACGAGAACGCCAACAAGGACTCCGAGGTCTTCAACACGCAGCGCGACCTGACGGCCGGAACGGTCGGCAAGGCGATCGGCCTGCGGCTGCTCCCCGCGCACGTCGCGAACGCCCACCAGAAGGGCGACATCCACTACCACGACCTCGACTACCACCCGTACGCGCCGATGACGAACTGCTGCCTCATCGACTTCCGCACGATGCTCGCGGACGGGTTCCGCATCGGCAACGCGCAGGTCGAGCCGCCGCGGTCCATCCAGACCGCGACCGCGCAGATCTCGCAGATCATCGCGAACGTGTCGTCGTCGCAGTACGGCGGCTGCTCGGTCAACCGGATCGACGAGCTGCTCGCGCCGTACGCGCAGCGCAACCTCGACAAGCACCTCGCGGACGCCGCGCGCTGGATCTCGGACGCGTCGCTGCACGAGGAGTACGCGCGCGAGCGCACCACCAAGGACATCTACGACGCGATGCAGAGCCTCGAGTACGAGATCAACACGCTGTTCACGTCCAACGGGCAGACGCCGTTCACGTCGGTCGGGTTCGGGCTGGGCACGAGCTGGCTCGAGCGCGAGATCCAGCGCGCGATCTTCCAGATCCGCATCCGCGGCCTGGGCCGCGAGGGCCGCACCGCGATCTTCCCCAAGCTGATCTTCACGCTGCGCCGCGGCGTGAACCTCGAGCCGTCCGACCCGAACTACGACCTCAAGCAGCTCGCGGTCGAGTGCTCGACCAAGCGCATGTACCCGGACGTGCTGAGCTACGACAAGATCGTCGAGCTCACGGGCTCGTTCAAGGTGCCGATGGGCTGCCGCTCGTTCCTGCAGGGGTGGCAGGACGCGGAGGGGAACGACGTCGTCGAGGGCCGCATGAACCTGGGCGTCGTGACGCTCAACCTGCCGCGCATCGCCCTGGAGGCGCGCGGCGACCTGGCGCGGTTCTGGTCGCTGCTCGACGAGCGTCTCGACATCGCGCGCGACGCGCTGATGTACCGCGTGGAGCGCTGCAAGGAGGCGACGCCGGGCAACGCGCCGATCCTGTACGTGCACGGCGCGTTCGGGCAGCGCCTCAACCCCGACGACGACGTGGACGTGCTGTTCCGCGACGGCCGCGCGACGGTGTCGCTCGGGTACATCGGCCTGTACGAGGTGGCTGCCGCGTTCTACGGCGGCGCGTGGGAGCAGGACCCGGAGGCCAAGCGGCTGACGCTCGACGTGCTGCGGACGCTCGCCGAGCGGGCCCGGGAGTGGAAGGCCGCCACGGGCTACCACTTCAGCGTGTACTCGACGCCGAGCGAGAGCCTGACCGACCGGTTCTGCCGCCTCGACAGGGAGAAGTTCGGCGCCGTGCCGGACATCACCGACAAGGACTACTACACGAACAGCTTCCACTACGACGTGCGCAAGGCGCCGACGCCGTTCGAGAAGCTCGACTTCGAGATGGACTACCCGCAGTACGCGTCGGGCGGGTTCATCCACTACTGCGAGTACCCGGTGCTGCAGCAGAACCCGGCCGCGCTCGAGGCCGTGTGGGACTACGCGTACGACCGCGTGGGCTACCTGGGCACGAACACGCCGATCGACCGCTGCCACGAGTGCGGGTTCTGCGGCGACTTCACGCCCACGGCCCGCGGGTTCGCGTGCCCGGGCTGCGGCAACACCGACCCGCGCACGTGCGACGTCGTGAAGCGGACGTGCGGCTACCTGGGCAACCCGCAGCAGCGGCCCATGGTGCACGGGCGGCACGTCGAGATCTCGTCGCGCGTCAAGCACCTGCCGGGTGCGACGTCCCTCGACGCCGCCGCGGCCGACGCGCCGCCGACGCCCCGGGGCTGAGGCGCCGTGGCGCGCGACCCCGGCCCGGGCTGGGTGTCGGACAGGGTCAGCCACGGGTACGTCGCCGACTACAAGCCGTTCGTCATGGTGGACGGCGAGGGCGTGCGGTGCAGCCTGTACGTGTCGGGCTGCCTGTTCGCGTGCGAGGGCTGCTTCAACGAGGCGGCGTGGAGCTTCCGCTACGGCCGCCCGTACGACGACGCGCTCGAGGACCGCGTGCTCGCGGACCTCGCGCACCCGGCCGTGCAGGGGCTGTCGCTGCTGGGCGGCGAGCCGTTCCTCAACACGGAGGTGTGCCTGCGGCTCGTGCGGCGGCTGCGCGCCGAGCTCGGGACGACGCGCGACGTGTGGGCGTGGACGGGCTACACGTTCGAGGAGCTCGCGGCCGGGCACGACGACCAGCGCGCGTTGCTCGCCGAGGTCGACGTGCTGGTCGACGGGCGGTTCGAGCTCGCGCAGCGGGACCTGACGCTCGCGTTCCGCGGCAGCCGCAACCAGCGCGTGCTGGACGTGCGGGCGTCGCTCGCGGCGGGCGGCGCGACGTGGCACGCGGCGGGGACGCGGGTGCCGCCGAGCGCGTCGGGCCCGACGCCGCCCGACGGGCCGGGCGTCGGCGCACCGCCGGGGGTCGCGGCGGCGGTCAGCCCACGAGCGTGAGCACGCCGGCCGTCGCGACCGCGAGGCCCAGCGCGAGCGACACGACGACGAGCACGACGTGCACGGTGAGGAACCGCGTCGCGCGCCCGGCGGCGTCGCGCGCCCGCGGGTCCTTGGCCACGCGGCGCAGGAACGCCGGCCACACGACGAGGTTCCAGAGCCCGGCGACGACGAGCAGGACGGACCAGGCGACGGGGAGCTCCACGCGTCGATGCTGGCACACGCGCCGCCGACGGCCCGGCACCGTCCGTCGTCGACCGACGCCGGGCGCCGTCGACCGACGCCGGGCGCGCCCGTAGCCTGACCGCGTGACGAACCTCGAGCCCCGCCCGACCGAGCAGGTGTGCGTCGCGGGCCCGGCCGCCGACGTCGAGCTCGTGGAGCCGCGCGACGTCCCGCTGGGCGGCCCGCGGGCGATGACGGTGCGCCGCACGCTGCCGTCGCGCGCCCGCTCGCTGGTCGGCCCGTTCTGCTTCGTCGACCACTACGGCCCCGACGACGTCGCCGCGACCGGCGGCATGGACGTGCCGCCGCACCCGCACACGGGTCTGCAGACCGTGACGTGGCTGTTCGAGGGCGCGGTGCTGCACCGTGACGCGCTGGGCTCGGAGCAGACCATCACGCCCGGGCAGCTCAACCTCATGACCGCGGGGCGCGGCATCTGCCACTCCGAGGAGTCGACGCCCGCGACCTTCCCCGACCGCCCGGTGCTGCACGGCGTGCAGCTGTGGACCGCGCTGCCCGAGTCGGCGCGGCACGGCGACCGCGCGTTCGAGCACGTCGCCGACGTGCCGCGGGTGACCGTCGACGGCGCCGAGCTGCAGGTGTTCCTGGGGCGGCTGGGCGACGTCGAGTCCCCGGCGCGCGCGTACTCGCCGCTCGTCGCGGCGCAGGTCGACGTGCCCGCGGGGGCGCGCGTGCGGCTGCCCGTCGACCCGACGTTCGAGCACGCCGTGCTGGTCGACTCCGGCGCGCTGCGGTTCGAGGGCCACGACGTCGCGCCCGCGTGGCTCGCGTACGCGCCGCCCGGGCGCGACGTGCTCGCGCTGGAGGCCGGCGACGCGCCCGTGCGCGCCGTGCTCCTGGGCGGCGCGCCGTTCGAGGAGCCCGTGCTCATGTGGTGGAACTTCGTGGGCCGCACGCACGACGAGGTCGTCGAGGCCCGCGCGCAGTGGCAGGCCGCTGTCGCCGGCGACACCGAGGGCCTGGGACGGTACGGCGAGGTGCACGGCTACGACGGCCCGGCGCTCCCGGCCCCCGAGCTGCCGAACGTCCGCCTGCGCCCCCGCGACCGCGCGCGCTGACCCGCGGAGCCTCGCCCGACGCCGCCCGCGGGTCCGTGGCGGCCGTCAGTCGTCGACGTCGAGGACGTCCGACGGTGCCGCCTCGCGCGCCGCCAGCGTCGGGTCGGCCAGCAGCGCGTCGACCACGGCCCGCGGTGCACCGATCGCGAGCTCGCGCGTGTAGATCGGCACGCCGACGAACCACGTGCGGTCGTCCGGCCAGACCAGCGAGGGCAGGTCGTGGATCGCGGCGTCGAGCGCCAGCACCGCGCGCAGCGGCCCCGTCCACAGGTGGTACCCGCGGTGCGGCAGATCGAGCCGTTCGGCCGCGGGCCGCTCGACGCGCACCGCCGCGAGCACGGCGGCCGCCTCGGCCTCCGCCCGCGCGCGCTCGCCGGGCGTCGCGCCGGGCGCCATCAGGAGCGCCGTCCCC
This sequence comes from Cellulomonas sp. B6, assembly GCF_001462455.1. Taxonomy (GTDB): domain Bacteria; phylum Actinomycetota; class Actinomycetes; order Actinomycetales; family Cellulomonadaceae; genus Cellulomonas. Next base: position 14,630 of record NZ_LNTD01000059.1, read on the forward strand.
ATGCCCGGCGCCGTGCGCGGGTCGGTGCCCGGGTCGTGCAGGAACCCCCAGCCCTCCCACAGCCCGCAGTGCACCGGCTGCGCCCCCGTGACGGGCGCGAGCACGTCCAGCACCCGGCGCACGACGTCGGCCGACGACGGACCCCCCGCCTGGTCGCCGTCCGGGACGAGGCGCACGACCGCGTACGCGTCGTACCCGTGCGGCACCGCGTGCCCGAGCGTCGGGCCGAACGGGCCGAGCCGCGGGGCGATCCACACTCCTGCCGCGGCGTCGCCGTCCCAGCGGGCTCCGGCGACGGCCAGGTGCGAGGTGCGGACGACCTCCCCGCTCACCCTGCGCCCCCGAGCACGGTCCACCACGTCGCGGTCACGCGCGGCGCGAATCCCAGGGCGTAGTAGAACTGCTGGTGGGACCCCACCTGCGCGCGCGGCGCGCCGCGCGCGGCGCAGCGACGGACGGCCTCCAGCACGGCGGCCCGCCCGAGGCCGCGCCGCCGGTGGTCGGGGTCGGTGCAGACCGGCTCGACGACGGCGGCGTGGTCGCCCTCGTGCCACCACGTGCCGCAGTACGCGGCGTACGTGCCGTCGTCGGCGACGACGAGGACCGACAGCGACGGGTCCTGCGACGGCGACGAGACGGCACGCTCCCGCCATGCGAGGGCCTCCGGGGTCGCGGCCGGCTCGCCGTCCTGACCGAAGCCGCGGTGCATCAACCGTTCCAGGCGACCCAGGTCGACGCCCTGGTCGAGGCCCTGCACGCGGTACCCGGCCGGGAGCGGGTACGCGAGACCGCCCTCGAGCTCGAGGACCGTCGCCTCGTCGCCGTGCTGCGTCGCGACCAGCCCACGAGAACGCGCGAGTCGCTGCAGCTCGACGTCGGCGTCGTCGACCAGGACGCGCACGCCGTGCGGGCCGCGCAGCGCGGCGAGAGCGTGGTCGAGCACCTCGGGCAGCAACCCCGCGCACCCGGGGTCGACCGCGAGGTACGCGTCGCCGGGGACGTCCTCGAACGTCGCGACCGCGACGACGCGCCCCTCGCGCTCCCACACCCCCACGCGGTGCAGCGCCGCGCGGTCGAGGCCGGGCTGCGCGAACGCCCACTCCCACCGGCTCCACCCGAACACGGGCGGCCGCTCGGCGCCGACGTGCAGCCGCCGCAGGAAGTCCCGCACCGGGACGAAGTCTCCGTCGAGGTCCGTACCGCGGTAGGGCCGCACCGTCACCACCACGTCCGTCCGCCTCCGTCGTCACGACGACGCCGCGACGGCGACGTCGGGTCACGACGCTAGGGCGCGGCGGGTGCGCGCCACCAGGGCGGAAGGTCACGGCCCGCCCGGCGGTGACGGACGCGAGTCGGGTCGCGTCCGTCACCGCCGCGCGGGCCGGGGTCGTGCCGCGTCAGCGCCCCGCGTGGCGGCGGCGGGCGACGACGACCAGACCGGCACCGAGCACCAGCACGAGCGCGGACGCCGCCCCGATGCCGGCCACCTGGGCACCCGTGACGGCGAGCGCACCGCCGCGACCCGCGGACGGGGCAGCGGCGACCTCGACCGTGACGGTCGACGTCGTGCGGTTGCCCTGCGCGTCGGCGACCACGTACGTGATGGTCACGCTGCCCGTGAACCCGGGCTCCGGCGTGTAGACGAGCTTGCCGTCGACGATCGCGACCGTGCCCGACGCGGGCTGCGTGACGTCGACGATCGTCAGGGCGCCGCCCTCGGGGTCGCTGCTGCCCGCGAGCACGTCGATCACGACCGGGCCGCCGTTGCTGCCCGTCACGCTGGTCGGCGGCGCGACGGGTGCGCCGTTGGCGACACGGACCGACGCCGTGCCGCGCCGCGTCGCGGTGCCGTCGCTGACGACGTACTCGAACGTCACGTCGCCCGACCAGCCGGTGGGCGGCGTGTACGTCACGACCCCGTCGACCAGCGCCACCGAGCCGCGCGGCGTCCCGTCGGCGTCCACCGGCGTGCCGACCTCGACGACCGTGAGCCGGTCGCCGTTGTCGTCGGTGACGCCCGCGAGGACGTCGACCACCACGGGCGTGCCGTACGGCGTGGCCACGGGGTCACGGTGCTCCGGCACGGCCGGGGCCGCGTTGTCGACCGTCACGACGAGCGTGCCGTCCGCGGTGCCACCGGCGCCGTCGGCGACGGTGTACGCGACGGTGACGTCACCCTTGAAGCCGGGGGCCCCGGTGACCGTGAGGCTGCGCCGGTCGCTCGCGACCGTGACGCGCGCGCCCTTGTCGGCCGACGCGGCGGTGACGACCAGCTGCTGGTCGGTGCCCGCGAGGTTCGCGTCCGTCGCCAGGGCGACGACGTCGACCGTCGCGGGCGTGCCCGCCGGGGTCGACACGCGGGCCTGCCGGGTGACCGGCGCGGCGTTGCGGACCGTGACGGTGACCGACGCGGTGCCGGTCGCGCTGCCGTCGGTCGCGGCGTAGTCGAACGTCGCGACGCCCGCCCAGCCGGCCGGCGGCGTGTACCGGACCTGCCCGTCGACGACCTCGACCGTGCCGCGCGGCGTGCCCTGCGCGTCGACCGGCGTGGTGAGGGACTCCGGCACGACCGTGAGGGCGTCGCCGTTCGCGTCGTCGTCGTTGTGCAGCACGTCCACCAGCACGGGGGTGTCGGTGTCGGTCGCGGCCGTGTCGGGCAGCGCGCGCGGTGCGGCGTTGTCGACCGTGACGAGCAGCGTGCCGTCCGTCGAGCCGCCGGCGCCGTCCTCCACCGTGAACGTCACGGTGACGGGGCCGCGGTAGCCCGGCGCGGGCCGCACGTCGAGCGTGCCGTCGGAGTTCACCGTGACCTGCGCGCCGTGGTCGGCCGACGCACCCGTGACGGTGAGCTCCTGGTCCGTGAGGCCGGACGCGACGTTGACGTCGGACGCGTGCGCCAGGACGTCGACGCCCGCGAGCACCCCGTCGGTCGCGACCGTCGCGGTCGACGTCGTGACGACGGGTGCGACGTTGGGCGTCGTGACCGTGACCGTGCCGGTGCCCGTCAGGCCCATCGGGTCGGTCGCGACGTACGTGAACGTGTCCGTGCCCGCCCAGCCGACGGCCGGCGTGTAGCGGATCGCGCGGTCGCCGACGAGGACGGCCCCGCCGTGCACCGGCGCGGTGCCGACCGTGACGGCGAGCGTGTCGCCGTCGGGGTCGCTCACGGCGTCCGCCACGTCGACCACGACGTCCGCGGCGCCGTCCGGCACGGCCACGGTGCGGTCCTGCGCGACGGGAGCACCGTTGAACGTGACCGTCGCGGTCACGACGGCCGAGCGCCCGGCAGGGGTCTGGTCGTCGGCCACGCGGTACGTCATGGTCGCGGGCCCGCTCGGGTTCGCGGGCGCGACGTAGGTCACGACCCCGGTGGTGGTGTCGACGGTCGCGTCGCCCTGCGTGAACGGCGTGACCACCTCGAGGTGGATCGGGTCGCCGTTCGGGTCGGAGTCGTTGGCGAGCAGCGGCAGCGCGGTCGTGCTGCCCGGGTTGACGCGGAACGTCTCCCCCTGGGCCACCGGTGCGCCGTTCGTGACGGTCACGGTGACGGTGCCGGTCGTGGCGCCGCCGCGCGTGTCCTCGACGACGTACTCGAACGTGTCCGTGCCGCGGAAGCCGGCCGTCGGCGTGTAGACGAGTCGCTGCTGGTCGTCGACCGTCACGGTGCCGTGCGGGGTGGTGGTGGGCACGGTGCGGAAGGCGATCGCGTCGCCGTTGGGGTCGGAGTCGTTCGCGAGCACCGCGATCGTCACCGGCGCACCGGCGGTCGTGGCGGTGTCGTCGCCGACCACGGGCGCCTCGTTGACCACGACGACCTGCACGGCCGCCGTCGAGCGCAGGCCCGTCGGGTCCTCGATCGTGTAGGTGAACACGTCGCGCCCCGCGAAGTCGGCGCGCGGCGTGTAGGTGATCGCGCCGTCGGCGCCGATCGTCGCGGTGCCGCCCGCGGCGTCCGTGACCGCGACGGTCCGCAGCGGGCCGCCCTCGGCGTCGCGCGCGTCGGCCAGCACGTCGATCCGCAGGCCCGGCGTCGCGGTACGCGGCGTGAACGTCCGCACGTACGGCTGCGCGACGGGCGGCGTCTGACCGTCGGGCGCGGTCTCGGCGACGGTCCGCTCGACGACGTTCGTCGCGGACGACGCGGCGGCGCGCGTGGTCTGGCCGCGGTACGTCATGGCCGCGGCGTTGACGAGCTCCACGCCCGCGGGCGCGTCGTCCTCGACCCGCACGCGGAACGTCACGACGTGCGCCGGGTCCGTGCCGACCGTGATCGGGATGTCGCCACCGCGGGTCGCGTCGGCGCCCGCGCCGAGGTGCACGACCACATGGCCGCTCGGGTTCTGGGCGTAGTACCCGAGGTCGTCGCCCTCCGCGTCGGACAGCGGCTGCCCGTCGACCTGCAGCGAGCCCGGGACGTACGTCGTGCCGGTGGGGATCGCGTCGAAGAACCGGCTGTCGGACGCGACGTCGAGGCCGATGTTGCTCACGGGGACCGTGTACTCGAGCACGTCGCCGCGCCGCACGTCTCCGCCGTTGAGGTCGGTGACGGCCTTGTGGCCCAGCAGCGTGGGGTCGTACAGCTCGGTCGAGAACGTCACGACGCCGGGGAAGAACTGCTCGCCGCCGGTCGTCAGGCGGAACCTGGCGCTCGTGGCACCGTTCGGGATGTAGTCGCTGCCGACCGTGAACACGTCGGCGTCGAAGCCGAGCTGGTTGCGGTAGGCGGGGGTGCGGCGGCTGCCGTCGGCCTCGGCGCCGGGCAGGAACGCCCGGTCCACGCCACCGCGCGTGATCGTGGAGTTGAACGCGTTGTCGGCGGGGTTCGCGGCGTCGGTGAGCGCGCGGCCGTTGAGCAGCAGCTGGTCACCGACGAGCCCGCGGTCGCCCTCGTAGGTGACGACGCCGACGGACGTGCGGATGTCACCCGTGGGCGGGGTGATGAAGCCGTCGACCGTGAACTCGGGCAGCGGGTCGTTGTTGGCGACCGAGCCGAACCCGTCGAACACCGTGAGGTTGCGCGCGGGCGCGGCCGGGTCGGCGACCGCGACGACGAGCGTCCAGCCCGCGTAGTTGTTGGTGCTGCCCGACGTCGACTGCACGTTGCCGACCGTGTACGAGCCGCTGCCGGCGGCCGTCACGAGGTCGGTCACGTCGGCGTACGCCTGGTAGCCCCGGTCCGGCGCGGCGTCGACGTGCGCCGCCGTGAGGTTCGTGTAGCCCGACGCGCCGGGGACGCGCAGCACGGCGCGGTCGCGGCGGGTCGCGTCCGCGTTCGTCGTGTTGGTCGCGGCGGTGCGCCCGCCCCAGTAGAGCCGAGCCCACAGCACGCTGCCGCCCGACGGGATCGCGAGCTCGGCGGACGAGGAGTTGAACGTCGAGCCGTCGGCGTCGACGTCGACGAACGTCATGGTGTGGTCGTTGTTGCTGAGGTTCGTCGACGACGACCCGTCACGCACCGCGGCGCAGTTGTTCGCGCCCGTCGTGCACGTCATCAACGTGTTCGCGGAGAGCAGGATCTCGCCGTTCGTGTTGGTCGAGAACACCGAGCCGAACGGCCGGTACTCCGCTGCCGCGGCGGGCGTCGCGAGCCCCACGAGCGCGAGCGGTGCGACCAGCGCGGCGACGACCGCCGCCGCGAGCATCGCCGCGCGGCGCCGTCCTCGCCCCGACGCGTCCGCGCGCGTCCCCCTGCGCGTCCCGCGCACCACCTGCACCATCGTCACGACCGTCTCCCTGCCTCCGTGGACGGACGCGCGTTCAAGACGCCCGTCCAGCAGGCAACGTAGGGAGAGGCGCAAGGGGCCGTTGGTGACGCCGCGGGGCGAATGCGACGCAGCGGACCGGGTGAAGAACGAGGTCAGCGCCGCGGCCTGGGTACCAGGACCCAGGCCGCGGCGCTGCGGCGCCTCTCGGGCGGCGGCACCGTGGGTGCTGCCACCCCTGCGGGCGTCAGCCCTTGACGGAGCCGAGCATGACGCCGGAGACGAAGTACCGCTGCACGAACGGGTACACGCAGAGGATCGGGATGATCGTGAGGATCATGGTGACCGACTGGATGTTGGCGGCGATCGCGGCGGACGTCGTGCCCGCGACGGCAGCCCCCTCGGACGCCGCGGACGACGCCCCGGCGATGAGGTTGCGCAGGAACAGCGTGACCGGGAACAGCTCCTGCTTGTCGATGTACAGGAACGCCGCGAACCAGTCGTTCCAGATCGCCACCGAGTAGAACAGGATCATGGTCGCGATCACCGCCTTGGACAGCGGGATGACGATCCGGCCGAAGATGCCGAACCAGCCCAGGCCGTCAATCTGCGCGGCCTCCTCCATCTCCGCCGGCAGGTTCTCGAAGAACGACTTCATGACCAGCAGGTTGAAGATCGAGATCGCACCCGGCAGCACCACGGCCCACATCGTGTTCTTCAGCCCGAGGGTCTGGATGAGCACGTAGTTGGGGATCAGGCCGCCGTTGAAGAACATCGTGAACATCGCGACCCAGATCAGTCCGGTGCGCCCGCGCAGGTGGTGCTTGGACAGCACGAACGCCAGCAGCGTCGTCAGGACCATCGCGATCGTCGTCCCGACGACCGTGTAGACCACCGTGTTGCGGTACGAGTTCCAGAACAGCTTGTTCTGCCAGACCGCGTTGTACGTGTCGAGGTTGAACCCGACGGGCCACACGTTGACCAGCCCCGCCTTGACGGCGCCGGGGCTCGAGAACGACTGCGCGATCACGGTGATGAACGGGTACAGCATGAACAGGCACAGCAGCACCAGGAACGTGCCGTTGACCCACGTGAAGACCCGGTAGCCGCGCGAGTCGCGCGGGCCGACGGACGTGCCCCCGGCGGGGCTCGTCGAGGACGTCAGGGCGGACTGCGTCACCACAGGCTTGCTCCCACCACTCGGCGCGACACGAAGTTCGCGGTCAGCACCATCACGAGGCCGATGAGGGCCTGGAACAGGCCGATCGCGGTCGCGTAGCTGAAGTTGTTCGAGACCAGCCCGACCCGGTACAGGTAGGTCGAGACGACGTCGGCGGTCGAGTAGGTCAGCGGGTTGTACAGCAGCAGGACCTTCTCGAACCCGACGTTGAGGAACGTGCCGATGTTGAGGATGAGCAGCGTGACCATGGTGGGGCGGATGCCCGGCAGCGTCACGTGCCAGGTCTGGCGCCAGCGGTTGGCCCCGTCGATGCGTGCGGCCTCGTAGAGGGACGCGTCGACAGTGGTGAGCGCGGCGAGGTAGAGGATCGTGCCCCAGCCGACGGTCTGCCAGATCTCGGACCCCACGTAGATGGTCCGGAACCACTCGGCGCGCTGCAGGAACGGGATCGCCTCGCCACCGAACCCCTCGACGATCTGGTTGACCGTGCCCTGCAGCGACAGCAGCTGCATGGTCATGCCGACCACGATGACGACCGACAGGAAGTGCGGCAGGTAGGAGATCGACTGCACGGTGCGCTTGAACGCGCGGTGCCGCACCTCGTTGAGCGCCAGCGCGAGCACGATCGGCAGCGGGAAGCAGAACAGCAGGGTCAGACCGCCGAGGATCGCCGTGTTCGCGAAGACGTTCCAGAAGTTGGGGTCGGACAGGAACATCTCGATGTACCGCGTGCCGACCCACTCGTCGCCGATGATGCTGCCGCCGGGGCGGAACCGGCGGAAGGCGATGATGTTGCCGAACATCGGCGCGTACCGGAACACCAGCAGGAACAGCACCGGGACCAGCGCCATCGCGTACAGCGGCCAGTCGCGCCGGAAGGCCGCGCGCATCGGCACCTTGCCCGAGGCCCGGCCGCGGCGGGGGCGGCCGGCGGGGCGACCCCCGGCGCCGCCGGGGGCGGGCGCCCGTTCGGGCCGCCGACCCTCGGTCACGAGTGCGTCGCCCGTCACTTGAGCTGCGCTCATGTCTCACTCCTTCGTGAGCAGGTGGTGCCCGGTGGGCCGGCCCCGGACATCGGGGCCGGCCCACCGGGCGGGGAGGGCGGGCTCAGCCCTTCTCAGCGGCACGCTCGCGCGCACCGTTGATGAGGTCCATGTACTGGGAGAGCCCCTGACCCTCGAGCTGGCTCAGGAAGGAGTCCCACTGCGACAGGTCCCGCTGGCCGAGGATGAACTCGAGCGTCGCGGTGTCGACCGAGTCCTTGAGCGGCGTCGCCAGGAGCGACGACTGCTCGAGCTCGGTCTCGTCGAGGGGTGCGCGCGGGAACGGGTCGCGCGGGGTGCGGGTCGAGAGCACCGAGTCGATGTACTCGACGAACGCCGGGACGTTGTACGACTCCTTGAGCGCACGCGACTCGGTCGAGCCGGCGAACACGTCGTTGGCGAAGCCGAGGTCCTTCTTGATGTCGATCGTGCCACCCGGGTTGAGGTTGATCTGCTTGTGCGTGTACTCCGGGTTCAGCGTGAACGTGTCGCCGTCCTTGGTGTACGTCTCACCCTCGACGCCCCACTGGATCATCTCGCGGGCCTCGGGGTTGTAGTACAGCCAGTCGGTGAACGCCAGCAGGTCGCAGAAGTTCGGGTCGTTGACGGCGTCCTGCGTGAGCATGAAGCCGTTCCAGAAGTTGCGCGGCTCGACCACGGCGCCGGCCGGCCCGCCCGGGGGCGCGATCTGCTTGAGCTCGTAGTCCGTGACGCCGGCCGCGTCGAGCGCGGTGGCGAACTCCTGCACGGTGCCGGACGCGCCGGACGCGGCGAAGACCGTCTCGGCGGCGATCTTCTCCGTCACGGTGCCGCCGCCGTCGTTGGAGTCGGTGAACGACTCGGTGTCGAGCAGGCCGTCGGTGGCGAGGCCGTTGAAGTACTCGACCATCTGCTTGTAGCCCTCGGTGGTGGGCGCGTAGACGAACTCGTCGGCGTCCTCGTCGTACCAGGCGCCGGTGCCGAAGCCCCAGCCGCCGACCGTGCCGAACGAGTGGGCGGCGTAGTTGATCATCGACTGGCCCTCGAAGCCGTCCGCGAGGGGCTTGCTGTCGGGGTACTTGGCCTTGATCATCTCGAGGCCGGTCTGCAGGTCCTCCCACGTCTCGGGGGCCGGGGCGCCGACCTCGTCGAAGACGTCCTGGCGGATGATCAGCGTGAAGACGGGAACCGAGACCTCCTGCAGGCCCGGCACCATGTAGTACTTGCCGTCGGCCTGGCGCAGGTTGTCGATCATGTCGCCCAGGTCCCACTCCTCCACGTACTTCTGGAAGTTGGGCATGTACTCGACGTAGTCGCTCATGGGCACGACCGCGCCGGAGGCGGCGAACTGCCGCTCGTCGCCCGTGTACGTGAGCGGGATGATCTGCGGCGCGTCACCCGCGCTGATGAGGAGGCTGCGCTTCTCGGTGGCGTCGCTGAACGGGATGTTGGTCAGCGAGAGCTTGACGTTGGTGCGCTTCTCGATCTCGTCGAAGAACTGCCACGAGTCGGTGATCGGGTAGTCGGGCCAGTCGGTCCACAGCGCCGTGAACTCGCGCGGCTCGGAGGCCTTCCACGGCTGGTCGGCCGTCCCGGTCGTGCACTCGAGGTCGGCGCCCCCGCCGTCCGCGGTGCTGCCGCCGCCGCTGTCGCCGCTGCCGCAGGCCGCGAGGCCCAGCGTCGCCGCGAGCGCGGCCGCGCCGATGGCCCCGGCACGACGCCGTCGTCCGGCGCCTCCCGTGTACGTCCCGCCGTTGAGCATGTAGGTCTCCTCATCGAGTCCAGGCCCGGGCTACGCCGACCGGGCCGCGGACCGGCCGCCACCGTCCGCCGTCGGGCGGTGGTGCAGGTCCTCGTGCGGGGCCCCGGTCGAGGCACGGAAATCAGGTTGACGCGACCGGGGACCGATAGTTTCAGGAGGCTAGGTCCCGACATTCACCCCGTCAAGGGATCCGAACGTGCTGTGAAGTAACGATTAAGCGACGGTGGACGGACGCCCAGGTGGAGGCCACGACGAGGACGCTGCCGATAGTTTCGACAGCGTCTCGTCGGCCGCCGACCGGGCGCCGACCGGGGGTCAGCCCTCGGCGGCGACCACCCCCTGGAGGTCGCCGACGCCCGCGCACCACGCGTCGCGCGGGGTGAGCGGCACGAGGGGCGGCACGACGGGCCGCGACCCGATCGCGACGCGACCACCGGCGTCGGCGGACGTCAGCAGCGACGTCATGACCTCCAGGACGTGCTCCGCGAGGGCGCCGCTCGCGCGGTGCGCCCCACCCCCGGGGCCGACGGCGTCGACCATGTCGAGCAGGCCGATCCCGCGCGCCGACCCCGCGTACCCCGCGCCCGGCGGGACCGCGTGCCAGCCCGCGTCGGGGGTCCAGACCTCGACCTCGCCGTCGAACGCGTTCGGGTCGGGCACCGACACCGACCCGTGCTCGCCGTGCACCTCGATCGGCCGCGCGCGCGAGCGCCCGCCGTCGAAGCTGACGGTCACGGTCGAGATCGCCCCGCCCGCGTGCTCCAGCAGGCCCGTCACGTGCGTCGCGACCTCGACCGGGATGCGCTCGCCGGCCCGCGGGCCGGACCCGACGACCCGTGCGTCGCGTGCCCGCCCCGCGGCGCCCTGCACGTGCGTCACGGGCCCGAGCAGGTGCACGAGGGCCGTCAGGTAGTACGGCCCCATGTCGAGCAGCGGCCCGCCGCCCGCGCGGTAGTAGAAGTCGGGCTGCGGGTGCCAGCCCTCGTGCCCGGGCGACACCCACGTCGCGAGCGCGCTCGACGGCCGCCCGATCGTGCCCGCCTCGACGACGGCGCGCGCCGTCTGCACGCCCGTGCCGAGCACCGTGTCCGGGGCGCACCCGACGCGGACGCCCGCGGCGTCGGCGGCCGCGAGCACGCGCCGTGCCCCCTGCGGCGTGGCCGTGAGCGGCTTCTCCCCGAACACGTGCTTGCCCGCGCCGATCGCGGCGAGCGCGACCTCCTCGTGCGCGAGCGGCACCGTGAGGTTGAGGACCACGTCGACCGCGGGGTCCGCCAGCAGGGTCGCGACGTCGACCGCGCGCGTGCCCGGGTGCTGGTCCGCGACGTGCCGCGCGCGCTCCAGGTCGAGATCCGCGACGGCGACCACGTCGACGCCGCCGTGCGCGGTGAGCGTCTCCAGGTACGTCCGCGAGATGACCCCGACGCCCACGACGCCGATGCCGACGCGGCTCACGCGCGCGCCGCCCAGAGCATGCCGCGCTCGACGATCGCGCGCACCGACGGGTGCTGCAGCACCTCGGGCGTGTGGCCGGGCGTCGCGACGACGATCCGGCCCTTCCCCCAGTGCCGCGTCCACACCGCGGGCGACGTGATCGGCCGGTGCCACGGGTGGTACGGCTGGGTCGGGTGGGTCGTGGTCGCCAGGACGTCGACGAGGTCGTCGTGCAGCACCCAGTACTGCTCGGACTCGAGCTCGAAGTCGTCGAGCCCCGCGGTGATCGGGTGCTCACGGCCCAGGTCGGTGATCTCGACCGTGTACGGCAGGTAGTTGTCGGTCTCGTCGCCGACGCGCAGCGACGGCTCCTTGCCGGGGTGGGTCGCGAACTGCCCGCCGACCAGCTGCAGGTAGTCCGAGCTGTTGCGGTAGGAGTCGGCGATGCCGCCGTGCCAGCCGACCAGGCCCGTGCCCGCCTCGACGGCGCCGCGCAGGCCCCAGAGCTCGTCGTGGCCGATGCTCGACATGGTCATGCTCTGCACCACCAGGTCGGTGGCGGCCATGACCTCGGCGTCCGCGTAGACCTCGTTGGTCTCGTGGACGTCGACCTCGAACCCCTGCTCGCGCAGGAACGGCAGGAACAGCTCGGTGGCGGCGACGGGCTGGTGCCCGTCCCATCCGCCGCGGACGACCAGGGCGCGCCTCACGCACCCACCTCCTCGTTCGTGGGACGCGCGGCCTCAGGACGCGCGACGGGGGTGCGGGCCGAGCGGTCGGCCGCGCTGACGGAGATCGCGTCGAGGACGCGCTGCACGTCGAGCGCGTCGTCGAACGTCGGGGACGGGTCGGTGCCGTCGGCGATCGCCTGCACCAGGTCGACGACCTGGTGGGTGAAGCCGTGCTCGTAGCCGATGCCGTGCCCGGCGGGCCACCAGGCCGCCATGTAGGGGTGGACGGGTTCGGTGACCTGGACGCGACGGAACCCCTGCGTGCGGGCGTCGTCGCGTGCGTCGTAGACCTCGAGCTCGTTGCTGCGCTCGTAGTCGAACGCGATCGAGCCGAGCTCGCCGTCGATCTCGATGCGGTTGGCGTTGCGGCGGCCCGTGGCCAGGCGCGTGGCCTCGAAGACGCCGAGCGCGCCGCCGTCGAACGACGCGGTGAACGCCGCGGCGTCGTCGACCGTCACGGGGCCGCGCTCGCCGCCGTCGCCGCGTCCGCCGAGGCCGACGTGCTCGCCGCCCACCGGGCGGTCGGTGACGAACGTGCGGAGCACGGCCGAGACGTCGGTGATGCGGCTGCCCGTGAGCCACTGCGCGGTGTCGACCGAGTGCGCCGCGATGTCGCCCAGCGTGCCGCTGCCCGCGCGGGTCGCGTCGAGCCGCCACGTCAGGGGCGCGTCGGGGTCGGAGAGCCAGTCCTGCAGGTACTGGGCGCGCACGTGCCGGATCTCGCCGGTGAAGCCCTCGGCGACGAGCTGGCGGGCGAGGGCCAGCGCCGGTGTGCGGCGGTAGCTGAACCCGCACGTGGCCAGCACGCCGCGGGCGCGGGCGTCGCGCGCGGCGGCGGCCATGCGCTCGGCCTCGGGGACCGAGTTGGCGAGCGGCTTCTCGCACAGGACGTGCTTGCCGGCCGCGAGCGCCGCGAGGGCGATCGGCTCGTGCGTGTCGCCCGGCGTGCAGATGTCGACGACGTCGACGTCGTCGCGCTCGACGACGGCGCGCCAGTCGGTCTGCGCCTCGGCCCAGCCGAACCGGTCGGCCAGGTCGCGCGTGCGGCCGGGGTCGCGGCCGACCACGACCTGCAGGCGTGGGCGGCGGGGCAGGTCGAAGAAGGCGCCGGCCGTGCGCCACGCGTGCGAGTGGGCCCGGCCCATGAAGCCGGTGCCGATCAGGGCGACGCGCAGCTCGGACGTGGAGGGTCGCGACAATGGGACTCCCGCGGAGGTTTATCGATCAATCTGGTTCCAGCAGGCTGCCACGGCCCCTCGGTCCCGTCAACCACCCGCACGGCGTCTGCCATGATCCCAGCGGAGGTTGCGATGGTCACCATGAGCGACATCGCGCAGCGGACCGGCGTCACCGTGACGACCGTCTCCAACGCGCTGACGGACCGCGGGCGCGTCTCGGACGCCACCCGGTCGCGGATCCTCGCGGTCGCGACCGAGCTGGGCTACGAGGTGAACCTCACCGCGCGCCACCTGCGCATGGGCCGCTCGGACACGATCGCGCTGATCGTGCCGTCGGTCCACGACTACTTCGGCGAGATCGCCGACAAGCTCGCCGTGCTCGCCGAGGCGACCGGACGCCACCTCGTGCTCGAGCGCACGTCCGCCCTCACCGAGTCCGAGCGCGCGGCCATCACCTTCCAGCGTCTGCAGATGTTCGACGGCGTGCTGCTCTCGGCCGTCGGGCTCGACCACGACGACGTCGAGCGTGCCCGCCGGCGCACGCCGCTGGTCGTGCTGGGCGAGCGACCCATGCCCGCCACGGTCGACCACGTCCGCCTCGCCAACGAGGAGGGCGGTCGCCTCGCGACCGCGCACCTGCTGGAGCACGGCGCGCGCCGCGTCGTCGTGCTGGGCGGGTCGCTCAGCGCCGAGTTCGGCATCTCGCACTCGCGCCTCGTCGGCTGGCGGCAGGCGCACGACGACGCCGGCGTCCCGGCCGACCCCCGGCTCGTCGTCCCCGTGCAGGACTACGACGTGCGCCACGCCCGCGCCGCGCTCACGGCGCTCATCGCCGACGGCGTGCCGTTCGACGCCGTCTTCGGCGTCACCGACATGATCGCGCTGGGCGCGATGTCGGCGCTCGCCGAGCACGGGCTGCGCGTCCCTCAGGACGTGCAGGTCGTCGGGTTCGACAACCTGCTGTTCTCCGACTTCCTGGTCCCCCGGCTCACGTCGGTCGACCCGCACTCGCGCGAGCTCGCCGCGACCGCGATGCGCCTGCTGGAGCAGCGGATGTCGGGCGCCGACGCCGCGCCCGAGCACGTCGTCAACCCCGTGTCGCTCGTGGTGCGGGGGTCGACGCGCGCGGGGTGAGGGTGAAGCGGCGCGCCTGGAGAACGATCGATCTGTGGATCCTTCACACAAGCCGTATGACGGCGAGTGACCGCCTCGGGAGGCCAGCAGCGTTGTCGCTAGACAACTCAGCCGCTTCCGATGGACTAGCAGGCCCGCTGGTCACCCGCAGAGTAGCGGAGTGACCGAAGGTGAACCGGGACACAGGTCCGGCCCCTCATTGAGTCCTCGCGTTTCTGGAAGCGTCTAGGAAGATTCACCTACCTTCGCGCCACATTCGGGCACTTGAACGCTCTAGGTTTGCTATATCTGATGTTGGAGGGCAGCGCACCGCCAGCCCCTCGTGGGCGAATCGGAGGAACCTGACATGCCGTACGAACTCGATCACCGCCTGGTCGTCGGCGTAGCGCCGAGCGCACTTTTCGATCTGCGCGAGTCGGATGCAGCCTTCAAAACAAGCATTGATGCGTACAGATCCTTTCAGGACGAGCACATTGACAAACCGATGCCCAAGGGGGCGGCGTTCCCCTTTATCGAGAGATTGCTAGCTCTCAACGACCTTTCCCCCGGAGACCCCCTCGTGGAGGTGATCCTCCTTGCGAAGGACGATGCCGTCACGGGACTCCGCCACTTGAAGTCGCTAGCATTTTATGGTCTGAAGATCGAGCGTGCGGTATTCACAGAGGGGAGCGCACCGTCGGGTTACATCAAGGAGTTGAACATATGCTTGTATCTCTCTGGTAACCGCTCTGACGTCGCTCGTGCAGTTTCGAACGGCCTCCCAGCTGGACTCGTACTGGGCAGGACAGCGAGAAGTGAGGAGGACTCTGACGAGGCGCCCGGAGCGCTCCGCGTCGCTTTTGACTTCGACGGCGTACTGGCGGACCTTGAAGCCCAGAAGGTCTACGACCGCGAGAAGTTGCCAGGCTTCCTCGCGCACGAGGTGCGTCACGCCTCTGAGCCGCACCAGCCGGGCCCGATGGCCCAGCTGGTGCGTGCCCTCGGGAAGATTCAGCGCAAGGAGATCGAGCGCCATAATTCAGACCCAGGTTACACCCCGCGCGTCCGAATCGCACTAGTTACGGCACGACAGGCGCCAGCTCACGAGCGTGCTATCCGCACACTTCGCGACTGGGACGTGCAGTTCAACGACGCCTTCTTCCTTGGTGGTATAGAAAAAGCGCACGTACTTAGAGTGCTGCGACCCCATATTGTTTTCGACGATCAACTAGAGCACCTCGAGAGTGTCGCCGAGGAGATCGCGGCCGTACTGGTTCCTTATGTTGGTGATGATGGAGGAAGCAACCAGGAGGCACCTCACGCATCGCCAGCGATTCGCAGTCGGGCGCGATCAATTGTCACCCGACTGACAAGACGGCTGCGGCGAGGATAATTCGAGGGGTTCCGGACCCAAGCCCTAGCCGCCTTCGAGTATCCAAACCTAGGTGTTTCTAGTGCTGATCACGGACACTTGCACTATCCCTGTCTTCGAAATGCGCCCTCCGCGGTCAGATCTGGACGTCGCCGCAGAGGTGGACCTCGATGCCCATGCCGTGGAGCATGGCGGCCTTGGCGGTCAGGGCGGCGTCGGCGGTGGCCGCGTCGGGGGCGTAGGCCACGTTGAGGTGGTTGGCCTTGTGGCGGGCCATGAACTGGTCACGGGTCACGCCGTGCAGCACGGCGTGCAGGATCGGCCACTCCGGGTTCGTGGCCTGCTTACGCCGCCGCGTCTCGGCCTCGGGCAGGGTCACGGCGGTCGCGCGGCCCAGGTCGGCGTGCAGACGACCGTCGGCGATGTACACCCGGGACCACACGACCTGCCCGGCCTTGCACACCCCGTTGAGGGTCGACCCGCCGGCGGGGAAGAACACCGGGTCCTGCCGCCATCCCTCAGCTGCGGCGTACCCGCCGTCCAGGTGCGATGCCGGCACGGACCCCGAGATCTCCCACACCCACACGAACTGGCGGTCGAAGTCCTCACCCCAGCGCACGTCGTGCAACGTCGTCGCCGGGTCCAGGCCCATCGCCGACCACACCCGGTTGGTCACCAGCGCGTCGACCGCGACACCCTCGTCGGCCTCGTTGAAGTGCGGCACCGCCCGCCCGTCCCACAGCACCCGGGACCCGTCACGCGAACGCACCGGCGGACGCGCCACGTTGTTCAACAACCCCTCGGCCAGGTCCGAGGCCGGGCACACGTCCTTCAACCCCTGCTGGTACTGGATCCCCACCGCGTCCAGCCCGAAGTCATCGGCGATCCACAACGCCGCCACGTACATCTTGTACTGCCACTGCAGCTGCTCACGCGTCAGCTCCGTGGCCTCGTCCGTGCCCAGGCGGAACGTCATCCCCGCCTCCAGCAACCACGCGTGCACGCCGTTCGCGACGTCGTCGGGGACCTGCTGCATCTGCGCCCACAACGCCGACTGCGACAACCGCTCCTTGTAGATCCCCGTCGGGTTCAGCAGCTCGTCGTCGAAGATCGCGTTGTACATCCCCATGCAACCCTCGTCGAACACCCCGATGATCGCCTTGTCCCGCACCAGCTGGGTCGCCAACGCCTCCCCCAGCTCGACCTCGGGACCCTCCGGCAGCGCAGGCAGCGGGCGCACGTGCGACGCGTCGTGCTCGATGCGCCACTGCGTCAGCCACGACGCGATCCCCGCGCGGAACCAGTCGTCCGTGCCGTCGACCGTCCAGATCGTCGAGTACTCCCGACCCATCTTCGTCATCCCCGCGTTCAACCCCAGCAGACCCACCAGACCCGGCCAGTCCCCCGCGAAGTTCGCGACGGTCAGGACCGGGCCGCGGTGCGTGCGCAGACCCGCGAGCACGTGGTGGCTGTACTGCCACACCGCCTCGGCCACCACTAGCGGCGCGTCGGGCGGGATGCTCGCGAACACCTCCAACCCCATGCGCTGCGAGCTGATGAACCCGTGGCCCGTGACGGGGTCGACCCCGTTGGCACGGACCACGTCCCACTCGTGCTCCGCGAACGCGCCGGTCACCACCCGCTCCAGCGCGACCTGCGTGGCCCAGCCGGCGATGTTCGCCGACTCCCGCAGATCACCCGACGCCACCAGGTACGCCGTCCGCGGCGGAGCCACCGGCTCGGGCGCAAGCGTGGGCACGGCGTACATGGACATGGCGACTCCTCGGGGCGCGACGCGGCGGCGGGACCTCGGCGTCCCGCTCGCGCGGCCCGTGCGCCGTCGTCGGCGTCCGCGGACCGTGGCGCCACTGTCGCAGTAATCGATTACAGAAGCAATGCCCCGCCCGCGCCGGAAGCGCCGGCAACCGCTATGCCGGCGTCGTGACCTGCTGCACCACGCGCCGCGCGGGCGCGTCGAGCCCGCGGATGCGCTCCAGCAGCATGCGCGCGGCCGCCGCACCCAGGTCGCGGGGGTCGAGCGGCACGAGCAGCACGCCGTCCGTGCTCGACGTCGCGAACGGCAGGTCGCCGACGATCGCGACGCCGCAGCCCGCACC
>NZ_LNTD01000060.1 GCF_001462455.1 Cellulomonas sp. B6
CGTGGCCCGGTCCGGTGCTCGGTGAGATGCCCGGTGAGGTGCTGGGTGAGGTGCCCGGTGAGGTGGGACGTGCCGGCGTCGGCGGCCTGGTGGGCGCCGGGGCCGTGCGGGTGCGCCCCGTCGGGAACCGTGCCGCCGTGGAGGGCGACGTGCGCCCACGCCTCGGCCTGGGCCTCGTCGTGCGGGCCGCGGCGGTGCGGGGCCTGCAGGGTGTGCGCGACCTCGTGCGCGACGACGTGCTCCCAGGTCGACGTGCCTGGGCGCAGGGTGTCCGGCAGGAAGACGTCGGTGCCGCGGGACGCGGCGAGACCGCCGGCCGCACGCGCCGCCCGTGCGGCGCGTGCGCCGGTGTGGACGCGCACCGCGCTCAGATCGGCGCGGTACGCGGCCTCGAGCCAGCGCCGCACGCCCGGGTCGAGCGGTGCCCCGCCGTCGGGCTGTCGGGTCGATGAAGTGGTCATGCGGATCCGCCCCCTGGATCGCTGTGAATGGCGCGACGCCGCGCCCCCCGGTGGCGCGCCGTTGCGGCACCGATGGCGTCATGATGCTCCGGGCGAACCGGGGTGCGGGCATTCTTGTGAGGAATTCACCCGCGCCCGGGGCGGGTGGATTTCTGTCTGTCTTTCTTGGTCAATTGTCCGTGTGGGGGATCGTGGGGGTGGCGCGGTCGGTCGCACACGATGGGGTGGGCGACTGGTCGGGGGTGCGCCGTCGGTGGGTCGGACGTCCGTCCTGCGGTGCCGGTCGGCGGGCGATCGGGGGTCGAGAGGTGAGCTCCGAGGGACCGGGTGCTCCCACGGGTGGTGCGGTCTCGGATCGGCTCGCCCGCTGGCGTGGTGCGGGACCCGGGGTCAGCGTGGGGGGATGAGCGAGGACACGGTCCACCCGGCGAGCCAGCGGCCCGAGACGGACGACCCCGAGAACCAGCCGCTCCCCGGCGCGCACGGCCCCACGGGTGACCCCGAGCCCGGCGACACCCAGGACACCGGGACGCGACGCGTCTACCCGTCCGACCCCACGGGCGACGACCCGACGTCCTGAGACGGGCAGGTGGTCCGGTTCGCCGCCTTGCCAGCCCGCGACTCGCCGTACGTGACCCGCGGTCGGACGCCTGCTGCGAGTTCCGGCCGCGACCGAGGGCGGTGTCGGTCACGGCGGCCGGGGGCGAGGCCGTGATCGGTCGTGCGTCGCCGGGTCGGGGTGCGACGGATGACGTCGTGGACGCAGGTTCCGTGCGCTGGTCGAGACGGGTGCCGGCGGTCGTCGTACGCTGCCGCCACGATGAGTGACTTCCTCGACGGTGCCCGGCTGCTCCTGCACGGGTGGAGGTTCTGGCGGCGACGGCCGTCGACGATGGCGCTGGGGCTGGTGCCCGCGGCGGTCGTCGGTGTCGTGATGCTCGCCGCGATCGTCGTGCTGGTGCTCAACCTCGGACGGATCGGCGACTGGGCGACGCCGTTCGCCGACGACTGGACGCCGTTCTGGGAGCGGGTCGCCGAGCTGGTCGCGCAGGCCGTGGTGCTCGCGGCGGCGGTCGTGCTCGTCGTCGTGACGTTCACGGCGTTGACGCTGACGGTCGGCGAGCCGTTCTACGACCGGATCTGGCGCGCGGTCGAGCTGGACCGGACCGGCGCGGTGCCCACCGGTGACACCGGGTTCTGGCGGGGTGCCGTCGACGGTTTCGCGCTCATGGCGCGGGGGCTCGTCGTCGCCGTGCTGGCCGGTGCGCTCGGTCTGGTGCCCGTGGTCGGGACCGTCGCCGGCTGGGTCGCGGGCGTGCTGCTCACCGGGTGGGTGCTCGCGCACGAGCTCACGTCGCGTGCGCTCGTCGCCCGCGGACTGTCGCGCGCCGAGCGCAACCGGTTGTTGCGTGCGCAGCGCACGGTCGCGCTCGGGTTCGGCGCGGCGACGCAGCTGTGCTTCCTCGTGCCCGGCGGGGCGGTCGCGACGATGCCCGCCGCGATCGCCGGGTCCACGATGCTCGCGCACCGGCTGCTGGGGCCGGGTGCGCCGGGTGCTGCAGGTGATCCAGGTGCTCTAGGTGCGCCGGGTGCGCCTGGTGCGGAGGCCGGCCCGGTGCCGTCAGCCGGTGACGCCGCCGCAGGTGGTCGCTGACCACAGGCCCGCGCCGGCGTCCTGCGCCTGCTGCTGAGCGTCGCGCAGGTGCTGCTGGTACGCGTACGGCGCCGCGTAGGTGTGCTCCACCGCGAAGCCTTCGGCGACCAGGACGTGGTTGAGCAACCGGCCGTCGGGCAGCCAGACGTAGTCGAGCTCGCGCCCGTACTGGTCGACGCTGTCCTGCGTCGGGTCGCCGCGCAGCGTGACGGTCTGCCCGGCCAGCAGCTCGGTGGTGCGCGCCGACGCCTCGGGTCCGAAGCACTCGACGGGCCGGTCGGGTGCCACGGACTCCGGGGTGTCGATGCCGATGAGCCGTACCCGCGTCTCGCGGTCGGGCCGCGCCACGACGATCGTGTCGCCGTCGACGACGCGGACCACGCGGAACGGGCCCTCGACGTCTGCGGGTGGGGTGGTCAGGTCGGTCGTGTCGACGGGTGCCGGTGCCGGTGCCGCCGCCGGTGCTTGTGCTGGCGGTGCCGTGGTCGTGGTGGTGACCTGCTGCCAGGGGAGCGCAGCCGTCAGGGCGTCCACCGTGGTGGGACGTCCGAGGCCGATCCACGCGACGACGAGCACGGTCGCCAACGCGGCGAGGGCGCGGGCGGGGTTGGCTGAGCGTCGGCGGCTGCGTGGGTGCCGTGTCGGGGTCGTCCCCGGGTGCCGCGCCGTCGGCTGGGTGCGGTCGGCGAACGCGGGGTGCCGGTCCGAAGGTGCGTGGTCGGCGAACGCGGGGTTCCGGTCCGAGGGTGCGCGGTCGGCAGGCATGCCGCTGCATCGGCACCTCGGGGTGTCCGGTTGAGCCGGATCTGCGGGGTCGGCTCAGCAGCCGGTGGGTCGGTGCGTGACCGCGGCGCGGCCTCGTACCTCAACCACCCTCGACGACACGTACTCCGTCGACCTGCCAACCGCCGTCGCCCTGCGTGAGCGCCAGCGCCAGGACGAGGCGCTCGGGCTCCCCGATGTGGATCTGCCACATCTCCGGGGCCTCCTCCCAGGTCGTGGTGACGACGTGGTCCGCGCCGACCTCGACGACGTACTCACCCGGCGCTTCGCGCCCGCCACGTGTGGTGACGGCGTCGAAACTGTGGCGGACCATCGCCGCAGCCTCTGTCCCCGTGAAGCCGTCGGTCTGCCGCTGGGCGTCGACCTGCTGCGCGATGCTCTCGCACCACCCGCAGCCCGGCCCAGCCCAGCGGCGCAGGGCGGTGCTGTCACCGTCGTTGAGGGCCGTCGCGAACACGTCGAAGAACTCGGCGCCCGCTGCAACGGCTGCCTGCACGTCCGGCTCCTCGCTGACCGCGACCGACGTCGGGGTCGCGGCGGCGCTCGGCCCGGCGGTCGTGGTCGGTGTCGGTGTCGTCGTCTCGGCCGCCCGGGCCCGGGAAGGTGAGTTGCCGGTAGGCGACGGGGATGGGGAGGTGCAGGCGAGCAACGTGGTCATGAGCGCGGTGAGCAGGGTGGCTGCAACGGCGGTCCGCCGGGCGCGGAGGGGAAGTCTCGGCATGTCCCGAGCCTCGCGGTGCCGGGCCGGGCCGTGGACGGGATGTGAGGCATCTGTGGACGACGGTGATGCGCGTCGACGGTGTGGACGGCTCGGTGCCTGTGAGGCGGAAGGGGTGCGCGCGTCCCGTGGTGCGGGCGCCCGTCGCGTCCCCGATCCCGCCACCTGACGCCACGGAGGCACGCGCGATTCGCGTCGGAGCCGGACGGGGCACCCGCACGCGATGCGTCGCGGAGGCGGGCGCTGCCCGCGCACACGAGCACGGCGAGCACCGCCGTGCGTCCGTGGGGGCGTCAGGGCTCAGCAGTCGGCGGGTTTGGGGCGGGTGTGGCAGTGAGTGGCGACGAGGCGGGAGGTGCGTTCTTCGATGGTGAAGGGGGTGCTGGTGGTGGTTGTGGTGGCGGTGCCGTTGATGTCGCGCCAGGTGGTGGTGCCGTCGATGAGGTAGCGGCCGGTCCAGGTGGCGGTGAGGGTGATGGCGGCGGTGCCGGGTTGTTCGTACTCGTGGAAGACGTCGTGGTGGGGGTAGGGGTGGCCGGGGCTGGTGGTGGTCAGGGTGTGGCCGTCGCCGAAGTCGTAGGTCCAGGTGGTGGGGGTGGCTTCGACGGTGATGCCGTGGCCGAGCAGGTCGGTGCGCAGGGTGATGGCGTCGGGGTTGGTGGTGACGATGGTCTCGATGTTGACCAGGACCCAGCCGCGGTCGGGTTGCAGGGTGAGGGTGGGTGCGGGGATGGGCAGGAGCCGGAAGTCGGCTGCGGTGAGCTCGGGGAGCAGGTCGGTGCCGCAGCCGCCGGAGTCGATCTGGGTCCACTCGCCCCAGGGCGCCTCGGGGCTCGTGCGTGCTTGGCGCCACATGGGCATCACGATGCTGTCGCCCTCGGGGCAGGTGCGCAGGGCGCCGGCGGTGTTGGCCAGCTCGGGGCAGGTGCCGTCGGCCGAGCCGCGTGTCCAGATGCCGGCCGCTTCGCGGCACAGGGGTGCGCGTTCGTAGCGGAAGAGCTGGACGGCGGGGGCGACGGCGGCGTTCTGGCGGGCTGCCTTCTCACTCGCCGCGACGGTGAGCCGAACTGCGTCGCCGGATTTTTCGACCTCTGCATCGACGGAACTGCCGCCAGAAGCGAGGGCAGCAGCCAACACTGCGGCGATCAGGAACATCCTGGCTAGCCCTCGCCGCGAGCGATGTCGACCGCGTCAACCCGCCACCCGTCAGACCACGTGAGGGCGACGAGGACGTCGTACAGGCCGCCTCCAGATGACGACGCGATGTCTCCCGAGGACGTCACCTCGCGAGAGGCGGGCTCGCGCATCCGGAACGTCGCGGAATACGACTCGAATGGGAGGATCTCGATGCCGGTTGCGTCGTCGATTCCGACAGGGTCACTCTCGGTGTGATTGCCTGTTTGGTGCATCGTGGTCGCCGCGCTGAGGCGGCGTTCACAGAAGCCGCAATCGGGGCTTGAAAGCTGTTCCCATTCCGCCGTATCGCCAGTCGCGAACATGTAGTAGTGGAGTCGGAGGAAGTAGACGCCTGCTGCGGCGGCCCCGTCGGCAGTCGCCTCAGACATCGCGGCCGGGCGTTCGGGCGGTGTGGTGACGGCCGCTGTCGGAGTGGGGGCCGGCGCAGGTTCGGTGGGTGTGGGGCTGGGCGTGAATGTGGCGCTCACCGGCGACGTGGGCGTCGTCGGCGCTCCCGGGGTGCCGGTGCACCCCACCGCCGCTCCCACCACGAACCCGACCACCATCACTGCGCGCGTCGCTCGCCCCTGCATCCGCATGCCCGGAACGTACCCGTTCCTCGGTGTCAGATGGGATGGATTCATCCGATCTGTGGACGACGCGCGTCACGAGGGTTCCCCGTGTCGGTGCCGCGCTGTTCACTGGCTCGGTGTCGTCCACGCGCGGATCCGAAGCTGCCCTGACGAGGTACGTCGGCCTCGACCTCGCCTGGGGGCGGACGGCCCGCACGGGCGTCGCCGTCCTCGACGGGAGTGGTCGGCTCGTGCACTCGTCGTCCGTGCGCACGGACGACGAGATCGATGCGGTCCTCGACCGGCACACGTCGGGACGGGATGTCGTCGTCGCGGTCGACGCGCCGCTCGTCGTGCCGAACCTCACCGGGCGGCGGCTGGGGGAGGCGCTGGTGACGCGGCACTTCGGCCGGTTCCACGCCGGTGCGCACCCCTCGAACCGGGGGCGGCCGCACATGGACCCGCTGCGTGCCGAGACCCTCGCGCAGCGGCACGGCTGGCACGTCGACCCCGAGATCCGGCCCGCGTCCGGGGTGTCGGTGGCGGTCGAGGTGTACCCGCACCCGGCGATGGTCGTGCTGTTCGGGCTGCCGCGCGTGCTGCCGTACAAGGCGAAGCAGGGGCGATCGCTCCAGGTGCGGCAGGCCGCGTGGGCGCAGCTGCTCCGCCACGTCGAGGACGTCATGGGCGACACCCTCGGGCTCGGCGACGACGCACGCTGGGCGTCCATCCGCGCCGAGATCGCCGGCGCCGAGCGTCCCGCCGTGCTCGAGAGGCTCGAGGACGAGGTCGACGCGATCGTGTGCGCGTACCTCGCGTGGCTGTGGGGGACGCAGCGCGAGCGGATGGTCGTGCTGGGGACGGTGGGCGAGGGGTACGTCGTGGTGCCGGGGCTGCCCGAGTCGGCGTCGTGACACCCGCGCCAGCGGCGGGAGGGCGCTGCCGCGGCGACGCACCCTCCCGCTCGTCGTCGCTCAGCCGAGCGTGACCTCGACACCGCCCGAGAACGGCGAGTCGTGCAGCTCGACGCTCGCGGGAGCGGCGTCCGCCGGGACGTCGAAGACGACCGTGCCCTGCACGCTGTTGCCCGGGTTGATCTGGTTGAGGAACGACTGCACGTCGCCCAGGTAGATCGCGGCGCCCGTGTCGGCGGAGTGCGTGCGGCCCTGCGTGTCCGTGAGCTTCTGGCTGCTGCCGTCGAAGTACTGCGCCTCGTCCCCGATGTTCGTCACGGTGACGTGGACCAGCAGGAACTGCCCCTGCGCGTCCTGGCCGAACATGTCGTCGCCCACGCGCGTCACGCCCGGCTCGACCCCGGTGACCGTGAACTCGAACTTGCCGTCGCGGACCGGCGTCCCGATGCCGGCGGCGGTGCTCGCCGGGCTCTCCTCGGCCGGCGGGGCGTCGCCGGCCGGGGCCGACGCGGCGGGCGACGCCGGCGGAGCGTCGTCGCCACCACCGCCCAGCGCGCTCGCCACGGCCACCACGACGACCACGGCGCCGAGCGTCGTCAGGATCTTGTGCCGCGCGAACCACGAACGGCGGGGCTGCGGGGCAGGGCTCGGGTCG
>NZ_LNTD01000061.1 GCF_001462455.1 Cellulomonas sp. B6
GCCCGGACGCGCCCGCGGGTGCGTCCGCCCCGACCGACCCGCCGCGTCGTGGCCGTGAGCCGCGCACGCCGCCGACCCCCTCCAGGAGCACCCCGTGACCCGCATCCTGCTCGTCGAGGACGAGGAGTCGTACCGCGACCCGCTGTCCTACCAGCTCGGCCGCGAGGGCTACGACGTCGTGACCGCCGCGACGGGCCCCGACGCGCTCGACGCGTTCGCCGAGCACGGCGCCGACCTCGTGCTGCTCGACCTCATGCTGCCGGGCCTGCCGGGCACCGAGGTGTGCCGCCGGCTGCGCCTGGAGTCCGACGTGCCGGTCATCATGCTCACGGCCAAGGACGACGAGATCGACAAGGTCGTGGGCCTCGAGCTGGGCGCCGACGACTACGTGACCAAGCCGTACTCGTCGCGCGAGCTGCTCGCGCGGATCCGCGCGGTGCTGCGGCGTCGCGAGTCGGCGGCGCGCACGTCGGACGGCGACGGCGAGGACGACGGCACGCTCGAGGTCGCGAACGTCCGCATGGACGTCGACCGGCACACGGTGCACGTCGACGGCGTGCTCGTGCCGTTCCCGCTCAAGGAGTTCGAGCTGCTCGAGATGCTGCTGCGCAACCCGGGCCGCGTGCTCACGCGCGGTCAGCTCATCGACCGCGTGTGGGGCTCGGACTACGTCGGCGACACCAAGACGCTCGACGTCCACGTCAAGCGGATCCGCGCGAAGGTCGAGGCCGACCCGTCGGCGCCGACGCTCCTGACGACCGTGCGCGGCCTGGGCTACAAGCTGTCCGACGGCGTCGAGGACTGATCGCCCCGCCCTGCCTGCCCCGTCCCGGCCTCGGCCCGGCGCCCCGACCGGGCGTCGGGCCGAGGCCGTTCCCGGTGCGCTGTGGCGCACGTCGCAGCTGGACGCGCGTCTGGTCGACCACCGTTCACCCGGGGTTCACCGAGCACCGCCGGTGCGGTCACCTGACGCCCCTAGCGTCGCCTGCGGTTGCGCACCGACCGGTGCGCGCGGACCGACAGGACGGGACACAGTGAAGCTCACCTCCCCCACGCGTTTCGGTGCGGTCGCCCTCACGGGCGTGCTGGCCCTCACGCTCGCCGCGTGCTCCTCGACCTCCTCGGCGGAGCCGGGCGAGTCGACGGGCACCGCCGGCGGCGGCAGCGCGACCGAGCTGAGCGGTTCGCTCGCCGGTGCGGGCGCCTCGTCGCAGGAGAAGGCCGTGGCCGGCTGGATCGCCGGCTTCAACGACACCTACCCCGACGTGGCCGTCAGCTACGACGCCGCGGGCTCGGGCGGCGGCCGCGAGCAGTTCCTCGCGGGCGGCGTGCAGTTCGCCGGCTCGGACGCGGCGCTCAAGCCGGAGGAGCTGACGAAGGCGACCGAGCGCTGCTTCGGCGGCGAGGCCCTCGAGCTGCCGCTCTACATCAGCCCGATCGCGGTCGTGTACAACCTCAAGGGTGTGGACGCCGAGCACCTGCAGCTCTCGGCGGCGACGATCGCGAAGATCTTCAACCGCGACATCACGTCGTGGGACGACCCGGCCATCGCCGCGGAGAACCCCGACGTCACGCTGCCGTCGACCGCGATCATCCCGGTCAACCGCAACGACGAGTCCGGCACCACGGAGAACTTCACCGAGTACCTCGCGGCCGCGTCGGACGGCGCCTGGCCGCACGAGGCGTCGGGCGACTGGCCGCTGTCGGGCGGGCAGTCCGGCAAGGGCACGCAGGGCATGATCGACACGGTCTCGGGCGCCGACGGCGCGATCGGCTACGCCGACGCGTCGCGCGCCGGTGACCTGGGCACGGTCGCGCTCAAGGTCGGCGACGAGTACGTGCCGTTCTCGGCCGAGGCCGCCGCGAAGGTCGTCGACGCGTCGCCCGCCGCGGCGGACGCGACCGACAAGCGCCTGGTCGTCGAGCTCGACCGCACGACCACCGAGAAGGGCGCCTACCCGCTCGTCCTGGTGTCGTACTCGATCGCCTGCTCGACGTACGACTCCGAGTCGGACGCGAACAACGTCAAGGCGTACCTGTCCTACGTCGCGAGCCCCGAGGGCCAGGAGCGCGCGGCCGACCCGAGCGTCGCGGGCTCCGCGCCGATCTCGGACGACCTGCGCACCAAGGTGCAGGCCGCGATCGACGCCATCACGGTCGCGAGCTGACCGCACGGATGACCGCAGCGCGCACCCGCCCCGGGGACCGGCCCGTCGCCGGCCCCGGGGCGGGGGCGTGCCCGCAGCGCCCCTGAGCACCACACCCTCCCCGCCCCTGCGGACCACACCCGGAGCAGCCGTGGCCGTCACCACCAGCACACCCCCGCAGCGGGGCGCCGACCCGGACGTCCCCGCCGACGCGGCCGCCGCCGTGCGCGCCGCCTCGACCGGACGCGTCGCGAGCCGCGTCTTCGCGGGCCTGTCCACCGGCGCGGGCGTCCTCATCCTCGTGACGCTCGCCGCGGTCGCAGTCTTCCTCGTCCTGGAGGCGTGGCCGGCCCTCACGGCGTCGTCCGAGGACCTCGAGGCGATCTCGTGGTTCAACGCGTCCTCGGTCGCCGCGTACGTCGGGCCGCTCGTCTTCGGCACGCTGCTGGCCTCGGTGCTGGCGCTGCTGCTCGCGGTGCCCGTGTCGATCGGCATCGCGCTGTTCATCTCGCACTACGCGCCGCGTCGGCTCGCGCAGGGCCTGGGCTACCTCATCGACCTGCTCGCGGCGATCCCGTCGGTCGTCTACGGCCTGTGGGGTGCGCTGTGGCTCATCGGGCAGCTCGACCCGGTGTTCACGTGGCTGTCGTCGACGCTCGGGTTCGTCCCGCTCTTCGAGGGCTACCAGGCGCCGGCCAAGAACGTGCTGTCGGCGTCGGTCGTGCTCGCCGTCATGATCCTGCCGATCATCACGGCCGTCTCGCGCGAGGTGTTCCTGCAGACCCCGCGCCTGCACGAGGAGGCGTCGCTCGCGCTCGGCGCGACGCGCTGGGAGATGGTGCGCATGGCCGTGCTGCCGTTCGGCCGCTCGGGCGTCATCAGCGCCGCGATGCTCGGCCTGGGGCGTGCGCTCGGCGAGACGATGGCCGTGCTCATGGTCATCTCGCCCGGGTTCCTCTACTCGTTCTTCCTGCTGAAGCCGGGGCAGCACCA
Organism: Cellulomonas sp. B6; assembly: GCF_001462455.1. Classification (GTDB taxonomy): domain Bacteria; phylum Actinomycetota; class Actinomycetes; order Actinomycetales; family Cellulomonadaceae; genus Cellulomonas. The sequence continues at coordinate 3,141 of NZ_LNTD01000061.1, forward strand.
GACCATCGCCGCGAACATCGCCTCGAAGTTCCCCGAGTCGAGCGGCCTGAGCGTCAGCGCCCTCATCGCGACGGGTCTCGCGCTGTTCGTCGTGACGTTCGCCGTCAACTTCGCCGCGCGCTGGATCATCGCGCGGCGCGCCGAGTTCTCGGGAGCCAACTGATGACCGCCGACGTCGCCCCCGCCGGGCTGCTCGCCGACGCCACGTACCGGCGGCTGCCGTCGTGGGCCCCGTGGGGGTTCGCGGGCGGTGCGCTCGTTCTCGCGTTCCTCGTGCTGCTCGTCGCCGCGACACCTGGCGTGCCCGGCGTCGTCGCGCTCGGCGCGGCGCTGTACGTGCTGTCGCTGAGCATCACGTCGCGCATCGTCGAGGGTCCGCGCCGCGCCGCGGACCGGCTCGCGACGACGCTCGTGACGGGCTCGTTCCTGCTCGCGCTGATCCCGCTGGTCTCGCTGCTGCTGCTCGTGCTCACGCGCGGCTCGACGTCGTTCAGCTGGGCGTTCCTCACGACCGACATGGTCGGGATCTTCGGGGACATGACCGACGGCGGCATCCAGCACGCGATCGTCGGCACGCTCATGGTCACGCTCGCCGCAGCGGTGATCTCGGTGCCGATCGGCCTGCTCACGGCGATCTACCTCGTCGAGTACGGTCGCGGGCCGCTCGCGCGGGCCATCACGTTCCTCGTCGACGTCATGACGGGCATCCCGTCGATCGTCGCGGGCCTGTTCGCGTTCGCGCTGTTCACGCTGATCTTCGGTCCCGCGTACCGCGCGGGCGTCATGGGGGCCGTCGCGCTCGCGCTCCTCATGACGCCGGTCGTCATCCGCTCGGTCGAGGAGATGCTGCGCCTCGTGCCCAACGAGCTGCGGGAGGCGTCGTACGCGCTGGGCGTGCCGAAGTGGCTGACGATCGTCAAGGTCGTGCTGCGCACCGCCGCGGCGGGCATCGTCACGGGCGTCATGCTCGCGGTCGCGCGGGTCATCGGCGAGACCGCGCCGCTGCTGCTCACCGTCGGCCTGGTGACCCAGGTCAACTGGGACCTGTTCGACGGCCGCATGGCGACCCTCCCCGTGTTCGCGTACCGCCAGTACGAGCAGGGCGGCACCGGCATCGACCGGGCCTGGGCCGCGGCGCTCACGCTCATCCTCATCGTCATGCTCCTCAACCTCGTGGCCCGGCTCGTCAGCCGCTGGTTCGCCCCGAAGGGCGCCCGCTGACCGCGGGCCCGCTCCGACCCGAAGGAAGGACCCTCCCCATGTCCAAGCGGATCGACGTCTCCGACCTCGACGTGTTCTACGGCGACTTCCTCGCCGTCGAGGGCGTCAACATGACCATCGATGCCCGGCAGGCGACGGCGCTCATCGGCCCGTCCGGCTGCGGCAAGTCGACGTTCCTGCGCACCCTCAACCGCATGCACGAGGTCATCCCCGGCGCGCGCGTGCAGGGCAAGGCGCTCATGGACGGCCAGGACCTGTACGGCACCGACGTGGACCCGGTGACGGTGCGCCGGCAGATCGGCATGGTCTTCCAGCGCCCCAACCCGTTCCCGACGATGTCGATCTCCGACAACGTGCTCGCGGGCGTGCGTCTCAACAACCGCCGCATGTCGAAGGGCGACCAGCAGGACCTCGTCGAGCAGTCGCTGCGCGGCGCGAACCTGTGGAACGAGGTCAAGGACCGCCTCGCGCGCCCGGGCTCGAGCCTGTCGGGCGGGCAGCAGCAGCGCCTGTGCATCGCGCGCGCGATCGCCGTGAAGCCGCAGGTGCTGCTCATGGACGAGCCGTGCTCGGCGCTCGACCCGATCTCGACGCTCGCGATCGAGGACCTCATCGCCGAGCTCAAGTCGGACTACACGATCGTCATCGTCACGCACAACATGCAGCAGGCCGCGCGCGTCTCCGACCGCACCGCGTTCTTCAACATCGCGGGCACCGGCAAGCCCGGCAAGCTCATCGAGATGGACGACACCGCGACGATGTTCTCCTCGCCGCGCGAGCAGGCCACCGAGGACTACATCTCGGGCCGCTTCGGCTGAGCGGACGCCCGGGCCGACGTCCGCACGGACGAGGGGGCCGACCACCGCCCGGTGGTCGGCCCCCTCGTCGTGGTGCGGGCGCGCTCGTCGTGGTGCGGGGCGTCAGCCCTCCTGGTCGCCCTCCTCGTCGGACGGCGAGGACGCGTCGCGCGTCGGCGCGTCCGTGGCGGAGGTGCCGGGGAGCAGCGCCTGGTACTCCGGGAGCTTGCCGTCGAGCACGGGCACCCGCAGCTCGACCGAGCCGCCCGAGCCGGTGGCGAGCGTGACGGTCGTCAGGCCGCCCGGGGCGACGTCGACGGCCGCGATCTCGACGTCGGCCGTCTCGTAGCGCGCGGGGGCGTCGGGCGCGCCGACGAGCACGGTGCTCGACGCGGCGACCGGCACACGGACCTGCTGGCCGCCGAGCGTGAGGGTGACGGTCTCGTCCTGCGAGGACCGGTTGGTCAGCGCGCCCGTGAGCGTGCCGGGCGCGCCCTCGGCCTCGGCGACGACCAGCATGTTGAGCGCGCGCACGTCGCCGACGGTGGTCGCGACGCCGTCGGACGGCGGGTAGTCGGCGATCGTCGCGATCGGGTTGGTGGCCGAGCAGCCGCTCAGCGCGAGGACGGCGACGACCGCGAGTCCGGCGGCGGTCCGGGCGGTGCGGGGGCGGAGGCGGGTCACGAGAGCTCCTGCTCGGTCTCGCGCGCGGAGGCGGCGTGGGACGGTGGTCACGACCGGCGCCCGCGCGCGTGTGGTAGCGCGGGGAGCCGCAGGTCAGCCTACCCGTGGCGCGCCGTCCGGGGGTCCTGTGGGGGTGCTGCGCAGGTCCTGCGCAGGGTGCGCGGGGCGCGCGTCGCGGGGGCCGCGGGAGGGTCCGCACGGGTCCCGCAGCGTGCGACGACGGTGCGTGAACCCCGCGTGACGGGCGGGCGACGAGCCTCTGACCTGGGCAGATGCCCGGGAGGTGTCGGAAATCGCAGCAATCCGGCGTGATACCATACACGTCTGCGAAAGGGGACACCTGCAGATGACTTTCACTGTTGGGGAGACCGTCGTCTACCCGCACCACGGTGCAGCCAAGATCGAGGAGATCAAGAGCCGGACCATCCGGGGCGAGGAGAAGATCTACCTCAAGCTCAAGGTCGCGCACGGTGACCTGACCATCGAGGTGCCGGCCGAGAACGTCGACCTCGTCGGCGTCCGCGACGTCGTGGGCCAGGAGGGCCTGGACCGCGTGTTCGAGGTGCTGCGCGCCCCGTACACCGAGGAGCCCACCAACTGGTCGCGGCGTTACAAGGCCAACCTGGAGAAGCTCCAGTCGGGCGACGTCATCAAGGTCGCGGAGGTCGTGCGCGACCTGTCGCGGCGCGACGCCGACCGCGGCCTGTCGGCCGGCGAGAAGCGCATGCTCGCCAAGGCCCGCCAGATCCTCGTCTCGGAGCTCGCGCTCGCCGAGAAGACCGAGGAGGACAAGGCCGAAGCCATCCTCGACGAGGTCCTCGCCTCCTGATCCGCACGCACGACGGTCCGGGTGCACGCCGCCCGGGCCGTCTGCTGTGTCGGGGACCCGTGCGCCCAGCCGCACGGGGCACGATGCGCACATGACCATCGCCGCCGTCCTCACCGCCGCCGGGAGCGGGACCCGCCTCGGGCACGCGCTGCCCAAGGCGCTCGTCCCCGTGGCCGGGGAGCCGCTCGTCGTGCACGCCGCCCGGACCCTGCTGGCCGCGCGCACCGCCGACGGCTCGACCGTGACCCAGCTCGTCGTCACGGCGCCGTCGACGCACCTCGACGTCGTCGCCGCGCTCCTCGACGACGTCGTCGCCGCAGCGGCGGGCGACGTCCGGCTCGACGTGGTGGGCGGCGGCCGCACCCGCCAGGAGTCGGTCGCCGCGGGACTCGCCGAGCTGACGGACGACGTCGACGTCGTCCTCGTGCACGACGCCGCGCGCCCGTTCGTGCCGGCCGACCTCGTCGCGCGCGTCGCCGACGCCGTGCGCGCCGGGCACGTCGCGGTCGTGCCCGGCCTGCCGGTCGTCGACACCGTCAAGCGGGTCGGTGACGGCGACGCGGCCGGGCGCCCCGTCGTCGAGACGGTGCCGCGCGCCGACCTCGTGGCGGTGCAGACCCCGCAGGGCTTCGCGCGCGAGGCCCTCGAGCGTGCGCACGCCGTGGGGTCGGGGCGAGGATCGTCGGAGGCGACGGCGGCGTCCGACGACGCCGGGCTCGTCGAGGCCACGGGCGTCGCGGTGTGGGTGGTGCCGGGCGACGAGCGCGCGGCCAAGGTGACGACGGTCCGCGACCTGCTGGTCGCGCAGGCCCTGACGACGGGAGCGCTCACGTGAACCTCCGGACCGGCATCGGGGTGGACGTGCACGCCTACGACCCCGACCCCGCGCCCGACGCGGTGCTGCACCTCGCCGGCCTCGAGTGGCCGGGGGAGCGGCCGCTCGCGGGCCACTCCGACGCCGACGTCGCGGCGCACGCCGCGGCCGACGCGCTGCTCTCGGCCGCGGGCCTGGGCGACCTCGGGGCGCAGTTCGGCACGTCCGACCCGCGGTGGGCGGGCGCGTCGGGCGCGGCGCTGCTCGCCGAGACCGCGCGGCGCGTGCGGGCGGCGGGCTTCACGTTGGGCAACGTCGCCGTGCAGGTGATCGGCAACCGTCCCAAGCTCGGCACGCGACGCATCGAGGCGCAGGCCGTCCTGTCGATGGCGTGCGGCGCGCCCGTCACGGTGTCGGCCACGACGACCGACGCGCTCGGGCTGACCGGCCGGGGCGAGGGGGTCGCCGCGATCGCGACGGCCCTCGTGCAGCTCGACGCGGACTGAGGGCGGTCCCGGCCGGACGGCTGCCGTGGGTCAGCGACCGGCGACCGGCTCCGCGGCGTCGTCGAGCGCCGGCGCGTCCGGCCGCGCCGGCGCGGGTGCCGGTCGGGTGTCGTGCACCGCGTGGGGCCGGGTCGTCGCGCGACGAGCCGGCGCCGACCCGAGCAGGACGCCGCCGACCACGACCGCGCCGAGCACCAGCTCGACCGCCGGCACGGCCTCGTGCAGCACGAGCCAGGACGACGCGATGCCGACGACGGGCACGAGCATCGAGAACGGCGCGACGACGCTCGACGGGTGCCGCGCCATGAGCCACGTCCACAGCCCGGTGCCGACGAGCGTCGCGACGAGGACCGTGAACGCGAGGCCACCCAGCGCCGCGAGGCCCGTCGGCGTCGTGAGGCCGCGGAAGGACTGCACGACGGCGTCCGGCCCCTCCACGACGAGCGAGACCGCGAGCATCGGCAGCGGCGGCACGACCGACATCCACAGCACGAGCCGGAAGGGCGCGTCCGTCCGGGCCTGCCGGTTGCTCAGGTTGCCGAGCGCCCAGCCGAGGCCGCCGCACAGCGTCAGGACCACCGGCAGCAGCGTGGCGCCGCCGTCGAGGCCCGCCCGGTGCACGGCGATGCCCGCGAGCCCGAGCACGGCGACGGCGACGCCGAGGCCCTGCCGGGGCGTCAGTCGCTCGCGGAGCAGCGCCGCGGCGAGGAGCACGGTGAACGGGGCCGACGACTGCAGCACGAGGGACGCGAGCCCGGTCGGCATGCCGGTGTCCATCGCGAGGTAGAGGAACAGGAACTGGAGCACGCCGAACCCGAGCCCGTACCCCAGGATCCAGCGCCACGCGACGCGCGGGCGCGGGACGAGCAGCACGGTCGGCACGGCGATCACCGCGAACCGCAGCGCGACCAGCAGGAAGGGCGGGAACTGCTGGAGGGACAGGTGGATCGCCACGAAGTTCAGTCCCCACGTGAGGGCGACGACGACGGCGAGCAGGCGGTGGCGGAGGGGCACGGCACGAGTCTGCGGCGCGTCAGTGTTCACGACCATCGAAAAGATGTGGATCGAGGATGTAGCGTCGCTTCATGGATCCCGCGGCCCTGGCCACGTTGCGCGCCGTCCGTGCGCACGGCGGGGTGACGGCGGCGGCCGCAGTGCGGCACCTCACGCCGTCGGCGGTGTCGCAGCAGCTCGCCGCGCTGCAGCGCGAGGTCGGCCTCGCGCTGACGGAGCGCGTGGGTCGCGGCGTGCGGCTGACGCCGGCGGGCGACGCGCTCGCCGACGCCGCGCTCGAGGTGGCGGTCGCGCTCGAGCGGGCACGTGCCGCGTGCGACGCGTTCGTGGCGAGCCCCGCCGGGACCGTGACCGTGAGCGCGTTCGCGAGCGGGGCCAAGCTCCTGCTGCCCGGCCTCCTCGACCGCGTCGCGGCGCTCGACGGCATCACGGTCGAGTGCGCCGACGAGGACGTCGCCCAGGACCGGTTCGTCGCGCTGACCGACCGGTTCGACGTCGTGGTCGCGCACCGCCCCGACGGCGGCCCCGGGTGGGGTGCGGACGTCGTGGTCGAGCGGCTGCTGCGCGAGCCGCTCGACGTCGCGGTGCCCGTCGACCACCCGCTCGCGCACGCGGCGTCCGTGGCGCCGGCCGACCTGGTGGACGTGCCGTGGATCGCGGTCCGCGAGGGCTTCCCGGTGGCGCGCGTGCTCGACGAGCTGACGGTGCGCACGGGCGCCGAGCCCCGGGTCGTGCACCGGATCAACGACTTCCACGTGGTCGAGGCGCTGGTCGCCGCGGGGCACGGCGTGAGCCTGCTGCCCCGGTACTCCACCCGGACCGGCCCGGGGTCCGGCCTGCGGCTGGTGCCGCTTCGGGACGTGCGGGCCGGGCGTCTGGTCGAGGCGCTGCTGCGCCCGGACCGGGCGCAACGGGTCGCGGTGCGCCGCGTCCTGGGGGAGCTGCAGACCCTCGCCGCGGCGGTGGAGGCGTCCACGCCCTGACCCCGGTGTCAGGATGTGGACACGCTTCCACCCGCTCGGGTGAAACTCCCGGCCGTGTGCCCGGCCCTGGTGCGGATCGGTGCGCGTGCCCGTCGCGAAAGGGGCGAATCACCGGTACGGTCCGACGCCGTGACAGTGCCATCGACGGACGACGGGCGCACCGCCGCGCCCGCACCCGGCAGCGACCTGCCGGCCACGGGTCCGGGCGGCCTCCCGCAGCGTGTCGCCGGTGCCCGCGTGCGCCAGCGCGACCGGGTGTCGATCGAGACCCTGCGAGCCACGTTCGAGGGCCTGCTGCAGGTGGACGAGCACGCGCGGCCCTCGGTCGCGCTCGAGCCGCCCACCGACCTGCCCGCGGTGTGGCCGCCGCTGACGGGAGCGCTGCCACGCGTCGGCGGGTGACCTCCTCGCCGGGGTCGCCTCGCCGACGTCCGCGGCGCGTCGGCGCTGGTCAGCCCGGCAGCCCCAGCACGCGGTCGACGTAGGGGTTCCGGAACGTCCCGGTGGGGTCCACGCGGCCGCGCACGCGGTTCGCGTCGGCCAGTCGCGGGTACAGCGGCGCCAGGTCCGCGTGGGTGAGGTCGTGCATCTTGCCCCAGTGGGGTCGGCCACCGACCTCGGCCACGATCCGGCGGGCCGCCTCGAAGTACCGGCCGTGCGGCAGCCGGTGGTACTGCTGCACCGCGACGTACGCGGTCTCCCGTCCGTGCGCGGTGGACAGCCACACGTCGTCCGCGGCCGCGAAGCGCACCTCCAGCGGGAACGGGACGTGGGCGCGCGTCGCGCGGAACCACGACGCGAGCTCCGCCACGACGTCCCGGACGCTCTCGCGCGGCACGGCGTACTCGGCCTCGCGGAACCGCACCCGCCGCCGCGAGACCAGCACGTCGTGCGAGGCCGCCGTGTACGTCCGGGGCGGCAGCGACGCGCCCTGGAACCGGTTGAGGTGGGGCGTCCAGCGCGCGGTGCGCGCCGCGACCTCCTGGGCCGCGCCGAACGCGACGTTCGACAGCAGCTCGTCGTCGAGCGCCCGCCGCCAGCGCGGCAGCGGCAGGTGCTCGTCCTGCGCGACGTCGTTGCGCTTGGTCAGCGTCGAGGCGGTGTGGGGGAACCAGAAGAACTCGAAGTGGTCGTGCCCGTCGACGAGGTCGTCGAGCCCCTCGAGCACGGCGGGCAGCGGCATGGGCTCCTCGCGCGCGAGGAGCCGGAAGGCCGGCACGACCTCGAGCGTCACGGCCGCGAGCACACCCGCGGTCCCGAGCCCCAGCCGCGCCAGCTCGAAGAGCTCGGGCTCGTGGTCGGGCGACGCCTCGACGACGTCACCGGCGGCCGTGACGACGCGCAGCCCGACGACCTGCGTGGGGAGCCCGCCGAGCCGTGCCCCCGTGCCGTGCGTCCCCGTGCTGATCGCGCCCGCCACCGACTGTCGGTCGATGTCGCCGAGGTTCCGCATCGCGAGACCGCGCGCCGCCAGCTCGCGGTTCAGCGCGTGCAGGCGGATGCCCGCCCCGACGGTCACGTGCGTGGTGCCGTCCGGCCGGGGCACGACCCGCTCGACGCGGTCGAGCGCGTCGAGGTGGACGTGCACGCCGTCGGTCACCGCGGCACCGGAGAAGGAGTGGCCGGCGCCGACCGCGCGCAGGCGCGTCCCGGAGGCCGTGGCGGCGGCGACCTCGGCCGCGAGGGCGGCGACGTCGCGGGGGCGGGCAACCCGCCGGGGGCGCGCGCTCTCCGTGCGCGCCCAGTTGCGCCACGCGTCAGGACCGGCCCCGTCGGGCGCGCGTTCCCCCATTCGGCGAGCATGGGATTGGTTGAGCGTCCAAGTCAAGTGTGCGAGTGCCTTGACTAACGTCATGACTACCGATGAGATTGTGGAGGAAGGGTGACGCGGCGACCGGGGGGGTGTGCCGCGCATCGCCCGCGAGGAGGAACCGTGAACCGTCTACCCGTCGCCGAGCGACGCGAGCAGCTCATCGAGGCGGCGCTCGTCGTCGCGTGCCGGGACGGCGTCGACGGCGCCACGGTGCGCGCCGTCGCCGCCGAGGCCGGGGTGTCCCTGGGCGTCGTGCACTACTGCTTCCGTGACAAGGACGAGCTGCTGCGCGCCATGGCGCACACCATCACCCTGCGCAACACCGCGCGCGGCATGGCCGAGATGCCCGAGTCCGCTCCGGTGGCCGACCTCATCATGGGCGTCCTCGACGGGGTGTGGGCGAACATCCGGGCGACGCGCGAGCCGCAGCTGCTGACCTACGAGCTGACGACGACGTCGCTGCGTCACCCCGAGCTCCGTCAGGTGGGGGTCGACCAGTACACCCACAGCTGGGCCGTGGCCGAGCACTTCCTGGAGGAGGTCGAGCGGGCCGCGGGCATCGTCTGGCGCGTGCCGCGCCTCATGATCGCCCGCTCGATCATCGCGGCCGTCGACGGGTTCTCGCTCGCCTGGCTCGTCGACGGCGACGACCGTGCCGGGTACGAGGGTCTGCGGCTGTTCGCCGAGCACCTCGCGACGCTCGCGGTGCCGCTCGACGAGGCGACGGTCCTGGGCGAGCCGCACGTGCCCGAGCAGCGCGACGCCGACGTGCACCGGCTCGTTCCCCCCGTCGCACCGTCGGGGGTAACGTCCCGGGCATGACGTCGACCCCGGTGCGCCGCGCGGGCACGGCCCCCGTGCCGTCCGCGGGTGCCGACCCCGCGGCGCGCACCGTGGGGCAGCGCCTCGACGCGGCGACCGCAGGCCGGCCCGGGCCGCTCGTCGTCGTCGACCTCGACGCGCTCGAGGCGAACGCCGGCGACGTGCTGCGCCGCGCCGGTGGCATGCCGGTGCGCGTCGCGAGCAAGTCCGTGCGGGTGCGTCACGTCCTCGAGGAGGTCCTCGCGCGCCCCGGGTTCGCGGGGGTCATGGCCTACGCCGCCGCCGAGGCGCGCTGGCTCGTCGCGCACGGCGTGCACGACGTCCTGCTCGGCTACCCCACGGTCGACGCCGTCGCGATCGACGCGGTCGCCGCCGACCCGGCGGCCGCGGACGCGGTGACGTTCATGGTCGACGACGTCGCCCAGGCCGACCTGCTCGCGGTGGCCGCACGCCGGCACGGGCGGACGCTGCGCGTGTGCCTCGACGTCGACGCGTCGCTGCGCCTGGGGCGCGGTCCGTTCACCGTGCACCTCGGCGTGCGGCGCTCGCCCGTGCGCACCCCGGCGCAGGCGGCCGCGCTCGCCGTGGAGGTCGAGGCCCGCGGGCCGCTCGCGGTGCGCGGCGTCATGTTCTACGAGGCGCAGGTCGCCGGGCTGCCGGACACCTCGTTCGCGGTCCGTGCCGTCAAGGCCGCGTCGGTGCGCGAGCTCGCGGTGCGCCGCGCGGCCGTCGTCGACGCCGTGGCCGACGCGCTCGGGCACCCGCTGGAGCTCGTGAACTCGGGCGGCACCGGGTCGATCGAGGTGAGCGCCGCCGCACCCGCGGTCACCGAGGTCACGGCGGGGTCCGGGCTGTTCGTCCCCACGCTGTTCGACGGCTACCGCGCCTTCCGTCCGCGCCCCGCCGCGTACGTCGGTCTCGACGTCGTGCGGATCCCGGGCGACGGGTGGGCGACGGTCTTCGGCGGCGGGTACGTCGCGTCCGGCCCGGCGACGCCCACCCGGCTGCCGCGCCCCGTGTGGCCGGAGGGCCTGCGGCTCGCGCCGCGCGAGGGGGCCGGCGAGGTCCAGACGCCGCTGCGCGTGCCGGCGCGCGCCGACCTGCGCGTCGGGGACCGCGTGTGGTTCCGGCACGCCAAGGCGGGCGAGGTGATGGAGCGTTTCGCCGAGGTCCACCTGGTGCGCGGCGACCGCGTCGAGGCGACCGTGCCGACCTACCGCGGCGAGGGCGTCTGCGTCGGCTGACGTCGCCGCGCAGGTCCGGGTCGGTCGCGGGGGTCCCGCGCCGGTAGCCTGGGCGGGTGACTCTGCGGCTGTTCGACAGCGGCACCCAGGCGGTGCGTGACTTCGTCCCCCTCGTCGAGGGCCGGGTCGGCATCTACCTGTGCGGTGCGACGGTGCAGTCGCCGCCGCACGTGGGCCACGTGCGGTCCGCCGTCGCGTTCGACGTGCTCGTGCGCTGGCTGCGTCGCCAGGGCCAGCGCGTCACGCTCGTCCGCAACGTCACGGACATCGACGACAAGATCCTCGCCAAGGCCGCCGCGGCCGGGCACGAGTGGTGGGCGTGGGCGCTGACCAACGAGCGTGCGTTCACGACGGCCTACGACGCGCTCGGCGTGCTGCCGCCCGACTACGAGCCGCGCGCGACCGGGCACGTGCCGGCGATGCTCGCGCTCATGGAGCGGCTCGTCGAGCGCGGCCACGCGTACGTCGCGGGTGCGGGCGACGTGTACTTCGACGTGCGGTCGTGGGGCGACTACGGCTCGCTGACCAACCAGCGCGTCGACGACATGACCGACGTGCCCGACGACGCGGGCTCCGGCAAGCGCGACCCGCACGACTTCGCGCTGTGGAAGGCGCCCAAGCCCGGTGAGCCCGCGACCGCGGCCTGGGACACGCCGTTCGGCCGCGGCCGCCCGGGCTGGCACCTCGAGTGCTCGGCGATGGCGCACCGCTACCTGGGCGAGACGTTCGACATCCACGGCGGCGGCCTGGACCTGCGGTTCCCGCACCACGAGAACGAGCAGGCGCAGTCGCGCGCGGCGGGCTACGGGTTCGCGCGCTACTGGCTGCACAACGGCTGGGTCACGCAGGGCGGCGCGAAGATGAGCAAGTCGCTCGGCAACGGGCTGCTCGTGAGCGCGGTGCTCGAGAAGGCGCCCGCAGCCGTCGTCCGGTACGCGCTCACCGCCGTGCAGTACCGCTCGATGCTCGAGTGGACGGACGACACGCTGACCGAGGCGGCGGCCACCTGGGACCGCCTCGCGGGCTTCGTGCAGCGCGCGACCGAGCGCGTGGGCGCCGTGCCGGCCGACGAGGTCGCCACCGCCGCGCTGCCGGCGGCCTTCGGCGCCGCGCTCGACGACGACCTCAACGTGCCGGCCGCCCTCGCGGTCGTGCACGAGACCCTGCGGGCGGGCAACACCGCGCTCGCCGCGGGCGACGACGACGCCGCGCGCGACGCGATGGTCGTCCTGCGTGGCATGCTCGACGTGCTGGGCCTCGACCCGGCGTCGCCGCAGTGGGCCACCACGGGCGGCGACGACCGCACGGCGCGGGCGCTCGACGCGCTCGTGCGTGCCGAGCTCGACGCACGCGCGGCCGCTCGCGCGGCCCGCGACTGGGCCGCGGCCGACGCGATCCGCGACCGGCTCACGGCCGCAGGCGTCGTGGTCGAGGACTCACCGACGGGTGCGCGCTGGACGCTCGCGGCACCCGCGACCGACACGACGGAGGACTGATGGCCGGCAACTCGCAGCGCCGCGGGGCGACCCGCAAGGCGGGCACGAAGAAGGGCGCACGCGTCGGGACCGGCGGCCACAGCCGCCGCGCGCTCGAGGGCAAGGGCCCCACGCCCAAGGCGGAGGACCGCCCGTACCACGTGGCGCACAAGCGCAAGGTCGAGGCCGAGAAGGGCGCGACGTCCGGGCGTCCGTCGTCCGGGCGTCCGGCCGCGGGCGCGTCCCGCTCGGCCGCGGGCCGCAAGGGTGGTCGCACGTCGTCGACCCACGAGATCGTCGGCGGTCGCAACTCGGTGCTCGAGGCGCTGCGCGCGGGCATCCCGGTCTCCACCGTGTACATCGCGTCGCGCCTGGAGGCGGACGACCGCACCAAGGAGATCGTCTCGATCGCCGCGGACGCCCGGTACCCGCTCCTCGAGGTCGGCCGCGCCGAGCTCGACCGGCTGACCGACGGCGCCGTGCACCAGGGCGTCGCGATCCAGGTGCCGCCCTACGAGTACCTCGACCCGGACGACCTGCTCGACACGGCCGAGGCGTCGCAGACGACGCCGCTGATCGTCGCGCTCGACGGCGTGACCGACCCGCGCAACCTCGGGGCCGTGCTGCGCTCGGCCGGGGCGTTCGGCGCGCACGGCGTGCTGGTGCCCGAGCGGCGTGCGGCCGGCGTGACGGCGTCGGCGTGGAAGGTGTCGGCGGGTGCCGCCGCGCGGGTCCCGGTGGCCCGCGCGACCAACCTCACGCGCGCGCTGCAGGAGCTGCGGGCCGCGGGCGTGTTCGTGGTCGGGCTCGACGCGGGCGGCGACGTGCCGCTCGCGGACCTGCCGTTCGCGACGGACCCGCTCGTGCTCGTCGTCGGGTCCGAGGGCAAGGGGCTGTCGCGGCTCGTGCGCGAGCAGTGCGACGCGATCGCGTCGATCCCGATCGCGTCGGCCGTCGAGTCCCTCAACGCGGGCGTCGCCGCCGGCATCGCGCTGTACGAGGTGGCGCGCCAGCGCGCGTGACGCCCCGCACCCCGGCCGGCGTCAGCCGATGAGCCGGTCGGGGTCCAGGTCGTCGTCGACGCGCGGGTGCTCGCCCGTCTCGCCGTCGCGCAGGTCCTCGGCGCGCGTGCCGAGGACGGCCTGCTCGTCGGGGCGGCTGGGCAGGATGTGCCGGACGTAGCTCGCGGCGACCTCCGTCATGGGCACGTCGCGGTCCTCCTGCTGCGACAGGTACCAGCGGTGGTCGAGCAGCTCGTGGTAGATCTGCGCGGGCTCGAGCTTGCGGCGCAGCTCGCGCGGCACGCTGCGCACGGCCGGCTCGAAGATGTCGGTCAGCCAGTCGTGCGCGACGAACGCCTCGTCGTCGGCCTGCCGGTCCGTCGCGGCACGGTACTCGTCGAGGTCGTTGAGCAGGCGGCGCGCCTGGTTCTCCTGCACGTCCAGGCCCGTCAGGCGCATGAGGCGCCGCGAGTGGTGCCCCGCGTCGACGACCTTGGGCTGGATGCGCACCGACGTGCCGTCGAGGTCCGTGGTGATGTCGAGCTCGCCGACGTCGAACCCGAGGTCGTTGAGGCGGTCGATGCGGGCCTGCACGCGCCACCGCTCGCCGTACCCGAAGGCCTCGACCTCGGTCAGTGCGCGCCACAGCTCGTCGTACCGGACGACGAGCGCCTCGCCGATGGCCACGACGTCCTCGTCCTCGTCGAGGAACTCGCCGGCCTGCAGGTCCATGAGCTCGCCGATGATGTTGACCCGCGCGACCTCGAGGTCGTACGCGCGCTGCCCGGGGCTCAGCCGGTCGTGCAGGTCGCCGGTCTCGGCGTCGACGAGGTAGGCGGCGAACGTCTCGGCGTCGCGGCGGAACAGCGTGTTCGACAGCGACACGTCGCCCCAGTAGAAGCCGGCCAGGTGCAGCCGGACCATGAGCACCGCGAGGGCGTCGATGAGGCGGGTCGCGGTGTCGGGGCGCAGCGACTGGCTGAACAGCGCGCGGTAGGGCAGCGAGAACTGCAGGTGCTGCGTGATGAGCACGGCCTCGAGCGGCTCTCCGTCGGGCGAGCGGCGGCCCGTGATGACGCCGACGGGCTCGACGCTCGGCACCTCGAGCTTGCGCAGCTGACGCAGCAGCTCGTACTCGCGGTACGCGACGGTCTCGCCGATCTCCTTGATGGCGATGACCCGCCCCGAGAGCCGCGCGAACCGCACGATGTGCCGCGAGATGCCGCGCGGCAGCGCGGCGAGCATGTCGGTGGGCCAGTCCTCCAGCGGGACGTCCCACGGCAGGTCGAGCAGCGCGGGGTCCGGGTTGGCCGCCGTGATCTGCAGGCGCTGCACGGTACCGCTCATGGCTCGATCCTCTCAGGTCCGGTGGCGGGCCCCGCGCCGGCGCCGTGACGATCCCGTGGAGCGTCCGGCGCCGGGCGTGGAAAGCACCGAGGCGGGCCCGGTCGACCGGACCCGCCTCGGTGCGTGCTGCTGGGTGTCAGGCGAGACGCTCGCCCGAGCCCGCGTGGAACAGGTGCTGCTCGTTGGGGCGGATCCGGACGTGGATCGTGTCGCCCACCTTCGGGACCTGGCGGGGGTCGACGCGCACGATGATCTGCGCCTCGCCGGCGCCCGAGTGCACGGCCGACGCCTGCTGGCCGAACTCGTTGGTCAGCGCGCCGTAGACGAACGCGTCCGAGCCGAGCTCCTCGACGAGGTTCACGACCACGGGGAACGAGTCCTGCGTGCCCTGGGGCACGGTGTCGAGCGACTCGGGGCGGAAGCCGACCGTGATGTGGCCCTTGTCGTCGTCCGTGAGGCGGCCGACGACCTCGCGCGGCAGCGCGAGACGCGACGAGCCGACGGACGCCGCACCCTCGAGCACGGGGAACGTGCCGATGTTCATGGCGGGCGAGCCGATGAAGCCGGCGACGAACACGTTGGCGGGCGTGTCGTACAGCGCACGCGGCGTGTCGACCTGCTGGAGGATGCCGTCCTTGAGGACCGCGATGCGGTCGCCCATCGTCAGGGCCTCGACCTGGTCGTGCGTGACGTAGACGGTCGTGACGCCGAGGCGGCGCGTGAGCGACGCGATCTGCGTACGGGTCTGGACGCGGAGCTTGGCGTCGAGGTTCGACAGCGGCTCGTCCATGAGGAACACCTGGGGCGAGCGGACGATCGCGCGGCCCATGGCGACACGCTGACGCTGACCACCCGAGAGGGCCTTCGGCTTGCGGTCGAGGTACTGCGTGAGGTCGAGGATCTTCGCGGCCTCCTCGACGCGCGTGCGGATCTCGGCCTTCGGCACGCCGGCGATCTTGAGCGCGAAGCCCATGTTGTCGGCGACCGTCATGTGCGGGTACAGCGCGTAGTTCTGGAAGACCATCGCGATGTCGCGGTCCTTGGGCTGCACGTCGGTGACGTCGCGGTCGCCGATGAGGATGCGACCGGCGTTGACGTCCTCGAGGCCCGCGAGCATGCGCAGGGAGGTCGACTTGCCGCAGCCCGAGGGGCCGACGAGGACGAGGAACTCGCCGTCCTCGATGTGCAGGTTGAGCGCGTCCACCGCGGGGCGCTCGGTCCCGGGGTAGATCCGGGTCGCGTGGTCGAACGTGACCGTAGCCATGGCTGTGCCAATCCCTTCACCGGCAGGTACGTGCCGGACGATCCGTCGTGAAGAGTGTCAACGCAGGTCCGCGGGGTACGCGGGCCTGCCGAGCCCTCTGTGTCTCCGCTGACACGGACCGGCGACGGTCAAGACCGTCCTCGGTCGCGGCGTCAGTATGGCACAGGTCACGGGGCCGTCGACCGGGACCGCCGGGGCCGGGGGCGGGTACCGCGACGCGCCCGCCGCGGACCGGCGTGGCGGCGTCAGGCGAGCGCGTCGCGCAGCGTCGTCAGCGCCGCCACGGCGGCCTCGGGGTCGGCGACGCGGAACCGCGCGACCGTGTCCCCGGCGCCCACCTTGACGGTCACGTCGTCGGCGTCGAGCGCGGCGAACGCGTGCTCGTCGGTGACGTCGTCGCCCGCGTACAGCACGACCGGCGCGGCCAGCTCGTGACGCAGCGCCTGCAGCGCCGTGCCCTTGTCCGCCGGCAGCACCGACAGCTCGACGACGTCCTTGCCGTGCATCGTCCCGACGCCCAGCTCGGCCCCCAGCGCGACGGCCTCGGACTCGGCGGCGTCGGCCACGTCGCGCTCGGCGAGCCGCGTGTGCACGACGACGGCCGTCGGCTTCGTCTCGACCCACACGCCGTCACGGCCGCGCGCGACCGCCGCCGTGCGTGCGCCCAGCGCCGCGAGCCGGTCGGCCTGCTCGTGCGTGAGCTCGACGACGTCGCGGTCCAGCCCGAACTGCGTGACACGCGCGCGCTCGGCGCCGTGGCTGCCGATCAGGTACGTGCCCGGGGGCACCTGCGCGAGCGCGTGCAGGTCGCCCATCGCACGCCCCGAGACGAGCGCGAGGACGACGCCGTCCTGGGTCGAGAGCCCCGCGAGGACCTCGACGCCCTCCGGCAGGATCCGCGACGCGGCCGGGTCGTCCTGCAGCGGCGCGAGCGTGCCGTCGAAGTCGAGCGCGACCAGCAGCGGCCGCGCCGCGGGGTCGGCGGCGAGCGCGGCGAGCCGTGCGTCCAGGTCGGCCGCGGTGGCGGCGGTCGGCTCAGCCACGGGTGCTCCCCGGCATCGACGTCAGCACCGCGAGGAACTCGTCGGACCACGCCGCGACGTCGTGGCTCAGCACGCGCCGCCGCAGCTGGCGCATGCGCTTGCGGGACTCGCGCGCGTCGAGGTGGACGGCGGCCACGATCTTGTCCTTCATGCCGTCGATGTCGTGCGGGTTCACCAGCACGGCGCCGTTCAGCTCGTCCGCGGCGCCCGTGAACTCGCTGAGCAGCAGCGCCCCGCGGTCGTCGGAGCGCGCCGCCACGTACTCCTTCGCGACGAGGTTCATGCCGTCGCGCAGCGCCGTGACGAGCATGACGTCGGCCGCCAGGTACAGCGCGGCCATCTCCTCCATGGGGAACGACTGGTGCAGGTACTGCACGGGCGTGTGCCCGACCTGCCCGTGGTCGCCGTTGATGCGACCGACGAGCAGCTCGACCTCGTCGCGCAGCTGCTGGTACGCGCCGACGTTCTCGCGGCTGGGGGACGCGACCTGCACCAGGACGGTGTCGGTGGCCGACAGCCGGCCGTCCTCCAGGAGCTCGCCGTACGCCTTGATGCGGTGGCGGATGCCCTTGGTGTAGTCGAGCCGGTCGACGCCCAGCAGCAGGTGCTCGGGGTCGCCGAGCTCGCGGCGGATCTCGCGCGCCCGCTCCTGCACCTGCGGCGTGCGCGCCAGCGCGTCGAACGCGCGCGAGTCGATCGAGATCGGGAACGGCGCCGCGCGCACGACGCGCTGGTGGTCCGTGCCCTCGTCGACCGTGATCGTCTGGCCGCGCGTCGTCAGGTCGGTGACGCGGCGCACGACGCGCACGAAGTTCGCGGCGTCGCCCGCGCGCTGGAAGCCCAGCAGGTCCGCGCCGAGCAGGCCCTCGACGACCTGCCGCCGCCACGGCAGCTGCGCGAAGATCTCCAGCGGCGGGAACGGGATGTGGTGGAAGTACCCGATCCGCAGGTCGGGGCGCAGCTCGCGCAGGTACGCGGGCACCAGCTGCAGCTGGTAGTCGTGCACCCAGACGGTCGCCCCGGGCGAGGCCTGCCGCGCGGCGGCCTCGGCGAAGCGGCGGTTGACGCGCTGGAACGCGTCCCACCACTGCCGGTGGAACGCGGGGGGTGCGATGACGTCGTGGTACAGCGGCCACAGGGTGTCGTTCGAGAAGCCCTCGTAGTACCGCTCGACGTCGTCGGACGTGAGGGTCACGGGCACGAGCCGCGTGCCGTCCACGTCGAACGGCTCGAGCTCCAGCCCGGGTGACCCGCCCCAGCCGACCCACGCCCCGTCGGCCCGGGCCATGACGGGCGCGAGCGCCGTGACCAGTCCGCCGGGGGAGCGGGTCCAGCTCGGTGAGCCGTCCTCGTCCAGGCTCACGTCGACGGGCAGCCGGTTCGCGACGACGACCAGGTCGTAGCCGTCCTGCGGGGTGTCGGTGGGCACGACATCAACTCCTCGAGGTTCGCCATGACCCTAGTCGTCCTATGGGTGACACGCTCGGGGACGGGCAGGACCCGTGCGGGGCCGTGACCGGCTAGGTTGCCGGGCATGGAGCGGATCGGTCTGACGCCGGGGTCGGAGATCGGCGGGTACACGGTGGTGGCCCCGCTCGGGTCCGGCGGCATGGGGACCGTGTACCGCGCGGTCGACGGCGGCGGCACCGCCGTCGCGCTCAAGCTGCTGCACCCGCACGTCGGCTCCGACGCGACCGTGCGCGCGCGGCTGCTGCGCGAGGTCGCCGCGCTGCAGCGGCTGCGGCACCCCGCGGTCGCGGCCGTCCTCGACGCCGAGGCGGACTCGACCGAGGCGTTCCTCGTCACCGAGCTGGTCGCGGGGGACACGCTCACCGAGCACGTGCGCGAGCGCGGCCCGCTCGACGCCGACGACCTGCTCGCGCTCGCCGAGGGCCTGCGGGACGCGCTCGCGGCCGTGCACGCGGCGGGCGTCGTGCACCGCGACCTCAAGCCGTCCAACGTGCTGCTCACCGACGACGGTCCGGTACTCATCGACTTCGGGCTCGCGCAGGGCGTCGACGACGACGCGAACCTCACGACCGCGGGCCTCGTGCTCGGGACGCCCGGCTACCTCGCACCCGAGCTGCTCGACGGCGGCGATCCCAGCCCGGCGACCGACATGTGGGGCTGGGCCGCGATGCTCGCGTTCGCGGCGACCGGGCGGGACCCGTTCGGGTCGCGGCCGGTCGAGGCGGTGCTCGCCCGGGCACGTGCGGGCGACGTCGACCTGGCGGGCGTGGGCCCGCTGACGTCGGCCGCGGTCGCCGGCGCGCTGCGCCCGATCGTCGCCGAGCGCACCGACCCCGAGGACGTCGTCGCGGCGCTGCGCGCGGTCGCGGCCGAGGGCGACCTGCCCGCCGGTGCGGTCGCGACGGTCGTGCTCGGGACCGCCGGGCCCGGGGGCGCGGACGGCGGGGACGCCGACGACGTCGCGACGACGGTCGTGGGCGCCGGCGACCTCGACGACCCGGACGACCTCGACGGGGACGACCTCGACGACGACCTCGACGACGACCTCGACGACGACCTCGAGAACGACGGCGAGGACGCGCCCGACGACGGGTGGGACGACGGCCGGGGCGAGGACGACCTCGCGACCGAGCACGTGGCCCGGCGTCCCTCGCCGCAGGACCACCGGGCCACGACGGCCCTCGCGGCGCCGGCCGCCGGTGCGGCGACGGTCGCTCCCGCGGCCGCACCCGTGAACGACGGGCGCACGGTCGCCGTGCCCGTCGGGAACGACGCCGCCCGCCCGACCGCCGTGCTGCCGCCGACGATCGCGCCGCACGTCGGCGCCGAGGTCGACGACGACCCGGACGACGCGTGGATCGGTGACGACCTCGAGGCCGGCGACGACGGCGCCGACGACGGCCCCGGGTACCAGCGCCCGCCCGCCCGCCGCCGGTGGGGGTCGATGCTCGCGATCGGGCTGGTGGTCGCGCTCGCGGCCATGCTGCACCCGTTCGTGACGATCCTGGTCGTCGTCGTGCTGGCCGTGCTGGTCCGCACCGTCGGGCTGGCGGTCGAGACCATGCACACGCGGCGCGAGCGCCGCGGCGTGCGGCGGTCCGACGTGCCGCTCGCGGTGACGGGGCTGCCCTGGTACCTGCTGCGCGCGGTGCTCGCGGCGCTCCCGCCGCTGCTCGTCGGCGGCGCGGTCGTGCTGATCGTCGGCGGGCTGGGCTGGTGGCTGCTGGACACCGGACGCTGGGCGATCGGCGGCTCGCCGGGCGGCGAGCCGCCGCAGGGCACGACGGCGCGGCTCGTCGTCGCGGCCCTCACGCTCCTGCTCGTCGCGTTCGTGTGGTGGGGCCCGCTGTCACGCATGACGCGCACGGGCGCGCGGCGCACGCTCGCGCTGGTCGCGCCCGGACCGGTCGGCGCGCTCGTGGTCGTCGTGCTCGCGCTCGTCGGCGCGCTGCTGCTCTTCGACGGCCTGGTCGACGCGCAGCCGATCCGGTGGTGGCCGCTCGACACGCCGCCCGTGCTGCCGAACCCGTGAGCCCGACGGCGTGACCCGCCCCGTGCCGAACGCCTACCCTGGGCCCGTGCGTGCGACCACAGCGGTGCGGGGGCTGACCCCGGCCGTCGGGCGCGCCCCCGTGCTGGGCGCCCTCGGCGTGCTGCTGTCGGTCGCCTCGGTCGTGCTGGGGGTGCAGGGCCGCGTGCTGCTGCACCAGTGCCTCACCGCCGAGGGGCCGCTCGCGGCGCTCGGCATGCGCCTGGCGGTGCTGCGCTCGGCCGCCGAGTGCCCCGAGGGCGCGGTCGGCCTGGGCTCGACGTCGCAGGGGGCCGTGGTCCTGCTGAGCGTCGCGCTGCCCGCGCTCGCCGCGCACGTCCTGCTGGCCGCGGGCGGGCTCGGGCTCGGGGTCGCGGTGCGCCGCGCCGCCGCCGCGGTCCGCTCGGTGCTCGCGGCGCGCCTCCCCGCGCCGATGCGCCTTCGGCCCGCCCTCGTGCCCGCTCACGTGCGCGTCACCGCCGACGTCGCGGTGCGGGTGCCCGCGGGCCGTGTGCTCGACCCCGCCCGCCCGCACCGGGGACCGCCGGCGCGCTGATCAGCGCCCGCCCGTACGTCCCCGCCGGCTCGCCGGCCCACACCCAGGAGCACCCATGCCCACGAACGACCCCCGCGCACCCAAGGCGCAGCGCCGCGAGGAGGCGCGCGCCAAGGCGCTCGCCCTGCGGCAGGAGCAGGAGCGCAAGGCCAAGCGCACCCGGCTGATCGCGATCGGCGGCCTCGTCATGGCCCTCGTCGTCTTCGGCGGCATCGCCTTCGCCATCTTCTGGCAGAGCCGGGCCAACGCCGAGGCCTACGGCGACGTGGTCTACGCCGGCGGCACCGCCAACACGGTCGTGCCCGCGCTGGCCGACGTCGAGCGGCCCGACGTGGCCGACGCCGGGGGCGGAGTGCCCGTCAGCGCCGAGGGCGTCGGCAAGTCCGGCGCCGACGACGTCGAGGTGCAGGTCTACTTCGACTTCATGTGCCCCTACTGCGGCATGTTCGACCGCGCCAACGGCGCCGAGCTCGAGCGCCTGGCCGAGGCCGGCGGCGTGACGGTCGTCTACAAGAACATCTCGTTCCTCGACGGCAACTCGCGCGGCACGTTCTACTCGACGCGCGCCGCCAACGCGGCCGCCGTGGTCGCCGCGCAGGACCCCGAGCACTACGTCGACTTCATCAGCGCGCTGTACACCGAGGAGAACCAGCCCGACGAGGGCACGACCGGCCCGAAGGACTCGCGCCTCGCCGAGATCGCCGTCGGCGTCGGCGTGCCCCAGTCGGTCGCCGACCAGTTCACGGCGACCGTCGACGGCACGTACGAGGTCGCGACGTCCGGGACCGAGACCGAGGAGCGTGAGGGCACGTGGCGCACCTACGCGCCGTTCGTCGCCGCCACCACGCAGCAGGCGCAGAACGACCTCGGCGGCCTGGGCACGCCGACCGTCCTCATCGACGGCAAGAAGTGGGACGCGGACCTCTACACCACCGGCCCGCTGACCGACGCGATCAACCAGGCGGTCGCCGCCAAGGGTTGACCGTCGCCGCGGGCGCCCGTCCCCTCGCCGGGGCGGGCGCCCGCGCGCGTCGCGGCCGGTACCCTGGCCGCCTCGCCTCCTTAGCTCAGCTGGCCAGAGCAGCTGTCTTGTAAACAGCAGGTCGTCGGTTCGAATCCGACAGGGGGCTCCACCTGGTTGCGAGCGCGCATCCGTCGACGGACGGGCGGAAGCTTCCGACCAGTCGCAGGTTTGTCTCACCCACACCCGTGCGACGCGTGCCGCACGCGGCCAGTGCGCGGGGTCCGGTCACTGCGCACCGCAGACCTCGAGTTCTGCACGAACCGCCGTGTTCGGCAGGGGTGACGCGCCGAGCGTGAATGCCCGGAAGAGGGCGCTGCGATACTCGTTGGCGAACGTCTGCCCCGTTCGTCCGCTGTCGACCGCTGTCGTCCCTTCCATCAAGTAGCGGCGATGGAAATAGCTCCCAGACGGGAGCAGGGGCGGGACCTCGAGCGGTGTGATTGCTTGGCCGTTGACGATGGCGACGGTGGAGCTCTGTTCCCAGTCGACGTCGACGTCGGCTGCTGATGGAATCCACTGCACGGCCATGTCGTGATCAACCAACGTGCCTAGCATGGGCGTGCCGTGACAATGCACGACCGCGAAGACCTGCAGAGCGCGTGGTGCGACGACGTTCGGAACGCCCTGCAGAACGAACGGGAGAACGATCAGGGCGGCGGCGGAGGCCTTCGCGCCACCCTGGAGGGTAGAGCAGGGCGTACCAGTCTCCTCTGCCGGGCCTGCGGCTGCGTACACCGCAGCGCCCACCAGCGAAGCTGGCAACCACGACGTCGCCGCGAGCGTCATGCCGTCTTCAGGACTGGCCAGCGTGACCGCCCCGACCATCCACCGGAAGTAGGCGGCGGACACCCAGAAGATTACGGACGCGACGAGAAAGGCCAGTGGTGCGAGCGTCATCACGAGCGGCCACCACCTGCCGGTGCGAGGTGCGAAGTGCGCGGCCGTCAGCGCCGAACCGGTCGCCGCCAGGACGAAGACCGTGAGCGGAGCGGGTCTGAATGTGCCGACGAGAGCGGTCGCGACCACTCCGGATACAATCCCCGACGCGGCCGCGATGTTCAGGTAGGACGCAGCCACCATCTTCGCCCGTGTCATCGACATGCGCCGAGTCAATCATCATGGTCTGACATCGTCGCGAACGCCTCGATTGGCGCAGTGACCGGCGACGCGTGGTGATTCGCGACTCGCTCGTGCGTGTCGGCTTCTGGTGCTGCCGTCGAGCCCCGGGGCCGGCAGCTTCCGCGCGAGCCGGGAACCCCACGCCTGGACGGTGCAACCGTGGAGTGGTGCTCGTCCTCGGAGATCTGAAGAGGAGCGCGTCGGTCGCAGTCATCTGCTCGCGAGCCACGCCCGGAGTCTGGTGGTCGCCCTACTGACTCGCCGTCGGACGCCGTGGGCGGCGCGCCGCCGCTCAGGCGCCGAGCGCCTCGCGCAGGTACGCCACGTCCTCGGCCTGACCCTCGGCGGGCGTCTCGACGACCACGTCGCAGCCCGCCTCGCGCACGACGTGCGCGATGAGCTCGGGCGGGATCGTGCCGTCGGCGAAGGACGCGTGCCGGTCGCGGCTCGACCCGTGCGGGTCACGCGAGGAGTTGGCGTGCACGAGGTCGATGCGGCCCGTGATCGCGGTCAGCCGCTCGACGATCGTCTCGAGGTCCTCGCCGGCCGCCCACGCGTGGCACGTGTCGAGGCACACGCCGACGTCGTGGCCGCCGATCGCGTCCCACAGCATCGCCCACCGGTCGAGCGTGCGCGCGCACGCGTTCTCGCCGCCCGCGGTGTTCTCGACCAGCACGCGCACGGGGAACGTCGCGCGCTCGAACGTCTTGCGCCAGTTGTCGAACCCGATCGCGACGTCGTCGCCGTCGCCCACGTGACCGCCGTGCACGACCAGGCCGCGCGCGCCGAGGTCGGCCGCGGCGGCGGTGTGCTGCGCGATCATGTTCCGGCTCGGGATGCGGATCCGGTTGTTCGTCGACGCGACGTTCACCAGGTACGGCGCGTGCGCGTAGATGCCCAGGCCCGACGCGACGAGCGCGTCCGCGTCGTCGCGGCGCACGGGCTTCTTCCAGCCCTGCGGGTCGGCCAGGAACACCTGGACGGCCTGCGCGCCGACGCGCTGGGCCTCCGACACCGGGTCGTCCCCGCGCACGTGCGCGCCGATCAGCACCACGACGTCCTCCTCGAGTCCTCGACGGTCACCCGCACCAGACTCGCACGCGGCACCCACGGTCGGCGCCCGGGCGGGGCGCGGCCACGACCGGCCGCGGCGAGGTCAGAGCGCGGGGCCCGTCTCCTCGAGCAGCCGCAGCGCCGCGCTCACCCGCGGGTTGCGCGCCGGGTCGGTGTCGATCCCCAGGGTCGTGTAGACCGCGTAGACGTGGTTCTGCACCGACTTCTCGGTGATGCCGAGCTGCGCGGCGATGCCTGCGTTCGACAGCCCCTGCGCGAGCAGCCGCAGCACCGTGTACTGGCGCTGCGTGAGGCGCGCGACGCTCGACCCAGCCCGCGGCGCGACCCGCTCGAGCAGCGCGGGGTCCAGCACCGTCTCGCCCGCGGCCGCGGCGCGCACCGCGTGCAGCAGCGTCGGCTCGCTCGTCGTCGACGTCTTGGACAGGTAGCCCCAGCCGTGCGCGACGTCGCGCGGCAGGTCCAGCAGCAGGTCCATCGCGTCGTGCGCCGACAGCAGCAGGATCCCCAGCTGCGGCTGCGAGCGGCGCAGGGTCACACCCAGGGCGATGCCGTTGCCGTCGGGCAGGTCGATGTCGAGCACGACGACGTCGACGAGGCCGGGGCTGAGGACCGCGCGCGCCTCGGTGACCGAGCCGAGCGCGGCGACGACCTCGAAGCCGCCGGCGTCGCCGAAGGAACGCTCGAGCATCGAGCGGAACAGCGGCTGGTCCTCGACGATCGCGACGCGCAGACGACGGACAGGAGTGGCTGGGATCATCTCGACCAGTATCGTCGCGGGGGTGCCGTCGCGCGCGGGACGCGTCAGGCGACGACGGCACCGAGCGGGGTGAAATCATGCAGGGCGGACAGGACGGGGTGCAGGCCGCGGTCCGGCACGGCGACGAGGTCGCCGACCGTCGCGCCCTGCTGCGCGGCGCGGGCGTCGTCGCGCTCGGGTACGCGCTCGGGGCCGCGCTGCAGAGCTCGTGGATCTACTCCCAGCTGCTGCCGGAGTGGGGCACGGTCGAGCTGTGGCGTCGTCTGCTCGCCAACGGGGTGGCCGTCGCGGGCCTGGTGGCCGCCCTCGTCGTGCTGCGCGTGCACGCGACGCCGACCGTGGCCGGCGTCGCGCTGCGCGGGGCGGTCGCGGCGCTGTTCATGGGGACGCTGCGGGTCGCGGCGCAGGTCGTCGTGGGCGTGTACGCGCTCGACGAGGCCCGGGCCCTGGGCGCCGAGGTGCTCTCCGGCACGCTGATCGCCCTGATCTCGACCGCCATCGGCGTCGCGTCGATGGTGTCCCTGCGGCGGTCGCGGGTCGCGACGCGGGAGGCCGAGCGCGAGGCCGTGAGCGTCGAGCACGCGGTCCGGGCGCTCGAGGACGAGGAGATCCGGGTGCGGCGCGCGGTCGCCGAGGGTCTGCACGGGACGCTGCAGCAGCGTCTGGTGCTCGTCGACGCGCGCCTCGACGCGGTCCAGGCCGCGACCGAGCGGGCGCTGCCCGCGGCCACCGCCGACGTGCGCTGGGTGCGCTCGCAGCTCGCGGAGGCGCGCGACCTCGACGTGCGCCGCATGAGCCGGCTGCTCTACCCGGACCGTCTCGAGCTCGGGGTCGTGCCCGCCGTCCGGGCCCTGCTCGGCAGGCTTCCGGCCACGATCGCCACGAACCTCGTCGTGGGGGAGGAGCTGCGCGGCGTCGACGACCCGACCCGCGGCGGCCTGACGATCCCCGAGCGGCTGCTGGTCGTGCGGGTCGTCGAGGAGGCCGTGACGAACGCGCTCAAGCACGGCCCGCCGTCGCGCGTCGACGTGCGGATGGACGTCGACGACGGCGTGCTCGAGGTGGTCGTCGCGAACGACGGCGGGTCGTTCGACGCGCCGGCCGAGCAGGACCCCACGACGGGCACCGCGCGGCTGGCCCAGCGGCTGCGCATCGCGGGGGGCTCGCTGCACGTCGGGCCGGGTGCCGGCGGCGGTGCGCTCGTCGAGGCGCGCGTGCCGCTGGGCGTGCTGCAGGGCGAGGACCGCACGGACTGAGCCGGGCCGCGCACGGCCCGTCGCGCGCCCCGGGGCGCCGCACGGACGTGACGCAGGCCACGCGCCCGCGCCGGGACGAAAGTCCCCCTGACCTGGGGGTTCGTGTCTCAAAAACGGCGCCTCGCGGACGGTTCTCGGGTGAAGAACTCGGGCATGTCCGGCGCACCCCGGGAGTTTTCACCTAGGCCTCCTCCGGGCGGGTGACGGGCCGGATCGATAGTGGATGCGCACCCACCTGAACGCTCGTCCAAGAAGGGGCTCACCCATGCCCACGTCCTCCAAGCGCGCGAACCGCCGCAAGCTCCTCGCCGTCGGCCTCGCCGTGCTCGGCGTCGCCGGCCTCTCGCTCGCGTCCGCGTCGCAGCTCAACGTCAACGGCACGTCCGCGGCGGTCGCCCAGGCCGGCACCGCGGCCGTCACGACCGCGGTCTGCCAGACCAGCGCCGTCGCCGTGTCGTACGGCCTCACGTCCGCGCCCGCCGGCACGCTCGCCACGGGGTCGTCCTTCGGCTTCGCGTCCGAGGCCGACGCGCTCACCCTCACGTCCTTCGACGCCGCGTGCGGCGGCAAGACCGTCAAGGTCGCGCTCGGCTCGGCCACGGGTACGCAGATCGGCGACGTCTACAGCGGCACCGTCCCCGCCGCGGGCGGCCCCGTGACGCTGAAGCTGAACGGTGCCGACGGCTCGTTCGGCAAGGCGCTCACGGCCGCGCAGATCAACAGCATCAGCAAGGTCGCCGTCACGGTCTACGGCGCCTGACCTTGGCCCGCCGCCAGCTCGCAGCACCCGCCGGGACCCGGCGGGTGCTGCGTGCTGCGCGGACGGCGGCCTCGTACGTCGCGCTCGCGGTCGCGGTGCTCCTGCTGTGGCCCACCAACCTCGGCGGCTGCACGTCCTTCACGCTCGTCTCCGGGCACTCGATGGAGCCGACGTACCGCACGGGTGACATCGTCGTCGCCCGCTGCGGCGTCCCCCGGGTGGGTGACGTCGTGATCTACCGGCCCGCTGCGCTCGAGGGTGCGCGCATCATCCACCGCGTCATCGGTGGCGACCCGGGCGGCTGGCAGCTCCAGGGCGACAACAACGACCAGGCCGACCCCTTCACCCCGACGCAGGACGAGGTCGTCGGCGTCGAGCTGCTGCACGTGCCGCGCGTCGGGCTCGCGATCGGGTGGGCCGCCAACCCCGGCGTGTGGGCCAGTGTGCTGGTGCTCGCGCTCGCGCTCGTCGTGTGGCCGGCCGCGCCGCGGGTCCGCACGTGATCCGCCGCCGCGCGGTGCGCCGCATCGCCGTCACGCTGAGCAGCGCGGCCGTCCTCGTGCTCGCGCTCGTCGTGCTCGCGGCGCAGGTCGCGTCGGCCGCGAGCCTGCCGCTCGTCGGCGGGTCCGGCGGCGGGCGGGCGTGGGCGGCCACCACCGCGCGCTGCCAGGAGGCGCCGCTCGCGCTCACCGCGGCGCCCGGCTCCGGGGTCCGCGTCACCGGCGTCCAGCCCGCGTGCGTCGGACGCCCGCTCGTCGTCAGCCTCTACGACCCCGCCGTGACGTCGTCGTCGGCGCAGTCGCTCCGCTTCACCGGCCAGGCCGCGGCCGCCGCCACGACCACCGTGCCGGGCGGCGCGTTCACCCCGGCCGCGGGTCTCGTCCCCCGCGTGACCGTCGACGGCTGGCTCGTGCCGGCGACCTGGACGGGGCAGCAGCCGTTCCTGCGCTGCACGGTGCCGGACGCCCCGGGGGCGTCGTGCGCGGTGACCCTCACGAACCTCCAGCAGTGGGGGTACCCGTCCACCACGACGTGGCTCGCGAACCTGGCCGTCTCGACGACCAGCGCGACACCCGTCACCTGGCAGGTCGACGTCAACCTGTCCGACCCCGGGCTGCCCTTCGTCGCCCGCGCCCTGACCGACGGGACCGGCGGTCTCGTGCTCGTCGCGACCAGCGGCTGCGGCGACGTGCCGCGCGTCGTCACGGTGCGCGGCACGACCGCGTGGGGGTCGTTCCACACCGTCGAGGCGGGGCGGACGTCCGCGATCCAGCTGCGCGGCGACCTGACGGGCACGGGCGGCCTGCTCACCTGCCCGTAGCCCGCCGGCGCGCCGCCGCACGGGCGCTCACTCGACCGGCAGCGGCTCCGGTCGCTTGGCGACGCGGGAGTCGCCCGACGACTGCCGCCGCAGCCGGCGCGTCGCCCACGGGTACGCGTGGTCGCGCAGCCAGCGCGCGTCGGCACGCGCCCGCTCGACGCGGGGCACGGGCGGCAGCGGTGCCAGCGGGTCGTCCCAGTCCGGTCGGTCCGGCGGCAGGCCCAGGGCGACCAGCGCCGCCTGCGCGACGCGCGCGTGCCCGTCGGTCGTCAGGTGGATGCGGTCCTCCGACCACATGCGCCAGTCGAGCAGGCTGCGCATGCCCCACAGGTCCAGGACGTACGCGCCGTGCCGCCGCGCGATCGACCAGACGTGCGCGCTGAAGACGCCGGTGCGGCTGCGCGTCGTGCGCACCAGCGGGCTCTCGCGCGCGTCGAACCCGGTCGAGAGCAGCACGTCGGTGCCGTCCGCGCGCAGCCGCGCGACCGCGCGCTCGAGGTCGGCCGCGACGCGGTCCACGTCGACCGACGGCCGCAGCACGTCGTTGCCGCCGCCGACCAGGCTCACGAGGTCCGGGGACAGGCCGCGCGCGACCGGCACCTGCTCGGTGAGGATCGGGCGCATGAGCCGGCCCCGGACCGCGAGGTTCGCGTACTCGAGCGCCGGCAGGTCCGCGGCCGTGCGTCGCGCCGACAGGTGCGACGCGAGCTGGTCGGCCCACCCGCGCAGCGGGCCGTCCTCGCCGTCGGGGGCGTCCCACAGCCCCTCGGTGAAGGAGTCGCCGCACGCGACGTACCGCGTCCAGCGCGGCGCGGGACCGTCCGGCACCGTCGGGTCGGTGCCCGGCGGGGCGGCGGCGGGTCGTGGTGCGGTCGTGCCCTCGGGGTCGTGCGCGGCGGTCATGCCCCCATCATGCGCCGCGCCGTCAGGGCAGGCGCCAGTCCACGGGCTCCGCGCCCTGCTCGCGCAGCAGCGCGTCGACGCGCGAGAACGGGCGCGAGCCGAAGAACCCGCGGCTCGCGGACAGCGGGCTGGGGTGGGCGCTCGCGACCACGGGCACGTCGCCCAGGGCGGGGCGCAGCGACTGCGCGTCACGACCCCACAGCACGGCGACCAGGGGCCCGCCACGCTCGACGAGCGCCGCGATCGCGCGGTCGGTGACCTGCTCCCACCCGTGGCCCCGGTGCGACGCGGGCTCGCCCGGCCGCACCGTCAGGACCCTGTTGAGCAGCATGACGCCGCGGTCGGCCCACGGCGAGAGGTCGCCGCACGTGGGCGCGGGGACGCCGAGGTCGTCGACGAGCTCGCGGAACACGTTCGCGAGCGAGCGCGGCAGCGGTCGCACGTCGGGCTGCACCGAGAAGGACAGACCCATCGCGTGCCCGGGGGTCGGGTACGGGTCCTGGCCGACCACCAGCACGCGGACGTCGGCGAGGGGCCGCGTGAACGCGCGCAGGATCGCGTCGGACGCCGGCAGGTACTCGCGGCCGGCGGCGACCTCGTCCCGCAGGAACCTCCCGGCCGCGTGCAGCGCGGGCTCGGCGGGGGACAGGGCGCGCGCCCAGTCGGGGGCCACGAGCTGGTCGAGGGGCACGGTCACGGGCGAGCACGCTACCGGCCGCTCGCGCCGCGCGGCGCCCCGCGCGACGAATGACACCGTTGTGGTTCCGCACGTACGATGGACGGCGGAGCAGGACCACCCGCTGCCGCCGCTCACGACGAGGTCCGAACGAGGAGGAGCCTTGGACGCCACGGCTGTCCCCACGTCCGCGCACGACGACCTCCCGGACGCCCCGCGCCCGGCCGACGGCCTCAGCGACCGCGACCGCCAGGTCCTGGAGTTCGAGCGTCAGTGGTGGAAGTACGCGGGCGCCAAGGAACAGGCGGTCCGTGAGCTGTTCGACATGTCGGCCACCCGGTACTACCAGCTCCTCAACGCGTTGATCGACGAGCCCGCGGCGCTCGCGCACGACCCGATGCTCGTCAAGCGGCTGCGTCGCATGCGGTCGTCGCGCCAGCGGGCGCGGACCGCCCGCCGACTGGGCGCCGAGGCCTGAGCGTCGTCGTGGGTGGTGCGTCCCGGTATGTCACGCACCCGTCGACGCGGGACGGCGGGCCTGACCTGTGCGCGGCGTCCGAGACGTTAGCCTTGCGGCCGTGAGCAAGGCCGACTACCCGTACCCCGAGGACGAGTTCGACGCGATCTCGCCCGACGCCCCGACGGGTGTGCACCGTGCCCCGCGCTCCACGTGGAGCCGCTGGTGGCCCTTCCTCGTCGTGCTCCTCGTCGTGCCCGTGCTCGCGTGGGGCGCCGTGACCTACCTGTCGCGCACGGGGAGCCTGCCCGGCGACGCCGCGTCGCCCGCGGGCGGCTCGAGCGGCGAGGTGCAGGAACCGCCCGCCGGCGACGGCACGACGGACGAGCCCGCCGACGGCGCCGACGGCGGCACCGGTGAGGAGCAGCCCCCGCCGGAGGAGACGACCGAGGCGCCGCAGCCCGTGCTCACGACGTCCGTGCGGGTCCTCAACGGCGCCCGGGTCTCGGGGCTCGCGGCCGAGGTCGCCGGTCAGCTCACGAGCGCCGGCTTCACGACCGTCACGCCCGACAACGCCACCGGGTCGCTGCCCGCGCAGTCCACGGTGTTCATCGCCTCCGAGGACCTGCGCGCGACCGCCGACCTCGTCGCGAGCACGGTCGGCGTGCCGACGGTCGTGGTGGACGCGGCCCGGGCCGGCAGCGCCATCTCGGTGGTCCTGGTCACCGACCCGCGCGGCTGACGGCCCCGCCGCTGCACCCGGACGGTCGAGTCGGGCGTCACCTGAGCAGACCCTGGTCGCGCGACCACGCCCCGCACTAGGCTCCGGGCACCGGGGCGACGGCGGATCGTCCCGGCCACCGGACGTCGAGGAGCACGGCATGGCCCAGGGCACGGTCAAGTGGTTCAACGCGGAGAAGGGGTTCGGGTTCATCACGCCCGAGGGCGGAGGACAGGACCTCTTCGTGCACTACAGCGCGATCCAGGTCGACGGCTACCGCTCGCTCGACGAGGGTCAGTCGGTCGAGTTCGAGGTGGGGCAGGGGACCAAGGGGCCGCAGGCCGAGCAGGTGCGCCCCGTCTGAGCGCGTGGGTGCGGTGCCCGCAGCGGCGGGCGCGGCACGGCACGGACGGCCCGGTCGCCCCGCGCGACCGGGCCGTCGGCGTGCCCGGGCGTCCTCACGCGGCGTCGAGGTCGTCCAGCGCGTCGAGCGCCAGCAGCACGCACGCCGCGCTCCAGCCGAGGGGCGCCACCGCGGCCGGGGCGCCGTCGGCCAGCACCTTCTCGGGGATCGCGCCCGACGCCGTGCGGTGGGCGGCGATGACGTCGAGCCAGCGGGCGGCGGTCGCGCGGTCGCCCTGCTCCGCGGCGACCCACGCGTAGAGCGAGGTCTGCGGCGTCCACGAGACGCCGTCGCGCCGCCACCCGCCGCCCGGTGCGAGGCCGCTCGCCGGGCGCAGCATGGACGGGACCGACGCGCGCCACGCCGCCGCGCCGTCCGCGGGCGGCTGCGACCAGAACGGTGCGAGGACGAACGCGCTGGCCGCGTCCGGGACGGTGCGTGAGCGGTAGCGACCGTAGCCGACCGGTCCGAACGCGGCGACCACGGCGTCGCGCGCGCGGGCGGCGCCGGTCGCGGCGGCGGCCGCCTCGTCGGGCCGGCCGGCCGCGGCCAGCACGGTCGCCGCCTGCTCGAGCCCGGCGACCAGGGGTGCGGCCGTGCCGAGCGTGACCTCGCTCTCCGCGACCTCCCAGTAGTCCGGCGACGCGGGCGGCAGCCCGTCCGCGACGAGCGTGAGGACGTGCCGCGCGGACAGCGCGACGAGCGGTGCGAGGCGCGCCGCGACCGCGGGCCGGTCGGCGGGCGCCACCTCGGCGAGCACGAGACCCGCGGCCCACATCGACCAGCCCGTGCCGTCGCTCTGGGTCCCGCGGTCGTCGGGCGGACCCGAGCCGTCCGGCAGGTAGCGGGCCTGGAACGACCCGTCCGGCTCCTGCACGCGGGTCAGGAAGTCGAGCACCGCGAGCGCGTCGTCGACGCGGCCCGTGCGGGCCAGCGCGACGGCGACGAACGACGCGTCGCGGGGCCACACGTAGCGCCAGTGCGGGGACCACGCGGCGACGACGACGCCGTCCGCGACCGTGAGCGAGTGCAGGTCGAGCAGCGCCGCGCGCGCGAGGTCGGCGTAGCGGCCCGTTCCTCCGGGCACTGTGCCGGCCGCGAGCCACGCGAGCTGCTGCGCGGCAGCCCGTCGGGCCGCCCGGGGGCCGACCGCGGCCGTGGTCGTGGGGGTGCCGCCGAGGGCGTCGACGAGCACGGCCACCGTCGGGTCCGGGACGCGGGTCCCCGGCAGGTACGTCGCCGTCGCGGCCGCCGGCACCTCGGCGCGCGCGCCGTCGGGAAGCACGGCGACCGCCTGCTGGTGGAGCGCGATCTGCGCGTGCGCGACGCCCGTGCCGACCCCGGTGCCGATCCCGCCCACGGCTCCCGTGCCCGTGCCCGCGTCCGCTGCGGGGGTCGCGACGGCGGGCCCGTCGCTCGCGGTGGCCGGGCCGGAGACGCCCGCGCCCGTCACGAGCAGGGCGCCGACCAGCACGAGCACCGCGCGGGCGCGGGCGCGCCGGGCGCGGCTCACGACGACGGCGTCGGGCACGTCCGCACCCTAGACCTTCGCCGTGGGCGGACGACAGGGACCTCGGTGCTGCTTGCACTCGAAGGGGTCGAGTGCTAACCATTGACTTAGCACTCTCCGGTGGAGAGTGACAGCAGCACACCGGCCGTAGGTGAGGGTCGTCGCGCGCGGGACGTGAGCGCGCACGCCGACCCGTCCGTCGCGGGCACCGACCGGCCACCCCACGAACCGGAAGAAGGATCACAGCCCCATGGCCAAGATCATCGCCTTCGACGAGGAGGCCCGGCGGAGCATGGAGCGCGGGCTCAACACGCTCGCCGACACCGTCAAGGTCACCCTCGGCCCCAAGGGCCGCAACGTCGTGCTCGACAAGAAGTGGGGCGCGCCGACGATCACGAACGACGGCGTCTCCATCGCCAAGGAGATCGACCTCGAGGACCCGTACGAGCGCATCGGTGCGGAGCTCGTCAAGGAGGTCGCCAAGAAGACCGACGACGTCGCGGGCGACGGCACCACCACCGCCACCGTCCTGGCCCAGGCGCTCGTGCGCGAGGGTCTGCGCAACGTCGCCGCCGGCGCCAACCCGATCGCCCTGAAGAAGGGCATCGAGAAGGCCGTCGAGGCCGTCACCGTCGCGCTGCTCGACCAGGCCAAGGAGGTCGAGACCAAGGCGGAGATCGCCGCCACGGCCGCGATCTCGGCCGGCGACCCGGCGATCGGCGAGCTCATCGCCGAGGCCCTCGACAAGGTCGGCAAGGAGGGTGTCATCACGGTCGAGGAGTCCAACGCCCTCGGCCTGGAGCTCGAGCTCACGGAGGGCATGCGCTTCGACAAGGGCTACCTGTCGGCGTACTTCGTGACCGACCCGGAGCGCCAGGAGGCGGTCCTCGAGGACGCGTACGTCCTGCTCGTCGAGTCCAAGGTCTCGAACGTCAAGGACCTGCTGCCGCTGCTGGAGAAGGTCATCCAGGCCGGCAAGCCGCTGCTCATCGTGGCCGAGGACGTCGAGTCCGAGGCGCTCGCGACGCTCGTCGTGAACCGCATCCGCGGCATCTTCAAGTCCATCGCCGTCAAGGCGCCGGGCTTCGGCGACCGCCGCAAGGCGATGCTGCAGGACATGGCCGTCCTCACCGGTGGCCAGGTCGTCTCCGAGACCGTCGGCCTCAAGCTGGACCAGGTCGGCCTCGAGGTGCTCGGCACGGCGCGCAAGGTCGTCGTGACCAAGGACGAGACCACGATCGTCGAGGGCGGCGGCGACGCCGGCCAGATCCAGGGCCGCGTCAACCAGATCCGCGCCGAGATCGAGAACTCGGACTCGGACTACGACCGCGAGAAGCTCCAGGAGCGCCTCGCCAAGCTCGCGGGCGGCGTCGCCGTCATCAAGGCGGGCGCGGCGACCGAGGTCGAGCTCAAGGAGCGCAAGCACCGCATCGAGGACGCCGTGCGCAACGCGAAGGCGGCCGTCGAGGAGGGCATCGTCGCCGGTGGTGGCGTCGCGCTCATCCAGGCCGGTGCCAAGGCGTTCGAGACCCTCGTGCTCGAGGGCGACGAGGCGACCGGTGCGCAGATCGTGAAGCTCGCGATCGAGGCCCCGCTCAAGCAGATCGCGATCAACGCCGGTCTCGAGGGCGGCGTCGTCGCCGAGAAGGTGCGCAACCTCCCGACGGGTCACGGCCTGAACGCCGCGACCAACACGTACGAGGACCTGCTCGCCGCGGGCGTCAACGACCCGGTCAAGGTCACGCGCTCGGCGCTGCAGAACGCCGCGTCGATCGCCGGTCTGTTCCTCACCACCGAGGCCGTCGTGGCCGACAAGCCGGAGAAGGCCGCCCCGGCCGCGCCCGGCGGTGGCGAGGACTTCGGCGGCGGGTTCTGATCCGCTAGCACCTCCCAGCACGACGAGGGCCGCTCACCCCGCGGGGTGAGCGGCCCTCCGTGCGTGCGGCGTCAGGACGCCGCGGCGAGCCGGCTCGCGAGCGACAGCGCCGACGACACCGCGTCGAGGTACACCCGTCCGACGTCGTACGGGTTGAGGCCCGTCGCCGCGAGGGCCTGCGGGTCGTTCTTCTCCTGCGCGAGCACCGCCGCGAGCGCCTGCCCGTAGCGCCCCGCGTGGTGCTCCAGCGCGGCGGCGACGTCGTGCGAGACGCCCGTGCGGGACACCACCTGCGAGGGCGCGACCTTGAGCTGCGCCGCGACGGCCGAGAGCAGGCCGACGGTGTAGCCGGTGTCGTCGCCCGTGATCCCCGAGACCGCCGTCGCGCGCGTCAGGAGGTACCACAACGTCTCCATCGCGGCCGGCGTCGACCCGACGAGAGCCGCGGTCGCGAGCGCGCCGAGCTGCCGCGGGCCCACGAGCACCACGGCGCGGTGCACCGAGTCGACCTTGTGACGCACGCCCATGGCCGAGGAGTTCACCAGGTGCAGCACGCGGATCGACAGCTCGGGGTCGCTCGCGACGGTCTGCGCGCAGGCCGAGGGGTCGGGGGTGGGGCCCGAGACGAGGCGGATCACCTCGAGGCACTGGATCTCCCCGACGCTGAACGAGCGCACGGGCTCGACCGGGCGCTGCTCGAGCACGAGCGGCCCCTGCAGGAACTCGGCGCCCGCCTCGAGCGCGGCGTCGACGCGGTCGCGCGTGGTGGCGTTCTCCGCCACGACCACGGCCCCGCGCGACGCGGCCTGCGCCGTGAGCTCGGAGAGCGTGCGCGCGTCCTGCGCGGCGTCGATCTTGACCATCTGCACGTACGGCAGCAGCGCGACCTGCGGCGCCGACCCCGTGAAGTCGCCGAGCGCCAGGCGCACGCCGGCCTCGGCGAGCGTGCCGAGCCGCTCGGTGGCCGTCGGCATGGCCTGCAGGTGCGGCGCGACCTCCACGACCACGCCGTGCGGCAGGTCCACGAGCATCTCGGGGTTCGCCAGGACGGAGCGCGTCGGTCGGATGACGAGGGGCCGCTCGCCCGCCAGGCGGGTGAGGTCGATCGTGCGGAGCATCGCGTCGACGAGGTGCTCGACCGACTCCTCGGGCATGGGCAGCCCCGAGCCGTCCGGCACGATCCCGCGCACGGCGTACGCGAAGATGCTCCGGTCGGGGTGCACGACCGGCTGACGGAGGATCGACGCGCTCGCGCGAGCGTGGCTGGTCGGGGTGGTCACGTGGCCTCCCGGGCAGGGGTGATTTCACCCACCCATCGGCACCTCGGCACCGGCGCTGAGGTTTCTGCGGCCGGGGACCGCGCCGGTCAGGCGAGCGGGGCGCGCAGCGGCAGGTCGTCCTCGAGCACGACCTGCCGTGCCCGGCCGTCCGCGGGGTGGACGACGAGCGGTGCCAGCAGGTTGGCCGACGGGTGCGCGCGGTCGTCGTCCGCGGGGTGCACGACCACGAGCAGGACCGGGGTCTCGTCCGGTGCGAGGCCCAGCGCCGCGCGGGCCTCGGCCGGTACGCGCGGCGCGTAGTCCGGGAAGAACGCGTGCGGCTCGACGACGAACAGCCGGACGGGACGCGCGTCCGCGGGCTCGGAGCGCAGCGTGAACAGCACGCCGGTCTCGTCGAGCGGGGCGAGCGTCCACTCGTGGTGGTCGGGCAGCCCGGGCAGCGCGGTCTCCGCCCGCAGGACGGGCGGGACCGCGAACGGACCGGAGGGCGTGACGACCGTGACGGGGGCCGCGTGCAGCGCGCTCATCGCAGGAAGTCCAGGAGCGAGGGCTGCAGGACCTTCGCCGCCGCCCCGAGGGCGCCGCGGTACGCGACCTCCTGGGCCTGCACGTCGAGGGTGATCTGCGCGAGGTCGATGTCCTCGATGCCGCCGATCTGCTCCCGGAGGGTGACCGTGCGGGCCATGAGCACGTCCTTGGCCGCGATGACCTGGCTGTGGCGGGCACCGACCGACGCGACCTGCTCGAGCAGGGCCGAGATGCGACCGTCGACCGCGGACAGGTCGGCGGACATGTCGCCGCTGCCCGCCCGGATCGAGGCGGCGAGCCTGTCCAGGACGGCGAACACCGAGTCGTCCCCGGTCCCGAAGGTCTGCGCGCCGTCGGCGTCGACGCGGACGGACGTGCCGGGGCCGATCTCACGGACCACCGACGCGCCGGTGAACCCGTTGAAGGTGTACGGGGGCGTCGCCGTCGGGTCGACGGTGAACGCGGGGTCCTTGCTGGTGCCGGCGAAGACCTGGCGTCCCGAGTAGGTCGCGTTCGCCTGCTGCAGCAGGTCGTCGCGCTTGGCCTCCACCTGGGCCGCGAGCGCCTCACGCGCGTCCGCGTTGAGCGACCCGTTGCCGGCGCCCACCGCGAGGTCGCGGGCCTTGCGCAGGATCGACAGCGACTGCTGCACGGCCTCGTCGACCGTGGTGAGCCAGGCGTCGCCGTCGGCGCGGTTGCGCTCGTGCTGGGTGTTCGCGCGCAGGTCGGCGCGCAGCCGCAGCAGGTCGTGGGCGCCGGCGGGGTCGTCGGACGGCACGGAGATCTTGGTGCCGCTCGACATCTGCGCCTGGAGCCGGGCACCCGCCGCGAGGCTCTGCTGCAGGTTCGCCAGCGTCGACCGCTGGATGGTGGTGTGCGTGACGCGTGTGACCATCGAGGTCACCTCCCGACGATGCCGGTGCGGTTGATGAGGGTGTCGAGCATCTCGTCGATCGCGGTGAGGACGCGCGCGGCACCCTCGTACGCGCGCTGGTGCGCGAGCATGTTCACGGTCTCCTCGTCGATGTCGACCGAGGCGTTCGCGAGCTGCTGGTTCTCGGCGGAGACCAGCCCGACGTTCGCGACGGTCGCGCGCGACGTCGCGCTGGCCGTCTTGACGCCGATGTCGGTGACGACCGCGCGCCACATCGCGTCGGGGCCGCCGTTGGCGCTGCCGAGCTGGGCGATCGCGGTGGCGACCGAGCCGTCGTACGGGCCCTTGCCGTCCTCGCCGGCCGCGACCTGGCTGCTCTGCGTCAGCGCGACCTTCAGGCTGAGGGCGGCGGGCTGGCCAGCGGTGACGGTGAAGAAGTCGCCGCCCGGGGTGCCGTCCTCGCGCCGCGCTGTCGAGTGCAGGGCGTTGACCTGGTCGTGCAGCGCCTGGGCGACCTTGTCGTACTCCTGGGCGGCTCCCGTCAGGAGCCCCCCCTGGTCGGGCGGCGCCAGCACGGACAGCAGCCCGGCGACCTTGCCGCCCTCGAGACCCGCGGACTGGGTGGGGAAGTCGGCCCACACGACCTGCACCGCGGTGCCCGCGGTCGCCTGCGAGAACGCGTCGGCGCCCGTCAGGGCGAGCTCGCTGACGCGCTTGCCCGTGACGAGCAGGTTGCCGCCGACGAGGACGTCGACCTGGCCGTTGTCGCGCACCCGGCTCGAGGCGCCGACCAGGGACGAGAGCTCGGTGACGAGCGAGTCGCGCTGGTCCGCGAGCTCGTGCGCGGTGCCGCCGGAGCTCTCGATCGCGAGGATGCGCTCGTTGAGGTCGGCCACGGACGAGGCGGCCGCGTTGACGCGGTCGACGAGCGCCGAGGTCGTGCTCCGGGCCTGCTGCCACTGCGTGGCGGCGTCGGTGTACAGCGTGTGCAGGCGCGTCGCGACGGCGTCGCCGCGCTCGAGCACCACCGCGCGGGCGCCCTCGCGGTTGGCGCCGTTGGCGAGGTCGGCGAAGCCGGCCCACAGGTCGGAGAGCTGGCCGCCCAGACCGGTCTTGGCCGGCTCGCCGAGGCTGCGCTCGAGCGCCGTGTAGGCGTCGCCCCGCACCGCGAGCTGGCCGGCGGTGCTCGCGGCGGCGCGCACCTTGGCGTCGAGGAACACGTCACCGAGCCGCACGGTGCCCGAGCTCTGGACGCCCTGGCCGACGCCGTTCGACGTCGAGAACATCGAGGGGACGCTGACCGCCTCGACGGACGAGAGGTTGACGCGCTGACGCGTGTACCCGTCGGTCTTGGCGTTGGCGACGTTCTGCGCCGAGACGTCGAGCGCCTGGCGCTGGGCGATGAGGGAGCTCAGGGCTGTCCCGAGTCCGGAGAAGGTGCTCACGGGTCTCCTAGATCGACCGGTCGACGAGGCGGGCGTGGGGGGTCTCGACGGTGGCGCGCTGGCCCTGGCCGTCGTAGGTCTGCACCGTGTCGTGCAGCGACATCAGGGTCTCCTGCGCGGCGCGGTGCGAGACCGCGAGCAGCTCACGGTTGCCGTCGGCGAGCGCGGAGATCTCGGCGGTGAGCGAGGCGAACGCGTCGCGGTGCGTGCGCAGCAGGTCGTCCCAGGGGGAGGGCGCGTGCGCGGCCAGCTCCGCGAGGCCGGCGCCGGGGTCGAGCCCCAGCAGCCGCGCGACGGCGTCGGCCTCGGTCGCGCGCCCGAGCTCGGCGGTGCGGATCTCGTCGAGGACGGCTTCGACCTCGCGCGTCGCGTGGCCGAGCCAGCGCGTGCGGCCCGAGCTGAGCACGAGCTGCTCCTCCTCGAGCTTGAACAGCAGGAGCTCGAGCAGGTGCCGCTCCCGCCAGAGGACCTCCGACAGCTGCTCGAGGGTGGCTCGCTGATCCACCGTCCACCTCTTCCGTCGCCTCTGGTCGCCGCACCGGCCTGTCGACGCTACCCATCGGACGACCGTCGCGGGATCTGACGGTTTCGTACGGACCGCGGAGCACACCTGCCTCGGGCAACCGGGCGTCCGTGACCTGCCGCGGGCGTCGCGCCTGATCGGAAGCGCTTGCGCGGAACCGGAGGGGACCGACGCGTGAAACCGATGTGATCTACATCACACCCGTGGCTGGGTGTACGTGGGTTCGGACCGATTCGTGGGCCCGGGTCGCACACGTAGGTCCCAATGAGGCCATTTCTGCCCTCGCGACGTGGACGCGCACCCACGCTCAACCTCGTGCCGGTGCCGACCGAGGTCGTCGGTGTGAACGTGAACAGCACCCCCGTGGACGTCACGGACCTCGTGGTCGAGCACCTGCCGATCGTGGGCTACAACGTGTCCGAGATCCTCCACCGCGTGCCCCCGACGGTCAGCCGCGACGAGCTCGCGTCGGCCGGGGCGCTCGCGCTGGTGCTCGCCGCCCGCGCCTACGACCCGTCGACCAACGTGCCGTTCGCGCGGTACGCGACGCTGCGCATCAAGGGAGCGCTCCTCGACGAGCTGCGCTCGATGGACTGGGCCAGTCGCGGCGCCCGCCGTCGCTCGCGCGAGCTCGAGGCGGCCACCGACCGGCTGCGCGGCGTGCTGGGCCGCACCCCGACGCGCACCGAGCTCGCCGAGACCCTCGGCGTCGCCGTCACGGCGGTCGACGAGGCGCGCGCCGACGCCGAGCGTCGCGTGCTGTCGCTCGACGTCCCCGGAACGCCCGTCGCCGAGACGCTGCGCGACGCGCAGCAGACGCCCGAGGAGCACCTCCTCGCCGGAGAGCGCGTGCACTGGCTGCGTGCCGCCGTCACCGAGCTGCCCGAGCGGCTGCGCGTCGTGATCGCCGGCCTCTACCTCGAGGACCGCAGCATCGCCGAGCTCGCCGAGGACCTGGGCGTCACGCAGTCGCGCATCAGCCAGCTGCGCACCGAGGCCCTCGGCCTGCTGCGCGACGGCCTCAACACCGCGTTCGACCCCGACCTCGTCGCGGCGCCCTCGCGTCCCGACGGCGTGGCCGAGCGCCGCCGCCAGGCGTACTACGCGTCGGTCGCGGCGCGCGCCGCGCTGTCCTCGACCGCCGGAGCCACGCTCGACGTCGTGCCGACGCCGCGGTCCGGCGCGCACGACGGCGTGCTGCGCACCATCGCCTGACGCGTCCCCCGAACGGCTCAGCGCAGGACCGCGCCCGCCGATGGGTGGGTGCCGTCACGTCACCCGCCGGAGGACGCATGTCCCGCACCGCCACCACCGTCTCCGCCGTCCTCATCGTCAAGGACGAGGAGGCGGTCCTCGAGGAGTGCCTCGCGTCCGTCGCGTGGGCCGACGAGGTCGTCGTCTACGACACGGGGTCGACCGACGGCACCCTCGAGATCGCCCGTCGCCTGGCCACGACCGTCGTCGAGGGCCACTGGGACGACGACTTCGGCGCCGCGCGCAACCGGGCCCTCGCGCACGCGACGAGCGAGTGGGTCCTGACCGTCGACGCCGACGAGACCTTCGACGGCGACGCGGGCGCGCTGCGCGACGAGCTCGCACGGGGCACGGCCGGCGTCCGCACGGTCATGCTGGTCGACGCCGCCCTGGTCGCAGGACGCGAGTCCGGGAGCACGCTCGTCGCGCGGCTTCTCCGTCGTGACCAGCACCGCTACGAGGGTGCGCTGCACGAGCAGCCGGCACGGCTCGACGGCCGACCGCTCGACATGAGCCACCTCCCCGGGGTCTTCCTCGTCCACAGCGGCTACCGCCCCGAGGTCGTCGACGCGAAGGGCAAGGGTGCGCGCAACCTGCGCATCGCCCGGGCCGCGCTGGACGCCGCGCTCGCCGCCGGGGCCCCCGCACCGTCGCTCGCGCGGCGGCAGGCCGACCTGGCTCGCTCGCTCATGCTGGACGGGCGGCTCGTCGAGGCGCTCGCCGCGGCCGAGGAGGCGCACGCGACCGGCGCGCTCCTGCCGGGCGAGAGCGCCCAGCTGGCCCGGGCGATGGCCGACGCCGCCGCGACGCTCGGCGACGACGACGCACGGGAGCGCTGGTACGACGCCTGGGCCGAGGCGTCCGGCACGACCGCGTGGGCGGACGCGGCACGTGCGCGCGACCTCGCGACGGCCGACGACCCCGCCGGTGC
This sequence comes from Cellulomonas sp. B6, assembly GCF_001462455.1. Lineage (GTDB taxonomy): Bacteria > Actinomycetota > Actinomycetes > Actinomycetales > Cellulomonadaceae > Cellulomonas. The sequence continues at coordinate 44,745 of NZ_LNTD01000061.1, forward strand.
GCTCGCGGCCCTGCAGCGCGTGCCGACGACCGCCGTCGACGTGCTCGGCCTGCGGTTCGACAAGTACGCGCACACCGCGACGTGGGCCTGGGCGCTCGTCCGGCTCGGTCGCCGTCGCGAGGCGCTGCAGGTCGTCGTCGACGCCGCGACGCGCGGTCACGTCGCGCTGTCACCCGTCGGGCTGCTCGACCTGTTCGACCGCGCCCAGGTGCTCAGGGTCCTGACGGCCGTGCGGCCCGCCGAGTGGCCCGCGTACGTGCACGCGTGCGTGCAGCGGATCGTCGCCTCCGAGGACGGCGCCCCGCGCGAGCGCGCCTTCCTGCTGCTCATGAACGAGGCCCGGCCCGACGACGTGCGCACCGCCGTCGCGGCGAGGCACGTCGCGCGCCGACTCTCGCTCGAGGAGGCCGCGACCTGGGCCGCGTCGGTGCGGACGCACGGCCTGGCCGAGGTCTGCCCGCTCGTCGCGATCGCGGCCGACCCCGCGTGCGACCCCCGGCAACGCTCTCTCGCGGGCGCGCTCGCGTGGGACGTCTACCGGGACCCGCGGGGACGGGACGGGCTCGCGGCCGCCCTCGGCCTGGTCGCGCCCGAGCACGAGGCCGAGCTCCTCGACCAGCTCGACGTGCTCGCCCCCGGTCTCGTGGGCCGCGCGGGCTGACGCCCGAGGGTCCGCGAGATTCCTCGACCGGAGTCCTCAGCACCCGGCCCGGGCCTCCGATAGGCGGGACGTGCCCACGGATGGGCTGGCAACGACCCGACTTCAGGAGGAATGAGAACCATGGGTCTCTCGATCAACACGAACGTCGCGGCGCTCAACGCGTACCGCAACCTCGGCACCACCCAGGGCGACCTGTCCAAGTCGCTCGAGAAGCTCTCGTCGGGTCTGCGCATCAACCGTGCGGCCGACGACGCTGCCGGTCTCGCCATCTCCGAGGGCCTGCGCGCCCAGATCGGTGGCACCAAGCAGGCCGTCCGCAACGCCCAGGACGGCATCTCGGTCGTCCAGACCGCCGAGGGTGCGCTCACCGAGACGCACTCGATCCTGCAGCGCATGCGCACGCTCTCCGTGCAGGCGGCGAACGACGGCGGCCTGTCGACCTCCGCGAAGACGAACATCCAGGACGAGATCGGCCAGCTGAAGGACGAGCTGACCCGGATCGCCGACACCACGCAGTTCAACGGGCGCAAGCTGCTCGACGGCTCGTACGACGGCCGCTTCCAGGTCGGCGCCAACACCGGCGAGCGCATCGACGTCAAGATCAGCACCGCCGTGGGCGCTGCCGGCCTGGGCGTCAACGGCGTCGACGTCACGAAGCTCGCGGCGGGCATCGCCGCGGCGGGCGCGACGGCGGCCGGTGCGGCCACGACCGCTGCCGCGGGCACCGCGGGCTCGTTCGAGCTGGCCGGCGACTTCACCAAGTCGGAGACCTTCGACAAGCTCAACGGCACCGTGAACTACGGCGGCAAGAGCATCGACCTGTCGACGGTCCAGTTCGCGGCGGGCTCGACCGCCACGGAGCGTCTGGCCGCCCTCACCGGCGCCATCGCCTCCAAGCTGGGCACCGGCATCGGTGTCGCCCTCGCCGGCGCCACGGGCCTGACCTTCACGGGCACGGCCGCCGCGACGGCCCCGACCCAGGCCGAGGTCGACACCAACAACGCCGCGACGAAGATCAGCTTCACGCAGGCGAGCGGTGCCGACATCGCGATCAAGGACATCGACAAGGCGATCGGCTCGGTCTCCAAGCTCCGCTCGGAGCTCGGTGCCGTGCAGAACCGCTTCGACCACACCATCAACAACCTCAACGTCACGGTCGAGAACCTGTCGGCGTCGGAGAGCCGGATCCGTGACACGGACATGGCGCAGGAGATGGTGCAGTTCACGCGGTCGCAGATCCTCTCGCAGGCGGGCACCGCGATGCTCGCCCAGGCGAAGAACCTGCCGCAGTCGGTGCTCTCGCTCCTGCAGTGAGCCACCCGGTCGCCGTGAGGTGACCACCGGCACGACCCTCGACCGGCGGTGGGTGGACGACCGTCCCCCACCGCCGGTCGGCAGTTCGGCACCAGCACGTCACACGACGGCACGGCACAGCGGAGGACGCGGACATGGCGGCGATCGACGGGCTCGTCAGCGGCATCAAGACGGGCGAGTACATCGAGAGCCTCCTCACGCTCCAGAGCGGCCAGCAGAGCCTGCTGGTGCAGAAGAAGTCGACCGCCTCCGCCCTGGTCACCGCGCTGCAGGCACTCAACACCAAGGTCGCCTCGCTCGCCGAGCACGCGACCAAGGCCGCGAAGCCCGCGTCCTGGAACGCCGTCAAGGCCGCGGTGACGCAGCCGGGCGTGACCGGCACGGTCGGCGCGTCCGCCACCGTCTCCGCCGGCGCACAGCTGGGCACGCTCACGTTCCGGGTCGACGCGGTCGCGCAGTCGCAGGCGTCGCTCGTCGCGCTGCCCACCACGTTCGCGTCCGAGAAGCCGTCGTTCACGATCACCCGCGGCGGCGAGACCGTCACGGTGACCGCCGACTCCACCTCGGTGCCCGACATCGTCGAGGCGTTCAACGGCTCCGGGACCGGCGTGCGCGCCACCGCCGTGAAGGTCGACAAGCTGGACGTCGACGGCAACCCCACCGGCGAGTCCACCTACCGCCTGCAGGTCACCGGCACCGAGACGGGCGCCGGCAACGCGTTCACGATCGGGCACGACGGCACCCCCCTCGCGCTCGACACGGTCCGCGAGGCCCGCGACGCCGCGATCACGCTCTTCCCCGGCACGGCCGGCGCGCAGCGCCTCACCTCCGCCACCAACACGATCGCCGGCGTCCTGACCGGCGTGGACCTCACGGTCACCGCCGAGACGGCCACCGACGCGAAGCCGCTGACGCTGGACCTCACGCGCGACGACTCGGCCACCAAGGCGCTCGCCTCGGGCCTCGTCGCGAACCTCAACGTGGTGCTGACCGAGATCGCGTCGCGCACCAAGTCGACGACCACGACGTCGTCGGACGGCCGGACGGTCGTCTCCGGCGGCCTGTTCTCGGGCGACTCCGGCGTGCGGATGCTGCAGCAGAACATGCTCGCCCTGGGGTCGATGCCGGTCGACGGGGTCTCGCCGTCCGACATCGGCATGGTCATCAACAAGGACGGCAGCTTCACGTTCGACGACGCCGCCTACACCGCGGCCGCCGCGAAGGACCCCGACAAGGTCGCCGCGGTCGTCCAGGGCGTGGCCGCCCGCCTCGCCGAGAGCGCGAAGGTCGCGTCCGACGCCAAGGAGGGCACGCTCACCACCGCGATCACCGGGCACCAGGACGCGGTCAAGGACCTCACCGAGCGCATCTCCGCGTGGGACGAGCGCCTCGCCGCCCGCCGCGTGGGGCTCGAGCGCATGTACGCGACCCTCGAGACCACGCTGTCCCGCATGAACTCGCAGGCGAGCTACCTGTCGAGCTACCTCGCCAACGACCAGAAGAAGAGCTGACTCCGGAGGGACCATGTTCGACGCACGGAGCCGGTACGTCGCCGCCGCGGTGCAGACCGCGAGCCCCGCCCGGCTGCTCACCATGCTCGCCGACCGCCTCGTGCTCGACGTCGAGCGCGGCGCGCACGCGCTCGCCGAGGGGCGCCGCGCCGACGCGACGCAGCACCTCGCGCACGCGCAGGACATCGTCACGGAGCTGGCCGCGAGCCTCGACGTCGACGCCTGGGAGGGCGGCGAGCAGCTGCTCGCGATCTACACGTGGCTCATGACCGAGCTGCTGGCCGCCTCGACGAGCGGCGACGCCGCCCGCGTGGACGGCTGCCGCGGCATCGTCGGCGAGCTCGCCCGCACGTGGCACGAGGCGTCGGACTCCGTCGCCGCGACCGCCGCCCCGGCCGCGGCGCCGGCGCCCAGCGGCCTGCTCGGCGTCGGATGAGCCGGCCGTGAGCACCGTCGCGCCGCCGGCACCGGCCGCGGACCGGACCGCCTTCCAGGAGACGTGGGAGCGGGCCCTGGCGGACCTCGAGCTCGAGGTCGAGCACGCCGAGGAGCTGCTGCGCGTCGCGCACCTGCCCACGCCGCACGAGGTCGCCGAGCGTGCCGCGTGGCGTCCGCCCGTGGGCCTCGGGCCCCTGCCCGCCCCGCTGCTCGACCGCGCACGCACGCTGCACGCGCGGCAGCTCGACGTCGCGCGTCGCCTCGCCGAGCAGGCCGCCGTCTCGCGGCGCCACCTCGCCGCCACCGCCGCGCTGCGCGCGCGTCCCGCAGCGACGCCCGTGTACCTCGACCTCGAGGGCTGAGCGCACCGGGGTCGGCGCTCGCCCCGGCTCGGCCGGACGGGTGACGTCGCAGGTCGTCGCGCACGACTCCTCACGGCCCGGGGGCGTCGGCCGATGGGGCGGGTGAGCACGGATCGCTCGCGCAGCAGGCCACGGATCGGCCGACCACGTACCACGCCGTCGGTGAGGTGGCCCGCATGGGCATGTTCGACTCCGTGAGCGTCCGCGCGCTCGACAGCGCGCTCGACGCGCTCGCGATGCGTCAGCGCGTCAGCGCCGACAACGTCGCCAACCTGCAGACCCCCGGGTACCGCGCGCAGCGTGTCCAGTTCGAGGACGAGCTCGCGAGCGCGGTCCGGCGCGGCGACGGCGCCGCGACGGCGACGGTCGGCCGCTCGCTCGAGCCCACGCGCCTCGACGGCAACAACGTCAACCTCGACACCGAGACGCTCCTGCAGATCGACACCAACCTGCGCTACCAGCTCGCGACGCAGGCGATGTCGGGGACGTTCTCGTCGATCCGCACCGCGATGAGGACCAGCTGATGACCATCTTCGGGGCCATCGGCGTGGCCGGGACCGGCATGACCGTGACGCGCAAGTGGATGGACGCGGTCGGCGACAACATCGCCAACGCGAACACCGTCACCGCGACCAGCGAGGAGGCGTTCCGCACGCGGTACGTCGTCGCGCGGGAGATGACCGGCGGCGACGGGGGCGTGCAGGTCGCGGGCATCGAGCTCGGCAGCGCCGAGGGACGGCTCGTGCACGACCCGACCCACCCGCTCGCGGACGAGAACGGCTACGTGCGGCACCCCGACGTGGACATGTCGTCGCAGATGACGCAGCTGATCATGGCGCAGCGCGGCTACCAGGCGAACGCGGCCGTGGTCTCGCGCGCGACCGAGGCCTACCAGGCCGCCCTGCAGATCGGACGCAGCTGATGAGCGCCTTCGCGGTCGCCCCCGTCGCGGGCGTCACCTCCACGCTGCCGCCCACGGGTCTCGGTGCGGTCGGCGCCCCTGGCGTCGTGCCGGCCACCGACGGCTCGGCGTTCGCCGGCGTGCTGGGTTCGATCGAGCAGGTCCAGGAGCTGCAGTCCACGTCGCAGGACCTCGCGGTCCGCGCCGTCACCGGTGACCTCGACGACGTGCACGACTACACGATCGCCGCGGCCCGCTCGTCGCTCGCGCTCGAGCTCACCGCGGCCGTCCGCAACAAGGCCGTCGAGGCCTTCACCGAGATCATGAGGATGCAGGTCTGATGCCCGCTCAGGTGCAGGACGCGTGGGGCCGGGTCACGGCCGCGGTCCGTCAGCTCTCGCTCGCGCAGCGCACGTTCGCGGTCATCGCGGTCGCGGCACTCGTGCTGGGTGCCGTCGCGCTGAGCAGCTGGATGTCGAAGCCGACGCTGGTGCCGCTGTTCTCGGGCCTGTCGGGCGCCGACGCGAGCGCCGTGGTCGACCAGCTCACGTCCGCGGGCGTGCCGTACCAGCTGTCCGACGGCGGGGGCACCGTGCTGGTGCCCGCCTCCGCGGTCTACGAGCAGCGCGTCAAGCTCGCCGCCGCGGGCCTGCCCGCGAACGCCGACGGCGCCGGCTACTCGCTGCTCGACAAGATGCCGATGACGGCGTCGGAGTTCCAGCAGGAGAAGACGTACCGCCGCGCGCTCGAGGGCGAGCTGTCGCGCACGGTCGGCGCGATCGAGGGCGTCGAGGCCGCGACCGTGCGTCTCGCGATCCCCGAGGAGACGGTGTTCGTCGCGGCGAAGACCGACCCGACGGCCTCGGTGTTCGTCCGCACGCGCCCCGGCCGCGAGCTGTCGGCCGACCAGGTGCAGGCCGTCACGCACCTGGTGTCGGCGGGCGTCGAGGGCATGAAGCCGCAGGACGTCGCGGTCGTCGACGCCAGCGGGGCCGTGCTGTCGGCCGTCGGCGACACCGCCGCGTCCGGCGGCCTGACCGACTCGCGCGCGGCCGACTACGAGGCGCGCGTCGCCGGCAACGTGCAGGCGATGCTCGACCGGCTGGTCGGTCCGGGCAACGCGACGGTCACGGTCAACGCCGCGCTGGACCTCTCGCAGTCGGAGCGCACGACCGAGGAGTTCACGGCCACGCCCGACACGCCGCCGCTCGTGTCCTCGAAGAAGACCGAGGAGTACACGGGCACCGGCAACGGCGCGACCGGTGTGCTCGGTCCCGACAACGTCGCGGTGCCGGCCGACGGCGCGGGTGGCAACGGCACCTACTCCTCGACCGACGAGAACCTCACCAACGCCGTCAACAAGGCGACCGAGACCACGCGCTCGGCGCCCGGGACGCTGCAGAAGCAGTCGGTGTCGGTGCTGGTCGACCAGGCCGCCGCCGGCGGACTGAACATGGCCGACCTGCAGGCCGCCGTCGCGGCCGCCGCGGGCATCGACACCGAGCGCGGCGACGCGCTGTCGGTGCAGCGCATGGCCTTCGACACGACGACCGCGCAGGCCGCCACCGAGGCGCTCGCGGCGGCCGACGCGCAGGCCGCGGCGCAGGCGCGCAGCGACATGATCCGCGAGATCGCGATCGCCGCCGGGATCGTCCTGCTCGTCGTCGTGGTGCTGGTCGTGCTGGGCCGGCGCTCGCGCCGGGCCCGGCGCGAGGCCCTCGACCTCGGTGAGCTCGACGCCGCCCGCGCCACGGCCGTCGCGCTGCCCCCGATCGAGGGCCCGAGCGAGGACGAGCTGCCGATCCTGCCGCCGCCGCCCGCGCCGGTCGTGCCGGACGGCACCGCCGTGCGGCGCGCCGAGATCGGCGCGCTGGCCGACGAGCAGCCCGAGCAGGTCGCCGAGCTGCTGCGCGGCTGGATGACGAGCGGGGCGCGCCGATGAGCATCACGGGACGCCAGAAGGCCGCGCTGCTGCTGGTGCAGCTCGGCAAGGAGCGCGCCGCGCGCGTCATGTCGAAGCTCGACGTCGCCGAGATGGAGGAGCTGACGGCCGAGATCCTGCGGTTCGAGCGCATCGACCAGTCGCTCGCCGACGAGGTCGTCGACGAGTTCTACGCCGCGGCCGAGATCGGCCCGGGCGTGGGCGGCGGCCTCGGGTTCGCCCAGCAGCTGCTCGAGGCGTCCGTCGGCAAGGAGCAGGCCGCGGGCATGATCGAGCGTCTGCAGGCCTCGCTCGCGGGCCACTCGTTCGACTTCCTGCAGCAGGCCGACGCGCGCCAGGTCGTGTCGCTGCTGGACGGCGAGCACCCGCAGACCATGGCGCTCGTGCTGGCGCACCTGCGCCCCGACCACGCGTCAGCGATCCTGGCCGGCCTGCCCGAGGACCTGCGGGCCGACGTCGCGCACCGCATCGCCCTCATGGAGCGCGCGTCCCCCGACGTCGTCGCCGTGGTCACCGAGTCGCTGCAGCGCAAGGCCTCCGCGGTGCTCGCCCCGCGCGAGCTCGCCGCGGTCGGCGGCGTGCAGCCGCTCGTCGAGATCATCAACCGCGCCGACCCGGCCACGGAGAAGTCGATCCTCGAGGGACTCGCAGCCCGCGACGAGGCGCTCGCCGACCAGGTGCGCGCGCTGATGTTCGTGTTCGGGGACGTCGTGCTCCTGGAGGACCGCGCCGTGCAGCTCGTGCTGCGGCAGGTCGAGACCGGGTCGCTCGCGCAGGCGCTCAAGGGCTCGGGCCCGGACGTGCGGGACAAGATCCTGCGCAACATGTCGGAGCGCGCGCGAGAGAACCTCGTCGAGGAGATCGACCTGCTCGGCCCGATCCGCCTGTCGCAGGTGGAGGAGGCGCGTGCCGAGATCGTCCAGGTCATCCGTGGCCTGGAGGAGAGCGGCCAGATCGTGGTGCGCCGCGAGGGTGAGGACGAGCTCGTTGCCTGACCTCGACTTCGTGCCGCTGCAGCGCACGCCCGTCCCCGTCGCGCGGTTCGCCGCGCGCCGCGGGGCCGCGACGCAGCCCACCGTGACCCCGCCCGCCGCCGGCGAGGCGCGCGCCGTCGCCCTCGCGCGCCTCGACGCACCGACCGCCGACGACGAGGCGGCGCGCGCCGCCGGCTGGGCCGCCGGGTACGCCGCGGGCGCCCGCCGGGCGGCCGTCGACGCCGCCGAGGAGGAGGCCCGGGCGCAGGAGCGCCGCGCGCAGGACGCGCAGCAGCAGGCGGCCGAGCACGCGAGCGCGCTCGCCGCGCTCGACGCCGCGGCACGCGCCCTGCAGGCGCGGACCGCGCCGGTCGTCGCCGACGCGCTCGGCACGCTGCAGGCGGCGGCCCTCGAGATCGCCGTCGCGCTGCTGGGCGTCGAGCTCGGGGACGCGTCGAGCGCCGCGCGTGCCGCGCTCGCGCGCGTGCTGACGGAGCCCGACGTGCCCGCCGACGCCGTCGTGCGGCTGCACCCGCGCGACCTCGCCGCCGTGCCGACGACCGACGGCCTGGGCGTCACGCTCGTCGCCGACCCCGCCCTCGCTCCCGGCGACGCGGTGCTCGAGCACGCCGACGGCCACGTCGACGCCCGCATCGCCGGGGCCGTCGAGCGCGTGCGCGCCGCGCTGGAGGTCTCGTGACCACGGCGCTCGCGCCCGAGCGGGCGGACGGCTGGTCGCGTGCGCTGCGCGCCGCCCGCCCGGTCACGGTCGGCCGCGTGCGCGGCGTCGTGGGCCTGTCGATCGAGACCGCGGGCACGCCCGCGGCCGTCGGTGAGCTCGTGACGATCGGCGAGGGGGACGACGCCGTGACGGCCGAGGTCGTCGCGACCGCGGGCGGCGCGACGCGCTGCATGCCGCTCGCGCCCACGCACGGCCTGCGGGCCGGGCTGCCGGTGCGCGCGCACGGCACCGGGCTGCGGGTTCCGGTCGGGTCGGGCCTGCTGGGCCGCGTGCTCGACGGCCTGGGCCGGCCGATCGACGGCCGCGGCCCGCTCGACGTCGAGGCGATGGTCGAGCTCGACGCGCCCGCGCCGCACCCGCTGGACCGTGCGCGCGTCGACACCCCCATGCCGCTGGGCGTGCGCGTGCTCGACACGCTCGTGACGGCGGGGCGCGGGCAGCGCCTCGGGCTGTTCGCCGGGTCGGGCGTCGGCAAGTCGAGCCTGCTCTCGATGGTCGCGCGCGGCACCGACGCCGAGGTGTCCGTGATCGCGCTCGTCGGCGAGCGCGGGCGCGAGGTGCGCGAGTTCCTCGAGGACGACCTGGGGCCCGAGGGGCTCGCGCGGTCGGTCGTCGTGGTCGCGACGTCCGACCAGCCGCCGCTCGTGCGGCTGCGCTCGGCGTTCGTCGCGACGCGCATCGCCGAGCGCCTGCGCGACGAGGGCCGCCACGCGGTGCTCATGATGGACTCGCTGACCCGCGTCGCGATGGCGCAGCGCGAGATCGGCCTGTCGGTGGGGGAGCCGCCCGCGACGCGCGGCTACCCGCCCAGCACGTTCGCGCTGCTCGCGCGCCTGCTGGAGCGTGCCGGCACGGGTCCCACCGGCTCGGTCACCGGGCTGTACACGGTGCTCGTGGACGGTGACGACCACAACGAGCCGATCGCCGACGCGGCACGCTCGATCCTCGACGGGCACGTCGTGCTGGACCGCGGTCTCGCGGTCGCGGGTCACTTCCCGTCGGTCGACGCGCTCGGGTCGGTCTCGCGCGTCGCCTCGCGCGTCTCGACGCCGCAGCAGCGCGCCGACGCCGCGCGCCTGCGGGCCGTGATGGCGGCGCGCCGGCAGGCGCAGGACCTCATCGACGTCGGCGCCTACGTGGCCGGCTCCAACCCGCTCGTCGACACGGCGGTGACGCACGCGGCCGCGATCGACGCGTTCCTGCGCCAGGGCATGGACGAGTCCGCACCGGCCGACGCCTCGTGGGCCTGGCTGCGCGCGCTCGTGCAGCAGATGGGGGAGGCATGAGCCGGAACTTCCCGCTGGCCGGGCTGCTGCGCGTGCGGGCCATGGCCGAGGACACCGCGGCGGCCGAGCTGGCCTCGGCACGCCGCGAGGAGCGCGTCGCCCGCGACCGGGCCACCCGGACCGCCGAGATGCTGGGCTCGTCGCGCCCGCCGGGCGAGGCCGACATCGCGGCGTGGCAGGCCGCGGTCGCCGCGCGCGTCGCCCTGTCCTCGCTGCTCAGCGAGGACCTCGCCGCCGTGGACCGGGCCGAGCAGCAGGTCGGCCGACGGCAGTCCGAGTGGACCGCCGCCCGCGTGCGGACGCGCGCCGTGGACCGGCTGCGGGAACGGCACGAGGAGGGCGAGCGCGTGCAGGAGGAGCACGCCGAGCAGGTCGCGCTCGACGAGGTCGCCGCCCGCAGCGCCGCACCGACCACCCCTGGGGAGGACGCATGACCCCGACCGCCGTGGCGGCACCCGCCACGTCCCCGCGCCCGGCGGCCCCCGCCGGCCCGCGCCCCGGTGCGGGCGGCGACGCGTTCGCCGACGCGCTGGCCGCGCAGGTCGAGCGCGCCGAGCCCCGCACGTCGCGTCCCGAGCCCCGCACGTCACGTCCCGAGCCGGGCGCGACGCGCCCCGAGCCCCGGACCGCGCGCCCCGAGCAGCCCGAGGCGCGCCGCGAGCCGCGCGCCGACCGTGCGCCCGCCGCCGACCGCGGTGCGCGCCCCGCCGGCCCGGCCCGGTCCGCCGACGGCGGCGACGCCGACGGCACGGGTGCTGCCGCACCCGTGACCGGTGCGGACGGCGCACCGACGCCCGACGGCACCCCCGCCGGCCAGCTCGTGGCCGACGCGGTCCTCGCGCTCGGTGCGCCCGTGGTGCCCGCCGAGCCCGTGGGCGTCGCACCGGTCGTGCCGGTCGTGGACGCCGGGTCCGACGCTCCGGCGGCGGACGACGCGACGCCCGCCGGTGCGACCGCGGGCGTACCGGCGCCCACCCGCCCGGCGGCTCCGCCGCACGCCGCGGCGTCCGTCGCCGCCGGGGCGGGCACCCCCGCGGACGCCGTCCCGGGCGCGTCCGGGACGCCCGCCGCGCCCGCCGACGCCGCGGCCGACGCGCGGCCGGCGGCACCCGTCGCCGGGTCCGCGTCGGTGTCCGCGCCGAGCGCCGCCGCGGCGCCCGTGACCGCGGCGGCCGCCGTCCCGGACGAGGTCGCGGCCGTGCCGGCCGACGCACCCGCCGTGCGGGACACGCCCGCGCCCGTGACGTCCGCCGGACCGTCGGCCGTGGCCGCGCCCGTGCCCGCCGCGGCACCGGCACCGGCACCCGTGCCGGCACCGGTCGCGGCGGCCGTCACGCCCGCGCAGCCCGTGCCGACCGTCCCGCTCGCCGAGCAGCTCGGTGCGCGCCTGCGGTCGGTCGGCGAGCTCGGGGCCGGTCGCCACGTGCTCACGGTGCCGGTCGACCCCGAGCACCTCGGCCCCGTCCGCGTCGTCGCGCACATCACGCACGACGCGGTGCGCCTCGACCTCGTCGGGGCGACCGACGCGCTGCGCGACGCGCTGCGCAGCAGTCTCGCCGACCTGCGTCGCGACCTGCAGGCCGCCGGTCTGCAGGCCGAGCTCGGGCTCGGCGCGCGCGACGAGGCCGGCGGCCGGGCCGGTCAGGACCTCGCGCGCGACGGCGGTGACCCCGGCCGCCCCGGCACGGGCACCGGTGGCCGTCGCGGTCCCGAGGCCGACGCCGCACCGTCCACCCGCCCGACCACCCCCTCGACGCGCCCCGGCGCGCTCGACCTTGTCGTCTGACCCCGGAGGCCCCGTTGAGCATCGACACGTCGTACGCGCAGAGCAGCGCGCCCGTCGGCGGCAGCGGCTCGTCCGGCAGCGAGCCGGTCGACCGCACGTCGCTGGACAAGCAGGCGTTCCTCAAGCTCCTGGTCGCGCAGATGCGCTACCAGGACCCCACCAGCCCGATGGACACCTCGCAGCTCATGGCGCAGACCACGCAGCTGAACACGATGGAGCGCCTCGTCGAGCTGTCCGACACGCAGCGCGAGTCGTTCGCGCTGCAGATGCGCTCCTCCGCCGCGGCCCTCGTGGGCCGCGAGGTCACCTGGAAGGACTCCGAGACCACGACGCGCACCGGCGTCGTGACGGCCGTGTCCTACGCGGGCGCGGTGCCGACCGTGCGGGTCGGCGACACCGACGTCCCGCTCGACGCCATCGGCGCGGTCACCGCACCGTCGTCCGGCACCACGCCCCCGGCCGCCACGCCCCCGGCCACCACCGTTCCCGCGGACCCGTCCGCCACGACTCCCACCGCCTGACGCGGACCACCGAAAGGAACTCCCATGCTCCGCTCGCTCTTCTCCGGCATCAGCGGTCTGCGCAGCCACCAGACCATGCTCGACGTCACCGGCAACAACATCGCCAACGTCAACACCACGGGCTACAAGTCCTCGCAGGTCGTGTTCCAGGACACGCTCAGCCAGGTCCTCACCAACGCGGGTGCGCCGCAGGGCGGCGTCGGCGGCACGAACCCCGCGCAGGTCGGCCTCGGCGTGCAGGTCGCGGGCATCTCGACGAGCTTCACGCAGGGTGCGTCGCAGACCACCGGCCGCAGCACCGACATGATGATCCAGGGCGACGGGTTCTTCATCGTCCGCAAGGGCGCCGAGACGTACTACACGCGCGCCGGGTCGTTCGACTTCGACACCACCGGCCAGATGGTGCTCCCGGGCGAGGGTGCGCTCGTGCAGGGCTGGGCGGCCGTCAACGGCGTCGTCGACACCAACTCGCCGCTGGTCGACCTCAAGGTCCCCGCCGGCACCACGATGGGCGCGGTCGCGACGACGACGGCCGACACGGTCGGCAACCTGGACTCCGCCGCCGAGGTCGGCACGACCAAGAACCTCACGATGACCGCCTACGACGCGATCGGCACCGAGCGCACCATCACGGTCACGTTCGCCAAGACGGCGACCGGCTGGACCGTCGCGGCCGGCGACGGCGCCGCGAACGTGGCCGCGCAGCCCGTGACGTTCACGCCCGCGGGCGCGATGGCGACGCCCGCGACGCTCACCCTCGGCGGCGTCGCCGTCGACCTGTCGAAGGTCACCGGCTACGCGGGCCTCGACACGATCGCGGCGGGCAAGCCCGACGGCCAGGCCGCAGGCACGCTGCTCTCGTTCGGCCTGGGCGCCGACGGCACCATCACCGGCACGTTCAGCAACGGCCTCAAGCAGGTCATCGGCCGCATCGCGATGGGGGCGTTCACCAACCCCGGGGGCCTGGAGAAGGCCGGCGGCTCGCTGTTCCGCACGTCGGTCAACTCCGGGGAGCCGATGGTCGGGACGGCCGGGACCGGCGGGCGCGGCGCGCTCGCGGGCGGCCGGCTCGAGATGTCGAACGTCGACCTGTCCAGCGAGTTCACCAGCCTGATCATCGCGCAGCGCGGCTTCCAGGCGAACTCGCGCATCATCACGACGTCCGACGAGGTGCTCAACGAGCTGGTCAACCTCAAGCGCTGATCGTGGAGGGCATCACCGCGATCGCGGCACGCATGGCGCAGCTGCGCGAGCTCGTCGAGCCGACCGCCGTCCCGACCGCGACCACCGCGTCGGGGTCGGCGGCCGGCTCGACGACGGGCACGGCGTTCGCCGACACGCTCGCGCGCGCCGTCGCGACCTACCAGGTGCCGGGTGCGGCGGCGCCGACGACGACGGTCGACACGTCGCCGTCGTCGGTCCGCCGCATCAACGGCGACATGCTGCCCAACGGCCTGGCTGCGCACCAGAACGGCCGCGTGCCCGACGCGGCGCTCACGCAGGTCGGTGACACGGGTCACCGCCTGTGGCAGCCGGCCGCGCAGCAGCTCACGCGGCTCATCGAGGACGCCCGCGCGCAGGGCGTGACCATCGGCGTCACGGACTCGTACCGCACGTACGACACGCAGGCCGACCTCGTGCGCCGCAAGGGCCTGTACTCGCAGGGCGGCCTGGCGGCTGCGCCCGGCACGTCGGACCACGGGTGGGGCCTCGCGGCCGACCTGCGGCTCGACGACCGCGCGCAGGCGTGGATGCGCGCCAACGCCGAGCGCTACGGGTTCGCGGAGGACACGCCGCGCGAGCCGTGGCACTGGGCCTACCAGACGTGACGTCCTCCGGGCGGGTGACGTCGGACGCCTCAGCCCCGTGCGGGGCCTGCCGATGAGCAGGACGTGCCCCACGGACGGGGCGCACGCGGCGCCCGACGCCTGAGCTCGGAGACGCCGCACCGCAGCAGTGACCAGGGACGGGATGTGCCGTGATCGTCGTGACGCGACTGAACGGGGGCAGGTTCGGGGTGAACCCCGACCTGGTCCAGCGGGTGGACAGTGCGCCCGACACCATCCTCACGCTCGTCGACGGCACGAAGCTCATCGTGCAGGAGTCCCTCGAGCAGATCGTGGCGCTCATCCACGAGCAGCGCGCGTCGCTGCTCGCCCGCGCCCGTGACCTCGAGCGGCTCGGCCCCGTGGGCACCGTGCCCGACCTCGACGACGACACCGGTGACGACCCGCCGCCGCCCGTGCCGCTGCGACCGAGGAGCCGCTGATGGACCCCGCGGGCATCGTCGGCATCCTGTTCGCGTTCGGCGCGATCTACACGGCCCTCACGCTCGAGGGCGCCGACCCCATGTCGATCCTGCTGCCGGCCCCGCTCATCCTCGTGTGGGGCGGCACGCTGGGCGTCGGCCTGGCCGGGCACACGCTCAAGGACGCGAAGGCCGCGTTCGCGGCCGTGCCGCGTGCCATGCGGGCCAAGGCGCCGCAGCCGGGCGCGAACGTCGACGTCGTCGTCAAGCTCGCCGAGCGCGCGCGCCGCGAGGGCCTGCTGGCGCTCGAGGACGACGCGCGCCAGGTCGAGGACCCGTTCCTGCGCGAGGGGCTGCAGGCAGCGATCGACGGCACGGACCCCGAGGACCTGCGGGTGATCCTCGAGGACCGCATCGCGACCAAGCGCGCGACGGACCGCGTGGCGTCCAAGTACTTCGTCGACATGGGCGGCTACGCGCCGACCATCGGCATCATCGGCACGGTCATCTCGCTCGTGCACGTGCTCGAGAACCTCTCGGACCCCGGCGCGCTGGGCCACTCGATCGCCGCGGCGTTCGTCGCGACGCTGTGGGGCATCCTGTCCGCCAACGTCGTGTGGCTGCCGATCGGCAACCGCATCCGCCGGATCTCCGACCTCGAGTGCCAGCAGATGGAGATCACGCTCGAGGGGCTGCTGGCCGTGCAGGCCGGTGCCAACCCGCGCCTCGTCGGCGAGCGGCTGCGCAGCCTCGTGCCCGGCGGCGGCGACAAGCCCGACGCCCGCACGGAGGCCGCGTGAGCGCCGCGGGCGGCCGGCGGCGCCGGCACGAGGAGCACGAGGAGCACGTCAACCACGAGCGCTGGCTCGTCAGCTACTCCGACATGATCACCGTGCTCATGGCGCTGTTCATCGTGCTGTTCGCGATCAGCCAGGTCGACCAGGAGAAGTACCTCGAGCTGAGCAAGTCGCTCGCCGCGGGGTTCGGCAACGGTGACATCCAGGTGTCGTCGACCGTCTTCGACGGCGGCGACGGCGTGCTGGACGGCATGGCGCCGCAGAACCAGGACGCGCAGGGCGCGGGCACCGCCGGCATGGTGAGCGCCGACCGGGGGCTCGCCGAGATCGGCCAGGTGCCGACCCCCGAGGCCGTCGACCCGAAGCTGCTCGCGGCGGCGCAGGCCGAGGCGTCGCACCTCGAGGAGGTGCGCGAGGCGCTCCGGCAGGGGCTGCTGGCCCAGGGCCTGGACAAGACCGTGCAGTTCCGCATCGACGAGCGCGGCCTGATTCTCGGCCTCGTGGCCGACGACGTGTTCTTCGCCCCCGCGAGCGCCGAGCTCACCGCGACCGCCCTGCAGGTCCTCGACGTCGCGGCGCCGACGCTGGTCGCGCTGCAGGAGCAGATCGCCATCGAGGGCCACGCGAACGTGCTGCCGGTGTCGGGGCGCTACCCGACCAACTGGGAGCTGTCCGCCGACCGCGCGACGCAGGTGCTGCGCCACCTGGTGGAGAAGGACGGGCTCGCGCCCGCCCGGATCTCGGCCGTCGGGTTCGGCGACGCCCGCCCGGTCGCGCAGGGCATGGACGAGGCCTCGCTCGCGGCCAACCGTCGCGTCGACCTCGTCGTGCTGTCGCTCGCGCCCGAGAACGTGCGCGAGCTCGTGCCGACGGTGGTGCACGAGTGATCGCCCGACCCGAGACGGAGGTGTGACATGCCTGTCGAGCAGCGTGTGGTGTCCCGGCAGAAGATCGGTGGTGGCGGCGGCGCGTCCGCGCCCGCCCCGGCGCCCGCGGCCGAGCCCGTGGCGGAGAAGAAGTCGCGCCGCGGTCTGCTGATCGTGGTGGCGGCGGTCGTCGTGCTGCTGATCGGTGGCGCCGCGGCGTACTTCCTGCTGATCAAGGGCGACGGCGGCGAGACCGCGCCGGCCCCCGAGCCCGCCCCCGTGGCGGGCAAGGTCGTCAAGGTCGAACCGATCAGCATCAACCTGGCCGACGGGCGCTACCTGCGCCTGGGGCTGGGTCTGCAGCTGACCGCGGACGTGGCCGAGGACATCGACCCGTCCCGCGCGCTCGACCTCGCGATCGCGCTGTACTCGGGCCGTCCGATCGCGGAGGTCTCCGACCCCGCGACGCGCGACGAGCTCAAGGAGCAGCTCGCCGCGCAGCTCTCCGAGGCGTACGAGGGCGAGGTGATGGACGTCTACCTGACGAACTACGTCACGCAGTGACGTGACCAGCCGGCGCCACGGAGGGCGCCGCCGTCGCTCCCCGCCGCGCGCGACCGTGCCGCGCGACGCACCGCCCAGGACGGGCGGCGGGAGATCCCACCGCACGGTCAGCGCACCCGCCGGGCCCTTCGTCGTCCTCGCGCACGAGCCCGGCGTCGGTTCTCCTCACGTCCGGCTGCCGCCCGCCGATGGATCGGTCGTGACGCCGTCCCCACCCGCGACCGCAGCGCCCGACGCGCCCGTCGCCACCGACGTGCCCGTGGCACCCGGCTCGTCCGCGCGCCGCCGCGCGCGCGCCGCCGCACCGGTCCCGTACGACTTCCGCCGCCCCCTGACGCTGTCGCGCGAGCACGCGCGGCACCTGTCGATGGCGCTGCAGCGGTTCGCGCGCCTGTGGGGCACGCAGCTCACGGCGCGCCTGCGCGTGCTGGTCCAGGTGACGTTCGAGGACGTCACGCTGCTGACGTACGACGAGCACGTCGCGAACCTGCCGACGCCGACCGCGCTGTTCGTGTGCACGGTCGAGCAGCCGCGCGGCACGGCGCTGCTGCAGCTGCCGGTGCCCTCGACGCTCGTGTGGGTCGACTACCTGTTCGGCGGCTCGGGCCTGGGTGACGAGCGCGAGGGGCGCGAGCTCACCGAGATCGAGACGACCCTCGTGCGCGACCTCGTGACGAACGCGCTCGCGGACCTCACGTACACGTTCGCGGCGATCATGCCGCTCGAGCTGTCGGTGCGCTCGATCCAGTACAACCCGCAGTTCGTGCAGGCCGTCGCCGCGACCGACGCGGTGCTGTCGGCCCGGTTCACGCTGCGGGTCGACGAGAAGCGCGTCGACACCGCGACGCTCATGCTCCCGGCCGAGGCCGTGCTGGCGGCGCTGCGCACCGAGCAGCGCCCCGACGGCGACACCCCCAACCCGGACCGGCTGGTCCGTGACAAGGCCGACCTCGAGCGCGCGACGCTCGAGGCGCCGGTCGAGGTGGCGGTGCGCTGCACGCCGCGCGTCGTCCACCCGCGGGACGTCGTCGACCTCGCGGTCGGTGACGTGCTGCCGCTGTCCCACCCCGCGAGCCGGCCCCTGGAGGTCGTGGTCGACGACGTCGTGCTCGCGCACGCCGCCGCCGGCACCCACGGCTCGCGGCTCGCCTGCCAGGTCGTGAGCGTCGAGGAGAACCACGCATGAGCACCACGTCCCCCGCCGTCGACACGACCGCGGCCGCCACGGCCGCCGCGGCCCTCGTGCCCGCCGACGTCCCGCTGCAGGCCGCCCCCGCCGCCGACGCGCCCCCCGCCGACGCGACGGCGGTCGTCGCGGGCGTCGTCGGGCGCACGTCGGCCGACGTCGCGCTCGTGCTCGGCCCGCAGGTCGCCGCGGCGCTCGCCGAGGGCACCGACGGCGCCGCGCTCGACCCCGCGGCGGCCCTGCGCCCGGCGCTGCAGGCGGCTGCGGCCGCGCTGGGCGACGGCGTGCTGGAGCCCGCGCGGCTGTCGACGGCCGGCCAGGTCGTCACGCCCGAGAGCGACGTCGTCGCGCTGAGCGGCCCCGACGGTCCGCGCGCGTGGCTGGTCGTGCGCGTGCGTCCCGGTGGTGCGCCGGCCGCGCCCGCGCCCGCGGTCCCGACGCAGCGCGGCGCCGCGCTGCGCGCGCTGTACGACGTCGAGCTCACGCTCACCGCCGAGATCGGGCGCACGCGCCTGCCGCTGCGGCAGGTGCTCGACCTCACGCCCGGCACGGTCCTCGAGCTCGACCGCGCCGCGGGCGGGCCCGCCGACCTCGTCGTCAACGGGCGCCTCATCGCCCGCGGCGAGGTCGTCGTCGTCGACGAGGACTTCGCGATCCGCGTCACCGAGATCGTCAGCGCGCCGGACGCCGTCTGATGGACGAGCTGCTGCTGGTCGGCCGCGTGCTGCTGTCGCTCGCGTGCGTCGTCGGCCTCGTGTGGTACCTGGCGCGCAAGCTGGGTGCCTCGCGGGGTGCGCACGACGACCGCGAGCCGACGGTGCACGTGGTCGACCGGCAGTCGCTCTCGCGCGGGTCGGGCGTGGCCGTCGTCGCGGTCGGCAGCCGGCGCCTGCTCGTCGGGTTCGGTGAGCAGCAGGTCCAGCTCCTCACCGAGCTGCGTCCCGTGCCCGAGCTCGCGCCCGCGACCACGTCGGCCACCGCGACCGCCGCGACCGCCGCGGCGTCGGACGGCGTGCCCACGCCGCGCCCCGCGCCCGACGGCGCGCGCCCCGGCCCGCTCGCGGGCTCGGTGCTGTCCCCGCAGACGTGGCGTGCGACCCTGCGCGCGCTGCAGGACCGCACGGTGCGGCGATGACGCCCGCGGCGCTCCCGGTCGCCGCGGAGCAGGGGGCCGGGCGCCGCACGCTCGTGCGCGCGCTGCTGCTCGCGCTCGTCGTCGCCGGCGTGCTGGTCGTCCAGCTCGTGCTCGCGACGCCGTCGCACGCCGCGACCGGCCCGACGCCGCCCGCCGCGCCGACCGCACCCGAGGCGCCGGGCGTGGGCGAGGTGACCGTGCAGGTCAACGGCATCAACGGCACGCCCAGCGGGTCGATCGTCGTGCTGCTCGGCATCACGCTGCTGTCGGTCGCGCCGTCGCTGATCCTGCTGACCACGAGCTTCACCAAGATCCTCGTGGTGCTGTCGCTGACCCGCAACGCGCTCGGCCTGCAGGGCGTGCCGCCCAACCAGGTGCTCGCGGGCCTCGCGCTGTTCCTGTCGCTGTTCGTCATGGCGCCCGTCGTCAGCGGCGTCAACGACGCGGGCGTGCAGCCCTACCTCGACGGCAGCCTCACGTTCACGCAGGCCGTCGACGCCGGTCAGCAGCCGCTGCGCGAGTTCATGCTGTCCCACACGCGCGAGCAGGACATCGCGCTGCTCACGCGCGCGGCCGACCGGCCCAACCCCGAGACCCCGGCCGACGTGCCGTTCACGGTGCTCGCGCCCGCGTTCCTGCTGTCCGAGCTGCGCGCCGCGTTCATCATCGGCTTCGTCGTGTTCGTGCCGTTCCTCGTGATCGACCTCGTCGTGTCCTCCGCGCTCATGGCGATGGGCATGATGATGCTGCCGCCGATCATGGTGTCGCTGCCGTTCAAGCTCCTGCTGTTCGTGCTGGTCGACGGCTGGGGGCTGATCGTCACCGCGCTCGTCGGCTCGTACACCGGGGGCGGCTAGTGGACACCAACGCGGTCCTCGACATCGCCCTCGACTCCCTGGTGCTGGCCGCCAAGCTCGCGGCGCCCGTGCTCGTCACCGCCCTCGTGGTGGGGTTCGCGGTCTCGCTCGTGCAGTCCGTGACCCAGATCCAGGAGGTCACGCTGTCGTTCGTGCCCAAGGCCGCCGCCGCGGCCGCCGCGCTGCTCATCGCGGGGCACTGGATGATCACCGAGCTCGTGACGTTCACGCACGAGCTGTACGCGCGCATCCCGTCCCTGCTGGGCGGGTGAGCCCGCACCGATGGACCCCGTCGCCGTCACGCTGCCGATCGCCGCTGTCGAGACCACGCTGCTCGCGGCCGTGCGCATGATCGCGTTCCTCGTCGTCGCTCCGCCGTTCGCGCAGCGCGGCGTGCCCGGGCCGGTCAAGGTCGCGCTCGGCACGGGCCTCGCGCTCGCGGTCGCTCCCCGGCTCGACCCGGTCGAGAGCAGCGGCACGGCCGCGCTGTTCGGCGGGCTCGTGCTGCAGGCGGTCGTCGGCGCCGGTACCGGGTTCCTCGTGTACCTGGTGTTCGCGGCCGTGCAGTCGGCCGGCTCGCTCATCGACCTGTTCGGCGGGTTCCAGGTGGCCACGGCGTTCGACCCCATGAGCATGACGAGCGGTGCGCAGTTCTCGCGTCTCTACCAGCTCCTCGCTGTCGTCCTGCTGTTCGCCTCGGACGGCTACCAGATGGTGGTCGCCGGGCTGCTGCGCACGTTCGACGTGCTCCCGGTCGGCGTGATGTTCTCGGCCGGCGGGTTCGCGCAGGGCGCCACCGACGGCATCACGAACCTGTTCGTCTCGGCGCTGCAGATCGCCGGACCGCTGCTCGTCGTGCTGTTCCTGGCCGACGTCGGCCTGGGGCTGCTCACGCGCGTGTCGCCCGCGCTCAACGCGTTCGCGCTGGGCTTCCCGCTGAAGATCCTGCTGACGCTCACGCTGTGCGGGTTCGCGCTGCTCGCGCTGCCCGACCTGCTCGGCGCGCTCGCCGAGCGGGCCGCGACCGACGTGCCGGCGGTGCTGCGATGAGCGGCGGCGGGGGCGGCGAGCGCACCGAGAAGGCCACGCCGCAGCGGCTCAAGGACGTGCGGCGCAAGGGCCAGCTCGGGCGCTCGCAGGACCTCACCGCCTGGGTCGGGCTCGGTGCCGCCGCGATCATGCTGCCGGGCGTCCTGGCCCGCGCGCAGGGTGCCGCGCTCGAGCAGATGACCCAGGTGCGCGCCGTCGCGGCGAGCGCCGACCCCGCGCAGGCCGTCGAGGTGCTGCGGCAGTCCCTGACCTCGGCCGGTGCGACCCTGGGGCCGATGTTCGCGGTGCTCGTGCTCGCGACCCTCGTCGTCGCGGTCGCGCAGGGCGGCGTGAGCTTCCGCAGCATGAAGCCCAAGTTCGACCACCTCAAGCCCGCGGCCGCCGCCAAGAAGTTCGTCGGCCCGCAGGCGCTGTGGCAGGGCGTCAAGACCCTCCTCAAGACCCTCGCGGTCGCGGCCGTGCTCTACGCGGGCGTCCAGACGATGGTGCCGACCCTCATGGCCTCGGGCACGCTGCCGCTCGCCGCGGTGCTCGGTGCCGCGGGCGACGGCGCCGCGGGCCTCCTGCGCGGCGGCATCGCCGTGGGCATCGGCCTCGCGCTGGTGGACCTCGTCGTCGTCCTGCGCCGCAACCGCAAGTCGACGCGGATGACCAAGCAGGAGGTCAAGGAGGAGAACAAGCGCACCGAGGGCGACCCGCTGGTCAAGGGCCAGATCCGGTCGCGGCAGATGCGCATGAGCCGCAACCGCATGATGGCCGAGGTCGCGACGGCCGACGTCGTCATGGTCAACCCCACGCACGTCGCCGTCGCGCTGCGGTACGAGCCCGGCACGGGCGCGCCGCGCGTCGTCGCCAAGGGCGCCGGCGTCGTCGCGGCGCGCATCCGCGAGCTCGCGGGCGAGCACCGCGTCCCCCTCGTCGAGGACGTGCCGCTGGCCCGCGCGCTGCACGCCGCGTGCGAGGTCGGCCAGGAGATCCCCGAGCACCTGTTCACCGCCGTCGCGCGCGTCCTCGCGTTCGTCATGGCGCTGCGCCGCCGCGGCGCCAGCATGGGCCAGCACCGCCTGCCCGGCGGCCCGACGCTGGCGCCCGACACCCCGACCCCGCCCCGAGGCCGGCGCCCGCGCGCCGGCACCGCCTCCAGGAGCTGACCCGTGCAGAACCGTTCCGTCGCCCGCTTCGCGGTGCCCGTCGGCGTCGTCGGCATCGTGCTGCTGCTCGTCGTGCCGCTGCCCCCGGCGGTGCTCGACCTGCTCATCGTCGTCAACATCACGGCCTCGCTCGTGATCCTGCTGACCAGCATGTACGTGCAGAAGCCGCTCGACTTCTCGGTCTTCCCGTCGCTGATCCTGGTGTTCACGCTGTTCCGGCTCGGCCTCAACGTCGCCTCGACGCGACTCGTGCTCGGGCAGGGCTTCGCGGGCGACGTCATCCAGGCGTTCGGGCACTTCGTCGTCGGCGGCTCGCTCGTCATCGGCCTCGTGATCTTCCTCATCCTCGTGGTCATCCAGTTCGTCGTCATCACCAACGGCGCCGGGCGCGTGGCCGAGGTCGGCGCGCGGTTCACGCTCGACGCGATGCCCGGCAAGCAGATGGCGATCGACGCGGACCTCAACTCGGGGCTCATCGACGAGGACACGGCGCGCCGGCGCCGCGCCGAGGTGTCGGCCGAGGCCGACTTCTACGGCGCGATGGACGGCGGCTCCAAGTTCGTCAAGGGCGACGCGATCGCCGGCATCGTCATCACGGTCATCAACCTGGTCGGCGGGTTCGCCATCGGCATGATGCAGATGGGGCTGTCCGCGGGCGAGTCCATCGAGAAGTTCAGCCTCCTGACGGTCGGTGACGGCCTGGTCACGCAGATCCCCGCGCTGCTGCTGTCGGTGTCCACGGGCATCGTCGTCACGCGCGCGACCGCCGAGGGCGACATGGGCACCGCCGCCGCGTCGCAGCTCACGCAGTCCCGCACGGCGCTGCTCGTCGCGGGAGGTGCGGCCGTCGCGCTCGCGGTGCTGCCCGGCATGCCCAAGCTGCCGTTCCTGCTGGTGGGCGGCGGGCTGCTGATCGCCGGTCAGCGCATCGGCGCGCGCGAGAAGGCCGAGGCCGCCGCCGCGGCCGCCCCCGCCGTCGACGAGGTCGCCGCCCCGTCCGCCGAGACGCCCGAGCAGCTCATCGAGCAGATGCGCGTCCACACGCTCGAGATCCTGCTGGCCCCCGACCTCGTCGACCTCGTCGGCACCGGACCCGACCAGGACCTGCTCGCGCGCGTGCGGGCCCTGCGGCACAAGGTCGCGCTCGACCTGGGCATCGTCGTGCCGCCCGTGCGCACGCGCGACAGCGTCGACCTGCCGCCCTCGACGTACGTCGTGCGCGTCGCCGGCGTCGAGGTGGGCCGCGGGCAGGCGCCCCCCGGGCGCGTCCTCGCGCTCGGCGACGACCTCGCCGCGCTGCCCGGCACACCCGTGTCCGAGCCCGTGTTCGGCCTGCCCGGCAAGTGGGTCCCCGCCGAGCTGCGGCACGCCGCCGAGATCGGCGGCGCGACCGTCGTCGACCGCGTGTCCGTGCTCGTCACGCACCTGTCGGCGCTGGTCCACGAGCACGCCGCGCGACTGCTGGGCCGCGAGGACGTGCGCGTGCTCACCGAGGGCGTCAAGCAGGTGAACCCGTCGGTCGTCGAGGAGCTCGTCCCGGCGCTGCTCTCGCTCGGCGAGGTGCAGCGCGTGCTGCAGGGCCTGCTCGTCGAGCAGGTGCCGATCCGCGACCTCAGCCGCATCTACGAGGCGCTCACGCTGCGCGCCCGCGTCTCGACCGACCCCGAGGGGCTCGTCGAGGCCGCGCGGTCCGCGCTCGGACCCGCGCTCGCGCAGCCCTACGTGCAGGAGGGTGCGCTGCGCGTGCTCACGCTCGAGCCGGTGCTCGAGCACCAGCTCGCCGAGAACCTGCGCCCCGGCGACCAGGGCAGCCAGCTCCTGGTCGACCCGCAGCGTCTCGACGCGCTGCTCGCCCAGCTGCGCGCCGCCGTGGCGCGCGCCGAGGCCGAGGGCCGGGGCGTCGTCCTGGCCTGCTCGCCCGCGATCCGCCCGGCGCTGCGCCGGCTCGTCGCGCTCGCGGACCCGCGGCTGCCCGTGCTGTCGTACTCCGAGGTCACGGCCGCCGGCGTGCAGGTCGACACCGCCGGGGTGGTGACCGGTGACCACGCGATTGCTGCTTGAGGGGCCCGACCTCGACGAGCTCGTGACGCAGGTGCGCGAGCACCTCGGTCCGGGTGCGCGGATCGTCAGCGCCGAGCGCATCCGCAGCGGCGGGTTCGCCGGGTTCTTCGCCAAGGAGCGCTACGAGATGACGGTCGACGTCCCGGACGAGGACGACCGCCCCGTGCGCGCGTTCGCCCACCGGCCCGGCCCGGCGGCGCCCGCGCGCGGCATCGACGACCTGCTCGACGCGGCCGACGCCGCCGACGGGCCGGCCGCGTCGCCCGCCTCGCCCGGGGTCTCCACGACGTCACGCGAGTTCGCGGCCGTGCTGGACCAGGTGCGCTCGCTCGTCGGCGTCCCCGACTCCGACGTCGTGGTGCCCACGCCACGACCGGCCGACGCCGCGCTCGCGGGTGCCGCCGCCGCGCTGGCCCTCGTGCCCCCGGTCCCGGCCCCCGAGCCGCCGCCCGCGCCGCCGTACGCGCCCGGCGTGGGGCTGCGCGCCGAGCTCGTCCGGCTCGGCGTCCCGGTGCGCCTGCTCGACGCGGGCCCCATGACGCTCGGTGCCGTGCTGGGCCGGCTGCCCGCACCGCCCCCGCCGCCGCGCGGCGTCGGGCAGGTGCTCGTCGTCGTCGGTGAGGGCGACGGTCCGCGCGCGGTGGCCCGCACGCTCGCCGTGCGGTGGGGCCTGCCCGACGGCCGCGTGCACGAGCTCGACGCGTCCGCCGCGGTCGTCCCGCCGGCCCGCGACGGCGGGACCGCGCAGGTCGTCGCGCTGCGCGTCGGGCCCGAGCACCACGACCGCTCGCGCGCCGCGCACGCCCTGGCGAGCCTGGGCGCCGACCAGGTGTGGGCCGCCACGGACGCGCGGACCAAGCCCGCCGACGTCGCGGCGTGGGTCGCCGCGGTGGGCGCCGAGCGGCCCGTCGACGCGCTCGCGGTGCAGGGGCTGCTCGACACCGCGGCACCGGGCACGGTGCTCGAGCCGGGGCTGCCGGTCGCGTGGGTGGACGGCGTCCCGGCGTCACGCCTCGTGTGGGCCGCCGCCCTCGGGCAGGAGCTCGACGCCGCGCTCGCGTGACCGTGCCGCGTGTGCCCGGACCAAGACCGTGGCCCCCGCGACCACCGCCCACACGAGGATCGGGTAGGCCGCGAGCCGCTCGGCGAGGCCCACGAACCGCTCCGGGACGACCGTCGCCCCCAGCACCAGGGCGGTCGCGCCGAGGGCGCCGAACCCGACACCCAGCACGCCGAGGCCGCGCAGGCCGGGCGTGCGCGCGAGCGCCGCGCCCAGCGTCAGCAGGCCGGCGAGCCCCCCGACGATCGCGACGGCCGCGGCCGGCACGTGGGCCGCGCTCACGTCCTCGGGGCTCAGCCCCACGACGAGCTCGCCGACGCCCGCCACGCCGATCAGCGCGAGACCGGCCCGGCCCGCCGCGCCCCGGGCGAGCACGGGCCGCAGCAGCAGCGCACCGAGCAGCAGGCACGCGCCCGTGGCGACCCACGAGACGTTCGCCGCGACGTGCCACGGCGAGCACACGTCGCGGCCGCGGTGCTCGCCGCAGCCCGCCGCGCCGAGGTCGCTGATGGTGTTCGAGAGCACGCTGTACGGCGTCGTCCACGCCGAGCGGACCACCACCAGCACCACGAAGTAGTGCGCCACCGCGACCCACGCCGACGCCCCCGCGAGGACGACGCGGCCGGTCAGGGCGTCGCGCGGCGGCCGGGCGTCCGCGGGGACGGGCCGCGGGCGGGTCGGGGTGCTCACCCGGGCACCGTACCCAGCCCGCGACGGACCGTCCGCACCCGCCCCGGGCGCCCCCCGACGCGCGCGGGCCGCACGCGGGGCCGCGGCGGGCGCCCTGTAGTCTCGCGGGCATGCTCGTGCTCACCCGTCGCGTCGGCGAGAGCGTCGTCATCGGCGACGACGTGGTCGTCACGGTCCTCGAGGTCCGTGCGGACGGCGTGCGGCTCGGCATCGACGCGCCGCGGCACGTGCGCGTCCACCGGTCCGAGGTGCTCGACGCGGTGCGCGAGGCGAACGCCGCCGCGGCGCAGGCCGACGCCGCGGACGCCACGGCCGCCGCCGCGCTGCGCGACCTGCTGCCGGGCCACCGGCCCGCGGCGGGTCGGGACCCCGCCGCGCCCGCGGACCCCGCGACGCCGGACGCCGGCGCCACGCCGCGCGGCTGAAGACGGCCCGCACCCCTCAGACCTCGGCCCCGGCGGCCGATGTGGCGGGCGTCGGGTGCGCGTGCACCCAGCCGGGGAGGTGCACATGGACGACGTCGACGAGATCGTGCGCGAGTTCCTGGTCGAGTCGCAGGAGAACCTCGACCAGCTGGACCGCGACCTGGTCGCGCTCGAGGAGCAGCCGGGGTCGCGCCCGCTGCTGAGCAGCGTGTTCCGCACGATCCACACGATCAAGGGCACGAGCGGGTTCCTCGCGATGCACCGGCTCGAGCGGCTCACGCACGCGGGCGAGAGCCTGCTGGTCGAGCTGCGCGACGGGCGCCGCACGATGGACCAGCGGACCACCGACGTGCTGCTCGCGATGGTCGACCGCGTGCGGGACCTGCTGACCGCGATCGAGCGCGACGGCACCGAGGGTGACGTCGAGGTCGACGAGGTCATCGCGCAGGTCGAGGCCGTGCGCGCCGAGGCGCCGCAGGCCGCGGCGACCGCGCCCGCGGCCGCCCCCGACGCGTCGGCGGCGGAGACGACCGAGGAGGTCGGGCACCTGCGCGTCGGCGACAGCGCGATCCGCGTCGACGTCGACCTGCTCGACGCGCTCATGCGCCAGGTGGGCGAGCTCGTGCTGGCCCGCAACCAGATCACGCGCCTGGCCGCGGCGGCGGACGACGTCGCGCTCGTGCGCACGGCCCAGCGCCTCGACCTCGTCGCGGGTGAGCTGCAGGAGGGCGTCATGAAGACGCGCATGCAGCCCATCGAGCACCTGTGGTCCAAGATGCCGCGCGTCGTGCGCGACCTCGCGGCCACGTGCGGGCGCGAGGTCCAGCTCGAGATGTCCGGCGGCGACACCGAGCTCGACCGCAGCCTGCTCGAGGCCGTCAAGGACCCGCTGACGCACCTGGTGCGCAACGCGGTCGACCACGGCATCGAGGCCCCCGCGACGCGGGTCGCGGCGGGCAAGCCCGCCAAGGGCGTCCTCAAGCTCCGCGCGTACCACGCGGGCGGCCAGGTGGTCGTCGAGGTCGCGGACGACGGCAAGGGCATCGACCCGGTCGTCGTCGGCGCCAAGGCCGTCGAGCGCGGGCTGCGCACGCCCGCGCAGGTCGAGGCCAGCGCGCCCGGCGACCTGCTGCAGCTGCTGTTCCTGCCCGGCTTCTCGACCGCGTCGGCCGTCACGAACGTGTCCGGCCGCGGCGTCGGCATGGACGTCGTGCGCACCAAGGTCGAGCAGGTCGGCGGCACGGTCGACGTCGAGTCGACCGTGGGCGTCGGCACCGTGTGGCGCCTGCGGATCCCGCTGACGCTCGCGATCATGCCCGCGCTGACCGTCGAGTGCGCGGGCGACGTGTACGCGGTCCCGCAGGTCAACCTGCTGGAGCTCGTCGCGCTCGACGCGCAGCGCGGCGGCACCGCGATCGAGCACGTGCACGACGCACCCGTCTACCGGCTGCGCGGCGAGCTGCTGCCGCTCGTGTCGCTCACGGGGGTCCTCGAGATCCCCGACGAGGCGACCGAGGGGTCGAGCTCGGTGATCGCGGTCGTGCAGGCCGACCACCACCGCTTCGGTCTGCTGGTCGACCGCGTCCTCAACACCGAGGAGATCGTGGTCAAGCCGCTGTCGGCCCGGCTCAAGTCGATCGGCGCGTACGCCGGGGCGACCGTGCTGGGCGACGGTCGCGTGTCGCTGATCCTCGACGTGCAGGCCGTGGCCCGCCGCGCGCTGCACGGCGAGGTCGAGGCGGCCGCGCGCCGCGCAGGCACCGACGAGCAGCTGGTCGACACCGACCGCGAGCAGGTGCTCGTCGTCGGCATCGGCGAGGGCCGGCACGTCGCGATGCCGCTGCAGCAGGTCACGCGCCTGGAGCACCTGCGGTCCGACGACGTCGAGCGCGTGGGCGGCCGCGAGGTCGTGCGGTACCGCGGCACGATCCTGCCGCTCGTGCGGCTGGACCGGATGCTCGGGGCGTACGGCGAGGAGGTCGAGGAGCTGCTCGTGGTCGTGCTGACCCGCGGCACCCGCGCCGTGGGCCTGGTCGTCCGTGAGATCGTCGACATCCTCGAGGACCGCGACGACCAGCACTCCGACGTCGAGGACATGGGCCTGCTCGGGTCCACGGTGCTCGGCGGCCGTGTCGTCGAGCTGCTCGACGTGCGGGCGGCGGTCCTGGCCGCCGACGCGGCGTTCTACGACGAGCAGCCGCAGGCCCCGGACGACGCGTCCGAGGTGCTCGGCTCCGACCTGGTGGGGGCGGCACGATGAGCCAGTACGTCACGTTCACGCTCGCGGGCACGCTGTACGGCGTCGACGTGCTGCGCGTGCAGGAGGCCCTGCGCTCGCACACGCGCACGCGCGTCCCGCTGGCCCCGGCCGAGGTCGCGGGCCTGGTGAACCTGCGCGGGCAGGTGGTCCTCACCATCGACATGCGCACGCGCATGGGCCTGCCCCCGCTCGCGGGCGACGAGCCGATGATGGTCGTCGTGCAGGTCGCGGGCGAGCCGATCAGCCTGCTCGTCGACGAGATCGGCGACGTCGTCGAGGTCGGCCCCGACTCGTTCGAGGCGCCGCCGGACACGCTCGACCCGACCATGCGCTCGGTCGTGCGCGGCGCCCACAAGCTCGACGGGCGCCTGCTGCTCGTGCTCGACGTCGACGAGGCCGTCGCGGCCTGACGTCGCGCTGCCGTGCGCGGTGCGTCGGACGGGAGGTGGACCTGCGGGTTCACCTCCCGTTCTGCTCATACGGCGATGGTGCGCGCCGATGGACCGGTGCCGGGGGAGGACGAGCAGGGGCAGGGCGAGGGAGCAGCCATGGACACGACACCCAGCACGCGGCGCCGCGGGATCCTCGGGCGGTTCGCGGACCTGTCGGTGCAGACCAAGATCCTGTGCGTCGTCGGCCTCGTGGGCGCCGCGGCGATCGGCAACGGCGTGTACGCGTTCGTCCAGATCGACGGCGTCGCCGCCGACATGCGCGCGCTGGTCGAGACCGAGAACTCCGTGGGCAGCGCGACGAGCGTCGTCCACGAGGACCAGCTCAAGGCGCGCATGATCGTCGCGCAGATCGCCGCGACGCGCGGCAACGAGCAGAAGCAGTGGGTCGCGCGGGTCGCGGCCAACGACGCCGAGATGGGCGAGGCGCGTGCGGTGGTCGACGCCGACCCGCAGTTCGCGGACGACCCGCTGTGGCGCGACTTCTCCGACGGCCTGGACGCGTGGGTCGCGGCCCGGGACGCGACCGTCGTGCCCGCCGCCCTCACGGGCGACCCCGCCGCGTACGAGGCCGCGACCGACGACGTGAGCCAGCCGCTCATCGACGCCTACCTCGAGCACCTCGACGCGTTCGAGACGTCGTTCGAGGACTACCTCGCGACGGCGGCGGCCGACGCGCAGCGCAACGCCGACCGCGTCGGCGTGATCGTGCTCGTCATCGCGTTCGGCGCGGTGCTGCTGACGGGCGCGGTCGCGGCGGGCGTCGCACGCCGCATCCGGCGCTCGGTCACCGAGGTGCAGGCGTCGGTCACCGCGATGGCCGCGGGCGACTTCACCCGCACGCCCCACGTGCCCGAGCAGGACGAGCTGGGACGCATGGCCGCGTCGCTCGTCGAGGCGCAGACCGCCGTGCGCGGCACGCTCGCGGGGGTGGCGGAGTCGGCGGGGACGGTGGCGGCTGCGGCGGAGGAGCTGGCGGCGGCGTCGGGTCAGGTGGCGTCGGGGTCGGAGGAGACGTCGGTGCAGGCGGGTGTGG
>NZ_LNTD01000062.1 GCF_001462455.1 Cellulomonas sp. B6
CTGATCCTGCGCTGACCGTACGGGCGCCTCCCCCCCCGCGCCCGTCCGCACCCGCCGCACTTCCCCGCGCGGCACGGTGCACGTCACCCCTCGACCTCCCCCCGGTCGAGGGGTGACGTGCGTCCGGCAGGACTCCGGACGACCAGGGCGCCGGAACCGCCCCGCCCCGGGGCCCCGCTGGCTAGCCTGCGCAGCATGGGGCGCAGGGGACCGATGCAGGACGTCGACCTCGTCGAGGGAGACGACGACGGAACCGACGAGGGCACCGACCGGCACGCCCCATGCTCAGGCGGCGGCGACGCGGCCGGTCCGCCGCCCGGCACCGGTCCGACGGGCGCCGGACCGGTCGGCAGCACCAGCGGTGCCAGGAACGCACCGTCCACCGCGCCGAGCACGCACGACCGCCACCGGAGACGCCGGCTGGTCGTGCTGACGGCGACGACGCTCGTGCTCGTCGTCGCCGGCGCCGCCGCCGTGCAGGCCCGCGACGACGCGCGCGAGCGGGCACGGGTCGCGTCGATCTCGGCGGACGTCGCGCTCGTCGCCGAGCCCCTCACCGACCCGCCGACGACGCGGTGGACGGCTCCCGCCACATCGGTCCTCGGCTGGTCGGTGCGCGTCGACGACGCCCTCGTGGGCGTCTCCGCGGACGGCGCGGAGGGGCCCGAGGTGCTCGCGGTGGACACGGCCACGGGGGCCGAGCTGTGGCGGACCGCGGTGCCGACCCGGGCCGTGGCGGACGACCCGGACCGCCCCGAAGCCCGGTCACCCGTGGTCGAACCGCCCGCAGCCCGGCCGCTCGCAGACACGTGCGTCGCGCAACCGGCGGTCGAGCACGCGGTCGCGTGCCTCGTGACCGACGCCGGCGGGCTCGTCCCCGACGGCGGGTCGACGACCCCGCGGCCCACGGTCGCGGCGATGGTCGTGCTCGACACCCGCGACGGCCGCCTCCTGCAGGACCTCACGGACGACCTCCCGCACCCCACGCCGACGCGGATCACCACGACGGGCGACGGGCCGGCCGTGTGGGACGTCGCCGACGACGTGCTGCGCGTCCGCGCGTTCACGCGCGACGGGGACGTCGCGTGGGACCACGAGGCCCCGGCGCCGCCGGACGGGCATCGCGACGTGACCCCGCTCGCCGACGGCGTCCTCGCGGTCATCACGCCACGCACCGTGCAGCTGCTCGACACCGCGGGTCGGGTGCTGCGCGTCGTGGACCTCCCGCCCGACTCTTCCGTCGAGCGGCTCGACGCGGCGCGGCTCGTCGTGGCGCCGGGTGCCGAGACCTACCAGCGGTCGTCCGACGGGTCGTCGACCACGACGCCGGACGAGCTGCTGGTCGTCGGCGTCCACGGCGAGGTGCGCGTCGAGGGCAGGTACGTGCCCAGCGAGGACGACGGCAGCGTGCCGGGCCTGCTGCTCACGCAGGTCGACCGTCGCACCCTGCAGGCCTGGGACGGTGACGGCACGCCGCTGTGGACGTGGGCCCTCGACGGCGCCGCGTCGTCGTTCGACCAGGACGC
Organism: Cellulomonas sp. B6; assembly: GCF_001462455.1. Classification (GTDB taxonomy): domain Bacteria; phylum Actinomycetota; class Actinomycetes; order Actinomycetales; family Cellulomonadaceae; genus Cellulomonas. The sequence goes on from NZ_LNTD01000062.1 coordinate 1,527, forward strand.
CTCGACGACCGTGCTCGACGGCCGGGTGCTGCTCGCGAGCCCTGGCCGGCTGGTCGCGCTCGACGCCCGGTCGGGTGCCGAGCTGTGGCGGTCGGCCGAGCTGACGTCGGCCCAGATCATGACCGACGGCCACCTGGTGGTGGGCGTCGCACAGCGCCGTGAGCACGGCGAGGGCGGGGAGCTCGTCGCGCTGCGTCGCGACGACGGCACGGTCGCGTGGCGCGCACCGCTGCCCGCGGGCGCCGACGGCGCCGTGGTGGCGTTCGGCCTCCTCGTGGCGTACGAGTCCCGGGAGGACGGAGCCCTTGCGGTGCTCCACGTGCTGGGACCGCCCGGCTGACCCGAGCCCCGCACCCCTCCGGACCCGGCCTGCGGGACGGTCCTGCTCGGTAGCCTCTCCCGATGGGGCAGGCACCGAGGCACGACGTCGAGCTGGTGGAGGACCACGACCCGCGGGACGCTCCGGCGCCGCACCGCGGACCGCAGCGACCCGGGCCTGACGACGCGCCCGCCCCGCGTCGACGCCGCCGGCTCGTGGTGGGCGCACTGGTCGTGCTGGCGGTCGCGGCCGCGGGGGCGGTCGGCGCCCAGGTCGTCGTCGACCGCGGCGAGCGCGCCCGGCTCGCGGTCGTGGCGCAGCAGCCCGGCGCGCTGCGGCCCGTCGACGGACCCCCCGAGGCCCTCTGGACGGTGCCCGACGGTGCCGAGCTCCTGTCGCTGCGCGCGGCGCCCGACGGCGCGCTGGTGGGCCCGGAGCCCGGCCCGGACGGCCCGCAGGTCGTCGCCCGCGACGCCGGGACCGGCGAGACGCTCTGGGAGGCGCCGCTGCTCGACGTCCGCTCCGCGGAGCCGCCACCGGCGGGCGCGGTGCTCGACGTGGAGCCGGGCACGTGCGAGGTCGCGCAGGTCGTCGTGTGCCTGGCGGTCGCGACGGTCTCCCTCCCCGGCGACGACGAGGTGGGGACGCCGCCGACGCCGGTGTCGGCGCGCTCGCGACTGGTCGTGCTCGACGCCGTGGACGGCAGCGTCCGGCACGAGCGCACCACGGACGGCGCCGAGCCCGCCCCGACGGCGTTCGTGCTCGCCGGGCGCCTGGTCGTCACGGCGACGCCCGACGCGGGGACGCTGCACGTCGACGCGTCCACGACCGACGGGCGCCCGGCCTGGAGCACCATGCTGCAGGCGCCCGCTCCGGCCGGCTCGACGCCGCAGGACGACGCGGAAGCCGGCGGCGGGGGCACCGCCGCACCGGCGCGACCCGCGGCGTCCGGCGGACCGCGCACGTTCCTCGCGCCGCTCGGCGACGGCGTCGCGGCCGGGTTCGCTGCCGAGCTGACCGTGCTCGACCGGGAGGGCGCCGTCGTCCGGACGGTGCCGTTCGCGGCGACCGACATGGCGTGGCGCCACGACGCGGGCACGGTCGTCCTGCGCGACATGGCGTCGGCACGCGCCGACGCCCCCTCGACCGTCGTCCGTCCCGACGGCGACACGCGGGTCGTCGGGCAGGTGCTCCCGCCGACGGTCGACGACGGCAGCGTCCCGGGCCTGCTGCTGACCAGCCCGGACGGTCTGCGCCTGACGGCGCGGGACGCGGCGGGTGAGGAGCTGTGGACGCGCGGCTCGGGTGCCGCGCCCGGTCCGGCGGTGCTGGCGGGCCGCGTCTACACCGGGACCGGGAGTGGCGTGGTCGCGCTCGACGCCCGCACGGGCGCCGAGGTGTGGCGCTCGGACCTGGTGCGTGAGGGACCGGTCGTCACCGACGGCGACCACCTGGTGGCGATGGCGCTGCGGCCGCTCGCGGACGGCCGCCGGGAGGTCCTCGTGCTCGACCACGCGGACGGGTCGGTGGTGTGGCGGGCGCCGCTGCCCGCGGGTGTGCAGGACCTCGTCGCCGCGGGGGGCGTCGTGCTGGCGATGACGAGCGGCCCCGGAACGCCCGGGGCGACCACGACGGTGCTCGGCACGCCGCCGGGGTGAGCGGACCGTCGGTGGACCACCCGACAGACCAGCCCGGACGGGCCGACCCCACGACGGCACCCGAGGCGGCGGAGCACGCCGATAGCGTGGACCGATGGGACGCGGGGACAGGCTGGACGTCGAGCTGCACGAGGACGAGGCGGTCGTCCCGGAGGCCCCCGCCGCCGCACCGCACCCTCACGGCGGACGGCACCGCGTGCGGTGGGCCGTCGCGCTGGTCGTCGTCGCGGCGCTCGCGCTGACCGCCGCGCAGGTCGTCTCCGACGTCCGTGAGCGGTCGGTGATCGCCTCGCTCGCCGGGGTCGAGGGCCTGCTGGCGCCGCTCGACGGGCCGGTGCAGGTGCGGTGGGAGCGCACCGACGTCGGATGGCCCGTCGCGGTGCCGACGCCCGACGGTGCGGCGCTCGTGAGCCTGCGCGACGACGGTGCGGGCGGCATCGCGCTGACGGGTCTCGACCCGGGGACGGGCGAGACCCTCTGGGGCCGCGACCTGCGACGCGACGCCCACGAGCGACCGCCGGGGGTGGACCCCGGCACGGTGCGGTGCGCGACGCCGGTCGACGCCTCGGGCCTGCTCACGTGCCTGCGGCCCGGACGCGAGACGGCGGCGGACGGGTCGACGGTCCAGCCGTCCGGCGCAGGCCGGTCGTGGACGGTGGACGCGCGCACGGGTGACCTCGTCGGCGACGTCCCGCTCGAGGTCGGTGACGACGTGGATCCGCGCTCGGTCGCCGTGCTCGACGACCTCGTCGTGCTCGTCTCGTCGGGTGCCGACGTCGTGCACGTGCGAGGGGTCGACCTGCGGTCGGGGGCCGAGCGGTGGCGCCGCGACCTGCCGCCGACGCCCGACGACCCCCGGTGGCCGAGCACCGCCGGGCAGGCGTCGGTCGAGGCCGTCGACGCGACGACCGTCGCGGTGCACGACGGGCGGATGCTGACCCTGATGTCGTCCGACGGTGTCGAGCTGCGCCGGTTCGACACCCTCGCGGACCTCGAGCCGTCGGACTCGATCAGCCGGTGGACGTCCGTGGACCGCTCGCGGCACGCCGCGGTGGTGGTCCGGAACGAGGTCACGTCGCTGGTCGCCGTCGACGGCGAGGTGACCGTGCGCGGCGTCGCGGTCGGTCGGGGCGTCGACGACGGCAGCGTCCCGGACCTGCTGCTGACGGCCGGCGACACGGTGCGGGCGTGGGACGCCGCGACGGGCGAGGAGAGGTGGGCCCTGGACGACGCGACGTCGGTCAGCGGGGCGTCGGTCAGCGGGGCGTCGGTCAGCGGGGCCCTGGTGCTGCGCGGTCGCGTGCACCTGTCCACGGACCGCGCCCTGGTGACGCTGGACGGCCGGACCGGGGAGGAGCTGTGGCGCTCCCCCACCGGGCTGACGCCGTTCCCGCTGCTGAGCGACGGGCGGGTCGTGCTGCTCACGGACCCGCCCGCGGACGGCGACGGCGGAGGCGGTGAGCTGGTCGCGCTCGACGTGGCCGACGGGCGCGAGCGGTGGCGCGTCCCGCTGGTGGCGAACGGCTGGGTGTTCGCGCTGGCCGGCCGGCCGGTCGTCGTGGTGGACGACCCGACGGGCGAGGGTCCGGGCCTGCTCCAGATGCTGGGCTGAACCGGGCGGGCCTCAGCCCGCGAGCAGCCCGATCACGAGCGCGACGACGGCGAGCAGCGGCAGGGTGCCCTGCTTGATCGCCGCCGACGCCTTGGTGCGGTCGGAGAGCAGCAGCACGAGCGCGGCGGCGAGCATCGACCCGGTGCCGATGAGCACGGCGGTGGCGCCCGCGCCGGTCGACCCGGCGGCGACGAGCACGATGCCGACGGCGACGGCGATCGCGAGGAAGAGGTTGTAGAAGCCCTGGTTGTAGGCCATCGACCGGGTGGCGCGCGCCTCGTCCTCGGTGGTGCCGAAGGTGGCGCGGGCGCGGGGCGAGGTCCAGGCGACGGACTCGAGCCAGAAGATGTAGACGTGCAGCAGCGCGGCGAGCCCTGCGAGCACGAGACCCAGGACGACCATGACGACCTCCCCCTTCCGGTCGGCCCCGCCGACCGATTCTGTACCGGACGTTCCACAACCTATACTGGATCGACCGATACAGAAAGTGGGAGGTCGTCATGGGACGCGCGCCGACGTTCGACGCCGCCGCCGTGGTGCGTGCCGCGCGCGACGTCTTCTGGGCCCACGGCTACGAGGAGGCGTCGCTGCCCGACCTCGAGTCCGCCACCGGCCTGAGCCGCTCGAGCATCTACCACGCGTTCGGCAGCAAGCGCGGCCTGTTCGACGCCGCCGTCACGAGCTATCTCGACGACGTCACGCGGCCACGGCTGCGCCCGCTGACCGCCGAGCACGTCGCCCCCGACGCCCTGGCCGCCTACCTGAGCAGCCTGCGCGACGCGCTCACCGCCGCGGGCTCCCCCGCCGCCGCGCACGGCTGCCTGCTGCTCAACGCGTCCGGCGCACCCGTCGCGCACGACCCCGCCGTGCGCGCCACGGTCGCCGCCTACCGCGACGAGCTGCGCGCCGGCATCGGCCGCGGCGTCGCGGCCCGCCACCCCGACCTGCCGGCCGCCGAGCAGGACCGGCTCGCCGAGGCGTGCACGGCCCTCGTCGTCGCCGCGCTGCTGGTGGTGCGCGTCGACCCCGACGCCGCCGCCCGCTCGCTCGACGCCGCGACGGGCCTCGCCGCCGCCTGACCAGGGCGGGTCGCCGCGCCCCCGGGCCCCGCGGACCGTACCCTCGGGCCCACGTGCCACCCGGCACCGCGACGACGGGAGACGCGCATGGGCCTGTTCGGACGACGCCGCGAGACGCCGGCACCACGCCCGGCCGCGACGCCAGGAGCCGCACGCCCCACCACGACGCCCCCGGCGTCCGCACCCGGTGCCGGCGCGCTGTGGGCCGACGGGTTCGGGCGCGTGGGCACACGGTCGGTGCAGGTCATCGCCCTGCTCGCGGTCGTGGCCCTCGCGGTGCTCGCCGTCACGCGGCTCACGCTCATCGTCATCCCCGTGCTCATCGCGCTCGTGCTCGCGGCCGCGATCAGCCCGCTCGTGCAGTGGCTGCGGCGCCGCGGCGCACCCTCGATGCTCGCGACGTGGGTGTCGCTCGGCGCGCTCGTCGGCGTCCTCGCGCTCGTCGTCTGGGCGGTCGTGCGCGCGGTCGTGGCGCAGTGGGACGAACTCGCCGACTCCGCGGTCGACGGCATCGCGAAGCTGCAGTCGATGCTGTCGGGACTGCCGTTCGAGATCACCGAGGAGCAGCTGCGCGAGGCGCAGGACGCGGTCCAGGGCCTGCTCGCGTCCGACGCGGTCGGCGCCGGCGCGCTGGCCGGGCTGTCGGCGACCGCGAACTTCGTCACCGGGTTCTTCCTCATGGTCGTCGTGCTGTTCTTCTTCCTCAAGGACGGCCCCCGCATCTGGGAGTTCCTGCTGCGGCCGTTCGAGGGCGAGCGCTACGAGCGCGGCCGGCGCATCGGCACCAAGACCGTGCAGACGCTCGGCGGGTACGTGCGCGGCACCGCGATCGTCGCGGCCGTGGACGCCGTGGGCATCGGCATCGGCCTCGCGGTCGTCGGGGTGCCGCTCGTGCTGCCGCTGTCGGTGCTCGTGTTCCTGCTCGCGTTCATCCCGCTGGTCGGTGCGACGCTCGCCGGGACCCTCGCGGCGCTCGTCGCGCTCGTCGCGCTCGGTCCCGTGCAGGCGCTCGTCGTCGTCGCCGTCGTCGTGGCCGTCAACCAGCTCGAGGGCAACCTGCTGCAACCGGTCGTCATGGCGCGCTCGCTGCAGCTGCACCCCCTGGTCATCCTGGTCGCGCTGACCGCGGGCACGGTGCTCGCCGGGATCACCGGCGCCGTGCTCGCCGTCCCCATCGCCGCGTCGATCTGGGGTGCCGTGCAGGTGTGGGACGGCCCCGGCACGCCCGCGCGGTTCGCGCGCAGGAAGCGGCCCGAGACGGTCTGACGGCGGCTGCGGCCCTCGACCGGCGGCCGCGAGCACCCCGGGCTAGCGTCGGCAGCACCCACCAGGAGGTGCCATGAGCAGCCCGATCCCCGACCCCGGCGCCGTGCCGGACGCGCCGAACTTCGACGACCTCCCGACGAACGACGAGCCCGACCCGCGCGAGCCGGTCCCGCCGCCCCCGTCGCCCGACGACCCGGAGCCGACCGAGCACGGCTGACGCGTCGCCGCGCGCAGCCGAAGCGTGGGCGGTCAGCGGTGCATGTCGCCCGTCGGGCCGTCCGCGGCCGGCGGCGGGTCCGGGATCAGTGCGAGCGCGGCCCCCACCCCGCCCATCACGAGCCCGGTGCGTGCGTGCGCCCACCGCGCACCCGCGAGGCGTCGCGTCTCGGCACGTCGGTACAGCCACCGCTCGGTCGCGACGGTCGCCCACACGGAGCCGGCCATGGCGACGGCGCCGACGCCCGCGATCACGGCCTGCTGCCGGGCGGGCAGCGAACGGAAGGTCTTCGCGGGCGGGGCGTCGCCCGAGGTCTCGGCGTCGTCCGCGACGTCCTGCCAGCTCAGCGACGTGAGCGGAGCCGGGTCGCCGGCACGCTGCTCGCGCCAGGTGCGGCGCGCGTCGGGCAGCGCCGCCGCGGCGGCGACGAGCAGCAGCGCCGCCTTGGTCCAGCCGCGCGCGGTGCGCGAGCGGATCACGTCGGGCGTCGCGTAGTAGGCGGCGGTCGCGGCACCGCCGACGGTCGCGGCGAGCAGGCGGGCGGGCGTCGGGCTCATGCGGGGGCTCCCTGGGTCCTCGGCGGGTCCACCGACGACGTGCTCTCGGCGGTCTCCTCCTCCCAACGGGCGGACCCGTCCGCCGGGTTCCCCGGTGCTGTCCGGCCGGGACACGACGGGCGACGGCACGGCCCTGCGATGCTGGGGCGATGACCCGGTGCCCCTGCTCCAGCGGCCTGCCGTTCGACGAGTGCTGCGGCCCCCTGCACACCGGCGAGCGCACGGCCGGCACCGCCGAGCAGCTCATGCGGTCGCGGTTCAGCGCGTTCGCCGTGGGTGACGCGGCGTACCTGCGGCGCACGTGGCACGCGGCCACGCGCCCGGCGCACCTCGACCTCGACGACGACGTGCGCTGGTACCGGCTCGACGTGCTCGCGACCGACGGCGGCGGCGTCTTCGACACGGCGGGCACGGTCGAGTTCGAGGCGTTCTGGCGCTCGCCCGGCGGGCGGGGGTCGATGCGCGAGGTCAGCCGGTTCCGCCGCGGCCCGGAGGGCTGGCAGTACGTCGACGGGGACGTGCGCGCGCCCGCCTGACGCCCGTCAGTCCGGCCGGACCTCGGTCGCGACGCCGTCCTCGACGTGCCAGCGGCGGGTCAGCCGCACGGTGTCGAGCATGCGGCGGTCGTGCGTGACCAGCAGGACCGTGCCGTCGAACGACTCCAGGGCCTGCTCGAGCTGCTCGATCGCGGGCAGGTCGAGGTGGTTGGTCGGCTCGTCGAGGACGAGCAGGTTGACGCCGCGGGCCTGCAGCAGCGCGAGCGCGGCGCGCGTGCGCTCGCCCGGCGACAGGGACGACGCGGGCCGGCCGACCTGGTGCCCCGTGAGCCCGAACTTCGCGAGCAGCGTGCGCACGTCGGCGGTCGGCCAGTCGGGGACCTCGCGCGCGAACGCGTCACCGACGGGCTCGTCGCCCTCGAACACGGCGCGTGCCTGGTCGACCTCGCCGACCAGCACGCCCGACCCGAGCGACGCCGCGCCCTCGTCGGGAGCCAGCCGCCCCAGCAGCAGGCCGAGCAACGTCGACTTGCCCGACCCGTTGGGCCCGGTGACGGCGACGCGGTCCTGCCGGTCGAGCTGCAGGTCGACCGGCCCGAGCGTGAAGTCCCCGCGGCGCACCACGGCGCCACGCGCGGTGGCGACGACCTCGCCCGAGCGCGGGGCCGTGGCGATCGTCATGCGCAGCTGCCACTCCTTGCGCGGCTCGTCGACGACCTCGAGCCGTTCGATCAGGCGGTCGGTCTGGCGGGCCTTCGCGGCCTGCTTCTCGGCCACCTCGCCGCGGTGGTGCTTGACGTGCTTGTCGCCGTCGGTGGCCTTGCGGCGCGCGTTGCGCACGCCCTTCTCCATCCACGCGCGCTGCGTGCGGGCCCGTGCGGCGAGCTGGTCGCGCCGCGTGGCGTAGTCCTCGTACGCCTCGCGCGCGTGCCGGCGCGCCGTCGAGCGCTCGTCGAGGTACGCGTCGTACGAGCCGCCGTACGTCGCGACGCGCTGCAGGGAGCGGTCGATCTCGACGACGGTCGTGACGGTCCGGGCCAGGAACTCGCGGTCGTGGCTGACCACCACGATCGGCGCCTGCGCGCGCTCCACGAACTCCTCCAGCCGGTCGAGGCCGTCGGCGTCGAGGTCGTTGGTCGGCTCGTCGAGCAGGTACAGGTCGAACCGCGACAGCAGCAGCGCCGCGAGGCCGACGCGCGCGGCCTGCCCGCCGGACAGCGCGGTCATCGGCAGGTCGAGGTCGACCGCGAGGCCCAGGTCGTCGGCGACGACGCCGAGCCGCGCGTCGAGGTCGCCGCCGCCGAGCGACGTCCAGCGCTCGAGCGCATCGGTGAACGCGTCGGCCGCACCGGGCGCGTCGGCCGCGAGCGCGTCGGCGGCGGCGTCCATCGCGGCCTGTGCGTCGGCGACACCCGTGCGCCGCTCGAGGAACGTCCGCACGGACTCGTCGTCGCGCCGCTCGACCTCCTGCACGAGGTACCCGACCTGCGCGGTCGCGGGCGAGAGCTGCACCGACCCCTGCTCGGGCGCGCGCTGCCCGGCCAGGATGCGCAGCAGCGTCGTCTTGCCCGCGCCGTTGGGCCCGACGAGCCCCACGACGTCCCCCGGCGCGACCACCAGGTCCAGGCCCGAGAACAGCTCGCGGTCACCGAACGCCGCGGCGACGCCACGGACCTGCAGGGTCGCACTCATGCCACCATCCTGCCGGGCGGGCACGACGGGGCCCGAACGCTTTGTGTCGGCCCGGCCGGCGCCCACCATGGCACCGCGGGTCCTCACGCGTCACGAGCCCGAGGTCCCGGGGCCCCTCCAGGCACACCGGTAGCGTCGCCGCACCCTTCGTCGTCGTCGTGGAAGCGCAGGTGCACGCCATGCCCGGAACCGTCGGCCGCGGCCGCTCGATCCAGTCGGTCGACGACGTCCTCGCGCTGCTCGACCACCTGTTCGACGAGCGCGCCGACCGGTGGTCCGAGCGCGGCGGCACCGACTTCTGGGACCGGTTCTACGCCGACCGGCACCGACCGGTCCCGTTCTTCCGGGCCGTCCCCGACGAGTCCCTCGTCGGGTGGCACGCCGACGGGCGCCTCACGCTCGGGCCCGGTACGCGCGTGCTGGAGCTCGGGTGCGGGCCGGGGCGCAACGCGGTGTGGCTCGCGCAGCAGGGCTGCACGGTCGACGCGCTCGACCTGTCGGCGACGGCCGTGACGTGGGGCCGCGAGCGCGCCACGGAGGCGGGCGTCGACGTGCGGTTCGTGCGCACCGACGTCCTCACGTGGGAGACGGACCGGCCCTACGACCTCGTGGTCGACTCCGGCTGCTTCCACCACCTGCCGCCGCACCGCCGCGTGTCGTACCGCGCGCTGCTCGAGCGGACCCTCGCGCCCGGTGGGCACCTGGGCATCGCGTGCTTCGCCGCGGGGCACGACGGCCGCGGCGGCACCGAGGCCGACGACCTCGACCTGTACCGCGCGGGCGGCCTCGGCGGCGGGCTCGCGTACACCGCCGACGAGCTGCGGCGCTCGCTCGCCGGGCTCACGGAGGTCGAGCTGCGACGCATGCGCACGGTGACGTCGGGCGAGACCTTCGGTGAGGAGCTCCTCTGGGCGGGCCTGTTCCGGCGGTGACGTGACGCGTCCCACCCCGCGGCCGGCGTCGTCTGGGACCGAAGGACGAGGTCAGGGCCCGGGACGCGGGGCAGACTCCGAAGGCTCCGCCCCCGTGCAGCACCGAGGAGTCCCGTGTCCGTCACCGCGTCGCCGTCCCCGACCCCGCAGCACCGCGCCGCTGGTCTGCTGACCGTGCAGGTGGTCGCGCCGGACGGTGTGCGCTGGTCGGGGCACGCGCGCGGCGTGACGGTGCCGTCGGTGTCCGGGTCGCTGGGGATCCTGCCGCGGCACGAGCCCGTCGCGGCCGTGCTGGCCGCGGGCGTCGTGCGGGTGCGCCCGGCCGCGGGCGACCCGGTCGAGGTCACGGTGACCGGCGGGTTCGTCGTGGTCGACGACGACGAGGTGTCGGTCCTCGCGGACGGCACCGTCGCGCCCGGGGACGCGTAGCCGTCAGACCGGGTCGAGGCGCCGCCGCAGCAGGCAGAACTCGTTGCCCTCGGGGTCGGCGAGCACGTGCCACGTCGCGTCGGGGCCCTGCCCCACGTCGACCGGTCGGGCGCCGAGCGCGAGCAGCCGCTCGAGCTCGGCGGCCTGGTCACGGTCGGTGGGGCTCACGTCGACGTGCAGCCGCAGCTTCCCGGGCCGCGGCTGCGCGACGGGGCTGACGATGATCGTGGGCCGCGGCCCGCCGAACCCGGCGTCGGCGGGCCCGATCTCGATGCTGTCGTCGTCCTCCCGTCCCAGCTCGACGTAGCCGAGGACCTGGGACCAGAACGCCGCGAGACGCTCGTGGTCGGACGCCTCGAGGACCAGCTCGCTGATGCGGCACGCCATGCCGACCAGCGTAGGGAGCACGCGCACGGGACGCCCGCCGGGTGTCGTGCGAGGGCCGCGGTCGGCGTCAGCCGCCCGCGAGCACGGCGCGCTGCGCGCGGTGCGCCGCGATCAGCCAGGCGGGGGCGCCGGGGCCGAGGCGCGGGTCGTCGTCCCGGGGGCCGTCGGGCCCGGTCAGGTACGCACGGTCCGCCGCGACGCGCGCGAGCGCCGACCCCGCGCCGCCGACGCTCCCGTGGCCGGGCACCACGCGGTGGGCGCCGTACCGGCGGACCCCGGCCTCGAACCGGTCGAGCACGGCGAGGTGGTGCTCGACCGACGCCGCACGGTCGGTGTCGACGAGCGGCACCTCGACGTCGGAGAGCATGTCCCCCGCGACGAGCACGCCCGCGTCGACGACCGCGAGCGCGGTGTGGCCAGCACAGTGGGCGTCGTGCGTGAGGACCCGCACGTGCGGGCCGTCCCACTGCAGGCGGCACCAGCCGTCGGCGTCCTCGTCGTCCTGCGGGAACGGGACGGGGGTGCGCGTCGTGATCGCGGCCGGGGCGTCCTGCGGGTGCGCGGCCAGGTGCGCGGCGAGCTCGGGGTCGGCGTCGCGCTGGCGGGTCGCGGCGTCGCGCCAGCCGTCGGCGGGTGCGGCGGCGGCCCAGCGCGCGACGTCACGCAGGCCCGGCGCGTCGAGCAGGTGGTCCCAGTGGGGGTGCGTCGACCACACCGCGACCGGCCGCCAGCCCCGCGCGCGCAGCGCGGCGTCGAGCGCCGCGACCTCACGCGCCGTGACCGCCGGGTCGACGACCAGGCAGCGGCCGTCGCGCTCGACGACGGTCGTGGTGGTCGCGTAGACGGACGACGTCGCGACGTGGACGCCGTCGGCCACCTCGACGAGGGCGCGCGGCCGGGTCATCGGGGTCTCCTCGCGGTCGGTGCGGCGCCGTCGGCGCTGGTCAGGGACGCGTTCAGGCTAGACGGCGGTGCTCCCGGCGCCGGTGGGCCCGGTCCCGGCACCTGCGCGCGGGCTTAATCGATTCCGACGCCGCCGACCCCCGGGCGCGGCGCACGCCCCCACCTACCGTGGTCGAAGCGCTCCCGCCACGGCCGGACCCCAGCGTCGGGGTGGCCCGCGGCGCGCACGTCACCCGTCGTCGCCACCAGAGGACAGCCATGTCACCGATCACCCGACGGCGCGCGCGGCGCCGCGCCTGGGCCGCGGGCCTCGCGGTCGCCACCGCGCTCACGGTCGCGGGCGTCACCGCCCCCGCGGCCGTCGCCGCACCCGACCCCGGCACGCCCGTCAAGGTCAACCAGGTCGCGTACGTGCCCGGCGTCGCCAAGGTCGCGACGCTCGTGAGCACGTCGACCACGCCCGTCGCGTGGACCCTGAAGGACGCGTCCGGGCGCACCGTCGCGCAGGGCACGTCGACCGTCAAGGGCGCCGACGCGTTGTCGGGCGACCGCACGCACCTCATCGACTTCTCGTCGTACGACACCGCCGGCACCGGCTACGTGCTGTCGGCGGGCGGGGCGAGCAGCCACCCGTTCGACATCTCGGCCGACCCGGTGAGGAAGCTGCGGTCCGACTCGCTCGCGTTCTTCTACCACCAGCGCTCGGGCATCGCGATCGAGGCGCAGTACGTCGGCAGCACGTACGCACGCGCCGCCGGGCACCTGGGCGTGGCGCCCAACCAGGGCGACACGAGCGTGCCGTGCCGGCAGTCGTGCGGGTACAGCCTGGACGTGCGCGGCGGCTGGTACGACGCGGGCGACCACGGCAAGTACGTCGTCAACGGCGGCATCGCGACGTGGCAGCTGCAGAACACGTACGAGCGCACGCTGCACGTCGCGGGTGCCGACCGCGCGGCGCTGGGCGACGGCAAGGCCGCGATCCCGGAGCGCACCAACGGGGTCCCGGACGTGCTCGACGAGGCACGGTGGGAGGTCGAGTTCCTGCTGCGCATGCAGGTCCCCGCGGGCCGCACCGACGCCGGCATGGTGCACCACAAGATGCACGACGAGAACTGGACGGGCATCCCGACGATCCCGGCGCAGGACGCGCAGCGGCGCATCCTCGCGCCCGTCAGCACGGCGGCCACGCTCAACATGGCGGCCGTCGCGGCGCAGGCGTCGCGCCTGTGGGCGCCGTACGACGCGGCGTTCTCCGCGCGGGCGCTGTCCGCCGCGCGCACCGCGTACGCCGCGGCCAAGGCGAACCCGAACCGCATCGCGTCCGACGCCGACGGCACGGGCGGCGGCGCCTACGGCGACCCGTCGGTGACCGACGAGTTCTACTGGGCCGCCGCCGAGCTGTTCGCGACCACGGGCGAGGCCGCGTACCGCGCCGACGTCACGGGCTCGCCGTTCTACCGGGGCACGAGCTTCGCGGAGCGCGGCTACGACTGGGGCTGGACCGGCGGGCTGGGCGACACGACGCTCGCGCTCGTCCCGACCGACCTGCCCGCGGCCGACGTGGCCGCGACGCGCGCCGCGATCGTCTCCTTCGCCGACGCGACGCTGGGCCGGCTCGCGAACCAGGCGTACCCCGCGCCCAACAACGCGGGCACCGTGTACTACTGGGGCTCGAACGGCCAGGTCGTGAACAACGCGAACGCGCTGGCCCTCGCGTACGACTTCACGGGCCAGACGAAGTACCGCACCGCCGCGTACGGCGCGCTGGACTACCTGCAGGGCCGCAACCCGCTCAACCAGTCGTACATCGCGGGCTACGGCGAGAACCCGGTGCGCAACGTGCACCACCGGTTCTGGGCGCACCAGGCCGACGCGTCGCTGCCCACGGCTCCCCCGGGGTCGCTCGCCGGCGGGCCCAACAGCGAGCTGCAGGACCCGCTCGCGGCCGCGCAGCTCGCGGGCTGCGCGCCGCAGAAGTGCTACGTCGACCACATCGAGGCGTACTCGGTGAACGAGGTGGCGATCAACTGGAACTCGGCGCTGGTGTGGCTGAGCGCGTGGGCCGCCGAGCAGGCGGGCGGCACGACGCCCGAGCCGACGCCGACCCCGACGCCCACGCCGACCGTCTCCCCGACGCCGACGCCCA
>NZ_LNTD01000063.1 GCF_001462455.1 Cellulomonas sp. B6
GGGCGGCCGGAGCCCCGTCGAGCTCCACGCCGTGCGCCGCGGCGTCGTGCGTCCCGATGCCGGTGGTCCCCGCGAGCGCAGCGGCGTCGGGGGCCGCCAGGCCCGGAGCGCCTCGGTCGACCGACGCGAGGTCGCCCTGCGCGGGGGTGGGCTCCGACGCCCCGGGCGCCGCGTCGCCGGCGTCCGGCGCGCGGTCGGGCGTGACGAAGAACGCCGCGGGGTCCTCGTCCTGCCCGGCGTGACGCGGCGCCGTCGGCTCGGTGAGCGCGGTGACCGCTGCCGCCCACGCCGCGTCGTCGGGCGACGGGTGGTCGAGCGGTGCGTCCGGCAGCGCGTGGGCGCCGTGCCGTGCGGTCGGCTGCTCGGGGGAGCGGTGCGGCGTCGGCACCCCCGGCGCGGCCGCGAGCAGGTGGGCCGTCGCGCGCGCGACGTAGTCGACGGTCCAGGCGGGCACGCGCGCACGGCGGCGCGCCTGCGCGTCGAGCACGGGCAGCACGGGCATGTGGGGGCGCTGCTCGTGCAGCACGCCGGGCGTGGCGCCCTCGGGGCCCGGGCACATCATCCAGAGCGCGCCCGGCACCGTGGACACCAGCAGGTCGCCGACGGCGATGCCGATCGCCGCCGCGACGCCCTCCGGAGCCGGCGCGTCACCCGTGGCGCCCAGCAGCCGCGTCCACCGCGCGTCGAGCGCGGCAGGGTCGTGGCCGTCGACCCCGTCGGTGCGCAGCCAGGTGCGCAGCCGCTCGAGGTGCGACCACTCGGCCGGGGTGAGCACGCGCGCGAGCACGGGGCCCTCGGGCTCCGTGGACCTCGTCGCGAGCGCGGGCGAGACGATGTCCATGCCGTGGCATCGGCGCTCCGTCGCGTCCCCTTGAGTCCCCGGAACGTGTGATCCCACGCCTCGATCCTGCCCCACGCGGCGGCGGTCCCGCGGCCCGGCGGGCTCTGCACGACGACCGGGCGCACCGTGCGGCGTCCTCGGCGTGGGCGCGCACGTCGGGGGCGACCCGGGGCCTCGTGCGCGGACGGTCGCGCCGCAGCGGGCCGGCCGGGCTCCGCTCCGCCGCTGGCGGTGCGGCGGGGGACGGCTAGCGTGGTCGAGGTCCCGAGGAGGTCGTGTGCGCCGTACCGCCGTCGCCGTCGTCGTCGCGGCGACGGTCGCGCTGGGCGGCGGCGCGGGCACCGTGGCGTGGACCGACCGGCAGCGGCAGAGCGCCGACGCCCGCCTGTCCGCGGCCGTGGCACGCGTCGAGGACGCGCGGGTCGCGGTGGTGGACGACCACGCCGGCCGCGGCGCGTCGGCGGCCGACGCCGACGCCGCGCACGCCACCGCCCTGCTGGGCGGTGCCCGGGCGGCGCTCGCCGCGGCGGTCGAGCGCGCGCGGCAGACCCTCGACGCCTCGGCGGGGCAGGTGGGGGACGACGACGCGCCGCGCGCCGCGCTCGCCGACCGTCTCGACGCCGCGGTCGTCGCCGGCCCCGCCGCCTCGCCCGCCCGCGCGCGCGGGCTCGCCGCCGAGGTCGCCGCCGCCGAGCAGGGTGTGCTCGACGCGGTCGCCGCGCAGCGGGCGCGCGCCGAGGAGCAGGAGGTCGCGGCCCGCGCGGCCGCGCGACGCGCCGCGGCCGCCGCCGGCACGTCCCCGCCCGGCGCGTCGGCCCCGGGGGCGGGGACGTCGCGCGACCGGTGCACGACGACGTACTCGGGCCCGGCGTTCTACACGTCCACGCCGACCGACGGCGGCGACGGGTCGAACGGTCGGCTCCCGGCGTCGGCGCTGGCAGCGGTCTCCTGGACGGCCGACTCGCGCGGCACCCCGTTCTACCTGCGCTCCGACGCCGCCGCGGCGCTCGAGCGGCTCAACACGGCGTTCCGCGGCGCGCTCGGCCACGACCTGGCGCTCGACCTCACGTACCGGGACCTCGACACGCAGGTCGCCATGCGCGAGGCGCTCGGCACGGTGGCGGCCGTCCCCGGGACGTCGTCGCACGGCACCGGCCTCGCGATCGACGTCCCGGAGCTGCCGTGCGACTACGGCTGGGACTCGGCAGCGCGCGCCTGGCTCGTCGCGTACGGCCCGGCGTACGGGTGGGTGTCGCCCGGCTGGGCCCGCCAGGGCGGGTCGAACCCCGAGTACTGGCACTACGAGTACCGCGGCTGAGCGCCGCCGTCCGCGGCGCGCGCGGTCCACGCCGTCACGGCGCGGCGGGGTCGGTCCCGGCCGGCTGCGTGGTGCGGCCGTCGGGCGGGCGCACCGCGACGCTCGACGACGGCACGGTGCGCCACGCGACCGCGGCCCCGGCGACGAGGAGGCCCGCGCACACGAGCATCGCCGTGCGGTGGGCGGGGGCGAGCCGGGCGGCGTCGGTGAGGGACCCCCCGACCCCGGCGACGAGGGGCAGCACCGCGACCGCGAGCAGGCTCGCGACGCGCGCCACGGCGTTGTTGACGCCGCTCGCGACACCCGCCAGGTGGTCGGGCGCGGCGGCGAGCGCGGTCGTCGTCAGCGGCGCGACCGTCATCACCAGGCCCACGCCCTGCAGCAGCACGCCCGGCAGCACGTGGGTGACGTACGGCGCGGCCGGCCCGATGCCGGCGAGCAGCGCGGTGCCCGCGCCCGCGACGAGCGGACCGACCGTCATCGGCAGCCGTGGCCCGACGCGCACGCCCCACGCGCCCGCCCGGGGCGAGAGCACCAGCAGCA
The DNA here is from genome assembly GCF_001462455.1 of Cellulomonas sp. B6. Classification (GTDB taxonomy): domain Bacteria; phylum Actinomycetota; class Actinomycetes; order Actinomycetales; family Cellulomonadaceae; genus Cellulomonas. The sequence goes on from NZ_LNTD01000063.1 coordinate 2,703, forward strand.
GGAGCGTGACCGGCAGCTGGGCCACGCCGGCCGCGAGCGGCGTGTACCCGGCGACGACCTGCAACGTGACCACGAGGAAGAACCCGACCCCGCTGAGCGCGGCGTAGACGAGGAACGTCGCGCCGTTGACGCCCGCGAAGGGCCGCCACCGGAACAGGTGCGGGGGCACCAGCGGTGCGCGCGAGCGGGCCTCGACGCGGACGAACAGGCCCAGCGCGACGGCACCGACGCCGAGCGCCGCGGCCACCGCGGCACCGGAGCCGTGCGGCTCGGCCCACACCGTGAACCCGTACGTGAGCCCGGCCAGCCCGAGCGCCCCGAGCACGGTCCCGGCGACGTCGACGCGTGGCTGCGCCCCGGGGTCGGTGGACTCCGGGACGTGCCGCAGCGCCACCACGACGACGACGGCCGCGAGCGGCACGTTGATGCCGAACACCCACCGCCAGTCCGCGACCTGCACGATCCACCCGCCGACGAACGGTGCCGCGGCACCCGCGAGACCGCCCAGCCCGGACCACGCGCCGATCGCCCGGCCACGGTCGTCGCCCGTGAACGTCGACTGCAGGATCGCGAGCGACCCGGGCGTGAGGAGCGCGCCGCCGACGCCCTGCAGCACGCGTGCGGCGACGAGCGCACCGACCGTCGGGGCGAGCGCGCACGCGACCGACGCGATCGCGAACCACACGACCCCGACCAGGAACACGCGCCGTCGGCCGAACCGGTCGCCGAGCGCGCCGCCCAGCAGCAGGAACGCCGCGAGCGTGAGCGCGTACCCGTTGACCGTCCACTGCAGGTCGGCGGTCGTCGCGTCGAGGTCGGCGGCGATGCGCGGCAGCGCGATCGTGACGACGGTCGCGTCGATGAACGCGAGGGCCGACCCCAGGACGGTCGCCAGCAGCACCCACCGTCCGGCGGCGGAGCGGTACGCGACGGCCCCGGTCACGGGCGGGTCGCCCCGGGCCCGGTCATCGCGGCCGGTCGCGGTCCTTGCTCGGCTGCACGCGCTTGGGCTCGCCGGGCATCTTGGGGTACTCGGGCGGGTAGGGCAGGTCGCCGTGCCCGTCGTCGCGCTCCTGGCGGTCGGCCAGCTCGAGCAGCGAGTCGAGCCGGTACCGCGGCGCCGCGTGCGCGACGAGCCCTGCGAACAGGTCGCCGACCTCGGCGAACCGGGCCGGCATCGTGGTGACGTCGAAGTCGTCGGGGTGCGCGTCGGCGACCTCGTCCCACCTGAGCGGGGCCGAGACCGTGGCGCGCGGGTTGGAGCGGATCGAGTACGCCGACGCGATCGTGCGGTCGCGCGCCATCTGGTTGTAGTCGACGAAGATCCTGCGGCCCCGCTCCTCCTTCCACCACTTCATCGTCACCTCCTCCGGCAGACGCCGTTCGAGCTCGCGCCCGAACGCGATGGTCGCCCGCCGCGCCTCGACGAACGTCCACGCGGGCTCGATCGGCACGAACACGTGCAGACCGCGCCCGCCGGACGTCTTGGGCGTGCCCTCCAGGCCGTGCTCGGCGAGCAGCTCGCGCACGTGGGGGGCCACGCGGGCCGCGTCGGAGAAGTCGGTGCCCGGCTGCGGGTCGAGGTCGATGCGCACCTGGTCCGGGCGGTCGACGTCGTCACGGACCACGGGCCACGGGTGGAACGTCAACGTGCCGAGGTTCGCGGCCCACGCGACGACCGCGAGCTCGGTCGGGGCGACCTCGTCCGCCGTGCGACCGGACGGGAACGCGATGCGCGCGGTCTCGACGTAGTCGGGTGCGCCCTGCGGGACGCGCTTCTGGTAGAACGCGTCGCCCGACGAGTCCTGCCGGGTCGACATGCGCGCGCCCTCGAAGACGCCCTTGGGCCAGCGCTCGAGCGTCGTCGGCCGGTGCAGCAGCGCCCCGAGGATCCCGTCGCCCACGGCGAGGAGGTACTCGACGACGTCGAGCTTGGTCAGGCCGCGTGCCGGGAAGACGACACGGTCGGGGCTGGTCACGCGCACGGTGCGGCCGCGCACGTCGAGCTCCACCGCCGGGGTCTGTGCCATGCCTCACACGGTAGGGCCGGGGGCGGACACCCGCCCCTCGCGCGCGGCAGCCGTGCCGAGCAGCCCGCGGCGGTGCGCGATCGCGACGGCCTCGGTGCGGCCCGACGCCCCGAGCTTGGCCAGCACGTTCGACACGTGCACCGACACGGTCTTGCCGGAGATGAACAGCCGCTCGCCGACCTGCCGGTTGGACAGCCCCTGCGCGACGAGCGCGAGCACCTCGGTCTCGCGCGCCGTCAGCACGTCGCCCCCGGCGGCGGGCCGGGGCGTGGCCGGTGCGCCGCCGGCGCCCGCGAGCCGTGCGCGCCGCACGAGGTCGGCGACGGCGTCGGCCAGCGGCCGGGCCCCGATCGCGCGCGCCTCCGTGAGCGCGAGCGCCGCCTCGGGGGCCGCGGCCTCGCGGTCACCGGCCGCGACGAGGGCCTCGGCGAGCCGCCACCGCACGCGCGCGGTCTCGTAGCGGTGCCCGTACGCCAGCTCGACGAGCGCGGACCGCCACACCTGGGCGTCGCCGCGCCCCGCCGCGCGCGCGTGCTCGGCACGGGCGCGGGCGAGCCAGGCCCGCCCCTCGGGCCCGAGGGCGCCGCCGCGCGGGCGCCCGGCGGCGGCCGTCCGTTCCACGCGCGCGAGCCGGGCGTCCGCGTCCGCGACCAGGGCAGCGTCGTCCTGGCCCGCGGACCGGCGCGCCGCGGCGGCGTCCGCGACGGCGGCGAGCGTGAGCGCGCCGAGCCAGATCCCGCCCAGGTACTCGGGCGACCACACCGCGCGCACGTGCGCGTCGACCCGGTCGGCGTGCGCCACCGCGCGCTCGGGCTCGCCCCGCCACGTCAGCGCGTCGACGGCGTTGCCCCCGGCGATCTGCGTGAGCAGCGGGTCGCGGGGCCACCACGGCTCGAGCGCCGCGGCCCGCTCCACGACGTCGTCGTCGCCGCGCGCCACCGCGGCGTACAGGCCGACCGACGTGAGGAACGCGCGCGCGTACCCGGGGCCGCCGGCGGTTCCCGCGTCGGCGTCCGCGAGGTCCCCGCGGACGTACCGCACGAGCACGCGGAACATCTCCAGGTCGACGCCGTACGGCGCCCACGACATGCCGAGCGTGACGGCCCGGGCCCGACCCTCGTCGGCCTCGCGCGCCGCGCGCGGCAGGTCGCCCGCGTAGTAGGCGGTCGAGGCGAGGTTGTAGCGCGTGCGCAGCTCCGTCGTGTGGTCGCCCGACGCCACGGCGCGCGCCAGCGCCTGCGTGAGCAGCTGCGTCGACCGCTCGTGGTCGATCCGCTCGCCGACGGCGGCCGTCGTCAGGGCGTCGGACTCGGCCGCGACGTCGCCCACCTCGCGCGCCACCTGCGCGGCGCGGGCGGCGATCTCGGTGGCCTCGTCCTCGCGTCCGGCGTTGAGCGCGGCGCGCGCGTACGTCGCGAGCGCCCACGCGCGCTCGCGCGACGGGGCGTCCGGCAGCTCGGCGAGCGCGGTCGACACCTCGGCGAGCGCCGCGTCGATGCCCTCGGCCGCCAGCAGGTGCCGTGCGAGGTCGGTGCGCGCGCCGCCGCGCGCGACCGGGTCGTCGCCGGCCGCCGCGACGCCCCCGCGCGCGAGCTGCACGGCGCGCTCCGACTCGCCCGCGCGGCTCGCGGCACCGGCGGCGGCGCGCAGCACGGCGGCGTGCGACGTCGGCAGCTCGGCCGCGACCTCGGGCAGGGCGTCCCAGAGCCGCAGCACCACCTCGAGGTGGCGCAGCTCCTCGGCCGGGGCGAGGACGCGGCGCGCCTGCAGCGCGGCCTCCCACGACGCCCGCAGCGCCACGGGGAGGTCCGGCACCCGCAGCGCGTGCGCGGCCCGCTGGGCGGCCGCGCCGGGCGCCGGGGCGGCGTCGAGCGCCGCGAGGAACGCGCGGTGCGCCGCGGCGGCCTCGCCGGGCAGCAGGTCGGCGTAGACGGCCTCGGCGAGCAGCGCGTGCCGGAACGCGATGCGCCCGTCCTCCACCACGAGCACGTGCTGCGTCACGGCCTCGCGCAGCGCGGCGTCGACGCCGCCGGCGGGGCTGCCGGGGTCCGCGAGCGCGGCCGCGCGCAGCAGCGGCTCGTCGACCCGACGTCCCGCGGCCGACGCGAGCTGGACGAGCCGCACCGTCGCCGCGTCGAGCCGCTCGACGCGCGTGCGCAGCACGTCGGCCAGCGACCAGGGCAGCGCGTCGGCGTCCGCGCCCGCCTCGATGAGCTCCTCGGTGAAGTACGCGTTGCCCTCGGCGCGCTCGCGCAGCCGGTGCACCTGGTCGTCGGGCAGCCGGCGCCCGGCCACGGCCGCGGCGAACTCCCGCAGCTCGTCGTCCGTGAACGGCGCGAGCGTCAGGTGGCTCGCGCGGGGGTGCCGCACGAGCTCGGCGGCCACGGGACGCCACGGGTGCCGGCGGTGCAGGTCGTCGGTCCGGTAGGTCGCCACGACGAGCAGCGGCTGGTCCTGCAGCCGCGACACGACGAACCGCAGCAGGTCGCGGCTCGACGCGTCGGCCCAGTGCAGGTCCTCGAGCACGAGCAGCAGCGGGTGCTCGCGCGACGCGCACGCCGCGAGCACCTCGACGACACCCTCGAACAGCTCGCGGCGCTCGTCGGCCGCGTCGGCCGGCGACGCGTCGTCGATCCGCGTGCCGCCGCTCCCGCCACCCAGCAGCCGCGCGAGCGCGGGGCGCGCGGCGACGGCGCGCGCGACCGTCTCGGGGGCGGCCGTGCGCAGCACGCCCAGCGCCTCGGCGAACGGCAGGTACGGCAGGCCGATCTCGCCGAGGTCCACGCAGTGGCCGGTGACGACGCGTGCGCCGTCGGCCGCGACGACCTCGCCGACGTGCCGCAGCAGGCGCGTCTTGCCGACGCCCGCGTCCGCGCCGAGCAGCACGAGCGTGGGCGCGCCGGAGCGCGCGCGGTCCAGGGCCTCGGCGAGCCGGGCGACCTGCTCCGCGCGTGCGACGAACGGCGTGCTCATCGGGCCACGTGCCACGCACCCGATCCTCGCAGCGACCACTGACGTCCGGGAGCGCGGACCACCGGTCGGCCCGTCGTGCCGGTCGCGCCCGTCGTCCCCGGCGTGCTGCGTACCCCGCCGCGCGCCCCGCGTGCGACACCGGGGCGACGCACCTCCCGCGCGCGCCGCACCCCGGCGGCGACCTGCTCGCGCCGGTACGCGACCTCGGCGTCCAGCGCCGGACCCCACAGCTCGATCCCCATGGTCGTCTCCCGTCCCCGTGGTCCGCGGGTTCGGTCCGTGCCGGTCGCGGACCCCTCCCCGGCACGGCACCCACGCTCGTCCTGAGGCCCCGCCCGGCGGATCGGACGGCTGCCCACACCCGCGCGACCGACGCCGTCTGAGGTACCTCAGACGCGCCGTGAGCGGCACGCCTCCTCGGGCCGACGGCGACGCCGACCGAGGTGTCGACCCGGGTCGACCCGGGCCGGCCTCGGGGTCGGGCCAGGGTCGGGTCCGGGCCGGGCCCGGAGGTGCCGCGCGGCGCCGGGCCGCATGCTGGAGGCCACGACGACGGAGGAGGACGGCATGGACGGGGTGCGCGCGGCGTTCGCACGGGCAGGACTGGTCAGGACGTACGAGGGGCGCTGGCTCGCGGGGGTGTGCTCCGGCGTGGCGGCCCGGCTGGGCGTCGAGGCGTGGGTCGTCCGGCTCGTGCTGCTGCTGCTCCTGGTGCTGCCCGGCAGCCCGTTCCTCGTCTACGCGGTGCTGTGGATCTGCATGCCGCCGCAGGGGTGGGTCGCCCCCGTCCGCGACGCCTGATCGCGCGGGCCCGGCACCGCGGCACGGTGCGTGGACGGGCCGGGTGCGCGTCCCGTCCGTGCGTCCGGACCGTGGCCCGAGCGGCGAGGTCCGTCCGCGTCGGGCACCCTGGTGCTCGTGGGTGACGTCCGAGACCTCCGTAGCCGGCGCGGCGCGCCGCCTCCGCTGCTCGACGACGAGCTCGTGGTGGTGGCGGAGCGCAGCGCTCCCCGCGCCGCGCGCCACTGGGTCATGCGCTCGGTCGCCGTCGCGGGCGTCGGCGGTGCGTGCAACCAGGTCATCGAGCTGCTGACGGGCGAGCTCGTCTCCAACGCGGTCGTGCACGGTCCGTCCGGCGAGCCGGTGCGGGTCGCCGTGCGGGTCGACGGCCCGCGCGTGCGCGTCGCGGTGACCGACCGGGGCGGCGGCGTCCCGCAGGTCCGGCACGCGGAGCCGACCGCGCCGAGCGGGCGCGGCATGTCGCTCGTCGAGGCGCTGTCGACCACGTGGGGCTCGGCGCGGCTGCCCGACGGGGGCACGACCGTGTGGTTCGAGGTCGACACCGACGAGTGACGCGCTCCCCGCCGACGTCACACGGTCGGCGGTCGCGGCGTGACGTGTGCGCCCGCTGTGCGTTCGCGTCCTGCTGACGATACGTTCGTCCAGGATGTGGCGTGCTCGCGCCTGCGGCGTGCCCGGTCACCGGCAGTCGCGGTCGAGCCGCCGTGGTGCAGCACGAAGGAGCGGACCATGAGGGACAGCGGCGGCGACGTGGCGACGGAGCCGGGCACGACGACCGGGACGGTCGCGGCCGTGGACGGGGCGGACGCCGTGGCGAGCCTGCCGCAGATCCAGGCGGAGGTCCGCGAGGACGGCACGGGCGAGATCTCGGTCGACGGCGTGCGCGAGCAGATCGCGATGGCCGACCTCGCCGAGGCGGGCGCCGCGATCACCGCGCGCATCGCCGCGCTCGCGGCCGACGCGGGCCGTGCGCTGCCCGTGGAGGTGCGCGACCCCGACGGCCTGTGGGCGCTGCTGATCCACCCCGACGGTCGCGTCGACGAGGCGAACGACGCCGACCTGCCGCCCGCGAGCACGCCCGTGCCCGTCGTCGACCCCGCGTGGTCCGCGCCGGCGTCGACCACGACGCCCGTGGCCGCGCCGCCGTCGACCCCCACGCCCGTCGTCGCGCCGCCCTCGGGCGCGGTGCCCGTCGCACCCGTCGAGCCGACGCCCGCGACGGGGTCGGTCCCCGCGACGCGCTCGGCGACCCGCACCGAGGCGCGCGCCGAGCGCGCACCGTCCGACGGCTCGTCCCTGCCGACGCTCGACGACCTGCTCGCGGCGCGCCACCCCGCGCACGAGGGCCCCGCCGAGCAGGGCTGGCAGCGCGCCGTGCGTCGCCTGACGTTCGGCGCCGTGGCACCCCGCCCGGGCGCCGCCGAGCGCCGACGCCGCTCGCAGGTCGACGCGGTGCGCCGCACGTTCGACGGGCCCCGCACGGTCGTCGTCGTCAACCCCAAGGGCGGTGCGCACAAGACCACCGCGACGATGCTCCTCGCCTCGACGTTCGGCCTGTCCCGCGGCGGCTACACGCTCGCGTGGGACAACAACGAGACGCGCGGCACGCTCGGCTGGCGCTCGCAGCACGGGGACCACCAGCGGACCGCTGTGGACCTGCTGCGCGCGCTGCCCGACCTGACGCAGCGCGGCACGGTGCGCATCGGTGACCTCGACGCGTTCGTCCGCACGCAGCAGGACGAGCAGTTCGACGTGCTCGCGTCCGACGAGAACGCGGCGTCGGTGTCGAGCGTCGACGCCGCGTCGTACCACGCGCTGCACGACGTGCTCTCGCAGTTCTACCGCGTGCTCGTCGTGGACACCGGCAACAACATGCGCGCCTCGAACTGGCAGGCGGCCGTGCAGTCCGCCGACCAGCTCGTGGTCGTCTCGACGCTGCGCGAGGACACCGCGCAGTCGGCCGCGTGGGCGCTGGACGCGCTGCGCGCCACGGGGCAGGAGGAGCTCGTGCGCAAGGCGGTGACGATCCTGTCGTTCCCCGAGCCGAAGGTCGACAAGGACCTGCGCCAGCGCCTGCGCACGCACTTCGGTGCGCTGACGCGCGGCGTCGTCGAGGTGCCGCACGACAAGGCGCTCGTCGCGGGCGGACCCATCGACCACGCGGCGCTCAAGCCCTCGACGCGCGACGCGTGGCTGCGTGCGACCGCCGTGGTGGCCGACGGCCTCTGAGGTCCCGGCCGGGGCGGGTGGAGCTCGTGCCCGGCGACGTGCAAGATCCGGCCGGGTCGCGACACCGGGAGGGTGAGGGCGGTGGCAGCACCACGCCGCCGCCCGGTCCGCCCGTCCGTCCGCCCGCCCCGGGAGCCGCAGTGCCCGCGCACCCTCAGCACGAGCCCACCGCCCGCCCCGCCCTGCGCGCCGTCGACGCGCCCGGGGACGCCGTGCCCGACGCGTCGGGCGACGACGCGGCTGCGGGGACGCACGACCCGAGTCCGCCGTCCGCTGCCCTCGCGGACCGCGACGCCGCCTGGTTCGAGGGCCTCGTCACCGACCACGCCACCGCGGTGCACCGCTACCTCGCGCGGCGCGTGGCCCCGTCGGACGTCGAGGACCTCGCGGCGGACGTGCTGACGGTCGCGTGGCGGCGCCGCGCCGACGTGCCCGCCGGCGCGGAGCTCCCGTGGCTGTACCGCACCGCCGGTTACGTCGTGTCGAACCACCGGCGCAAGGGCCGGCCGGTCCCGGTGGCCGACGTGCCCGAGGAGGTCGACGCCGACGACCCGGCGCTGCGTGCCGTCCGCGACGAGACCGTGCGCGGCGTGCTGGCGGGGCTGTCGCCGCGCGACCGCGAGGTCCTGCTGCTGCACGCGTGGGAGGGCCTGACGGGCGACGCGCTCGCGGCCGTGCTCGGCGTCGGCCGCGGTGGCGCCGACGCGGCGCTGTCACGTGCGCGCAGCAGGCTGCGCGCCGCGTTCGACGAGGCCGGCGTCTCCTGACGCACCCGCCCGCGCGGCGGGCGCGGCCCGGGGTACGTGCAAGAGCCGCGGCCCCGGGCACACAGACGGGGTGGAGGGCGGCGACGCCCGGCGACCGGCTCGGAGGGACACCATGAACGACACGCGCGAACCCCGCGGCACGTCCAGCGACGACGAGGGAACGGCCGCGGCCGGCGACGCGGTGACCGCGGCCGAGGACGCAGCGGTCGCGCGCGTGCGCGCGGCCGACCCGGCCGCCGACGCGACGCCCGACCTGCCGCGCCTGCAGGCGCGCCTGACCGGCACCACGGGCGTGGCCGTCGGCGGTGCCGTGCACGGCGACGGCCACGTCGACGAGGACGGCGACGAGCTCGCGGCCGCGCGGCGACGCCGACGCGGACCCGCGCGCTGGCTGCAGGTCGCGGCCGTCGCGGTCGGCGTCGGCCTGGTCGGCGGCGGCGGGTACGCGGTCGGGGCGGCGGGCGGCGACGCGCCGGCGGCCCCGCCGATCGCGCTGCAGGGGGTCTCGCCCGCGTCGGGCCCGGCCATGGAGATGGGCGCGGGAACCGCGCTCGCGGACCGCGCGAAGATCGCCCCCGGCTGGTTCGGCGGGCGCACGGTCTTCACCGCCGACGGGCTGACCGGTGCCGCCGGGACCGGGCGCGCGTGGGCGTTCGACGCCACGGGCACCGCGACGCGTGAGACCGCGGCGCGGGTCGCCGAGGTGCTCGGGGTCGACGGCGAGCCCCGGCAGGAGTGGGGGCAGTGGGTCGTCGGCCCGAACGACGGAACGGGCGCGACCGTGTCGCTCGGCATCGACGGGCAGGCCGGCATGTGGTTCTACGACCGCGCGTGGGACCCGTCGCTGTGCGGGCTGGACACCCCGGGGTCGGCCCCGTCGGTCGAGCCCGCGCCCGACCCCGCGGGCGGCGACCTCGCCACCACCGAGCCCGGCCTCGCGATCGCGCCCGTCCAGCCCGAGGAGGTCGCCCCCGCCGACCCGAGCGTGTGCGACCCCGCGTCCACGCCGCGCGGCGACGCGGCGCGGTCCGCCGCGCGCGACCTGCTCACGCGCCTGGGCGTGGACCTCTCGGGCGCCGAGCTCACCGTCTCGGAGGACACGGGCGTCGACGGGCTCGTCTCCGTCATGGCCGCGCAGGTCGTCGACGGCACGCAGACCGGGCTCGTGTGGTCGGTGCAGCTCGCCGGCACGGGCGTGCAGTCCGTGTCGGGTGCGCTCGCCCCGCTCGTCGAGCTGGGGACGTACGACGTCATCAGCGCCGACGCGGCCGTCGAGCGGCTCAACGACCCGCGGTTCGGCGCGAGCTACGGCGGGGTCGTGCCGCTCGCGGTGCGCATGATGGACGACGCGTCCGCGCCGATGACGTCGGACGTGGCGCCCGAGCCCGCCGAGCCCACCGTGCCGCCCGTGCCGGCCGCGGGCGACCCGATCGCGTGGCCCGTGCAGCAGGTGACGATCACCGGCGCCCGCCTCGGGGTCACGCTGCTGACGGCACCGGACGGCGCGAGCCTGCTCGTGCCCGCCTGGGAGCTGAGCGACGCCGACGGCGGGACGTGGAGCGTCGTCGCGGTCGTCGACGACCAGCTCGACCTCAGCGCGGGCTGACGGACGCCCCGGGCCACGGCCCGGGTGGCACGCGGGCTGAGGGGCCCGCGGGACACGGTGGGGCCGGGCGGCGCTGGAGGGGCGTCGCCCGGCCCCGCCGTCGCGCCCGGGGCCGGCGCGGGCGCACCGGGGGTGCGCGGGGGCCGCGGTGGGTAGCGTGCCCCCATGGCTGCCACCGCCGGTCCTGCGGGACGTCTGCTGCTGCTCGACTCCGCCTCGCTGTAGGCGTCCAATAGACACATTGAGCAATACCAAGCCCCGCCGCGTCGTCAGATACGTCCGCCTCTCTCGCGCCGATGACGACTCGACCTCGGTTCCGCGTCAGCGCCAGATCATCACGGCCGTTGCCTCGGTGCGCGGCTGGGACCTCGTCGAGATCGTCGAGGACGTCGACGTATGCCCATCGAAGCGGCGCCTCGATCCGCCCGGGGCTCGGCCGCGTGCGCGCGCTCGTCCGCGACGGTGCCGCGGACACCGTCCTCGTCTGGCACCTCGACCGGCTCGAGTGCTCGGTCGTTGACTTCGGTCTCCTCCTCGACGAAGGGCTCGACGTCGTCTCGGAAACGGAGCCGCTCGACACGACCTCTTCCATGGGCCGTGCCACGGCCGAGCGAGGTCGACGTCCGCCGTGTACTACTCGCGGGCGTAGTCGACGGTCCAGTAGTGCTCCGCCCCGGCGTCCGCGGCCGGCGCGGCGTTGACGCCGCCCGGGTCGATGTCCTTTGGCGCTGGCTCGACGAGTCGGCTGCATCCCACGTAGACGCCTGTCCGCGCACCCCAGAGGGCCGAGTGAACCATGCGCCGGGGTGCGGTCGGCCTGACGCCGAGAGTGTCTAGACGACGAGAAGCCCCCGACCGGTTATCGTTGGGGGCCTTCGTCGTGATGCAGGACGAGTAGCGGTGCGCGGTGCGTGGGGCGCGTCGCGTCTCTGACACCGGTTGGTGCGAGACGGTTCGGGAATGATGCTTGCTGCCGATGCTTCAACCACGCATACCGGCATGGACTGGAGCGACGCTCTACCGTGGAATCGCGGCGATCGTCGGGACGACGACCCTCCTGCTCTCGGTATGGAATCGCCACGTCGAGCAACTCCTCGCGAGGACCCGCGTAACGGCCTGGGCAGTCCCGGTTGACCTCAGCGGCGACATCGCCGACACGGGGGCCATCTTGTGGGTTCGGAACGGGACCGGCGTCGCGCTCCAGGGGGTGAGGGTGTTCGTTAAGCCTCGCAACATCGAGCCCACGACCGTCGCGCCCGGAGCGCCAAAGTACGGGATGAGCACGGTGCCGGTGCCATTCGTCGTGCCGCCTCATGAGACGATCCGGAGCGTGGTCCCGGGTCACAGTTTCAGCGCCTGGATAGGGCAGTCGGACTACGAACTGATCACCGAGGTGTTCTTTCAGGACGCGCTCGGCACCTGGTGGGTGCGCACCGCGGCGGGTCGAGTGGTACGCCATGACCGCATGAGGCAGTACCTGATCGGTCCACCTTCGTTCGGTTCGCCGCCCAGCCGCTGGACACGATGGCTGCCGCGACGCGGATTTCGGCACCCGGGGTGACCGGTCTTGCGCGGCGCGGTCTTGTCCGCCGTGATTGGGCCCGGCAGGGTCAGCGGCATGGGTCTCTTCTCCCGCTCGACCTCGCCGATTGTTGTGCTCTCACGCCGCAAGGACGGCTCGGTGCTTCGCGGTCGGCGTCTGCCCTTCGCCGAGACGCTGTACGTGGCCGGGACGCCGCCGATATGGGGTCTCGCGGCGCGTCCCGAGCCGAGTGAGCGCGTCGCGCGGGTCCGGATCGACGACGTACTCTCGGTCGAGCGCGACGAACGCGGGTGGACGGTGTCTGACGCGGCCGGGGTGCTAGGGCGTGCTCGATGGCGGGCCGGCGACGACGGCAAGGTCTACGCCCGGACGGGTGCGGTCATCGCATATCCGGACCATGGAACGCTCGTCGTGTCGCAGCTGCTCCAGCGGGACGGGCACGTCGTCGACTTCGGCGGCGTCGTGACGCCGACTGCTGGGGACGGCTAGGAGATTGCCGCGTCTTCTAGTGCGAAGCGACGCTTCCTCGCGCAAGGCGGTTGCCCCGGACTCGCCAAAACGCGCACGCCAGAGCACCGGACGCGGCAAGATCGCGACGTGGAACTTGGGACGTGGGGTGAGTGGGCCGGCGCAATCGGGACGACGGCGGCGACGGCCGTTGCCCTCGGACTCGGCCTGCGCGACGACGACGCGCGACGAAGCCGCAATGCCGCACGCAGGCGTCTCCACGCTGCGGCCGGAGCCCTCGTCGTCGATCTGGACCGTCGCGAGGACCGAATGGACGAGTGGGACGGCGGCGACGAAATGACGACGATGCTCGGGCGCGCAGCCGAATGCGCGCCGCTGTACGGAGCAGCGTTGGAGTTGGGGCCCGTCCGTCGCTGGCGCTCGCTTCGTCTCCTGACGCGGCTCTACGGTGCCGAGGTCGTGCGCTACATCAGGGTTGCACGCGGTCCACTCGACGCTCTCGACGGCGGCGACGACGCCGCAAGGTGGTTCCTTGCTGATCCTCAGCGGCTCCATGACGCGAGTCGCCGTGTGCCGCTGCGGCAGAGCGGCGCCTGCGATGACGCGCGGAGACGTGACCGCGAGTCGTTGCGGAGCGTCCTTCAGCGGATCAGTCGGGTTTAGCGGCTCGACGGTACGCGCCGTTGGGCTTCGGCTGCCCCGACAGGTCCCACCGCTTCACCGTCGGCCGCGAGCCGAGCTGCAACCTCACCGATGGGGGCCTGCTGATCGAGCACCAATGGAGCGACGGTGAGCCGGGCGCGGGGCGTCAGGGCGGCGTTAGCGTGGACAACGAGGGCCTCCTGTGAGCGAAGCGGATACCTGGGCAGTTCCACTCCACTGTGGGAGGCCCTCCTCGCGCATCACTGCGTCAGCGCGTCCCACCTCACTCGATCAATGATTCCCTGTCGGTACAGCTAGGGCATGTCTCCTATAGCTGATGGTGGTGGTCGGGCAGGCTGGCCCGGTGGTTTCGTCTTCCCGGGATCGGCTGTTCTCCGACGAGCAGAGGGCTCGGGTCGAGCCGTTGCTGCCCTCGAACGACGGGCGACGGGCGACGGGCGACGGAGACACGCCCTAGCCGCTGAGCGGCCGAGCCTCGAACCGCGGCCACGGTCGGGGGTTCGGCGGGCCGACTTGCGGCACGGTCACGCGGCACGGGCGCCGCGCCGCGCACCCGGGGTGCACGCGGCGCGGCCAGTGACTGACCTGCCGAAACCTGCCCCGCGGGGTGCGGCGGTACGGCACGATCGAATCACCCCGATCCGACGTCCCTGGAGCGGCCCGTGCCGTACATGACCGCACCTGTGTGGGCGCGCGCCGTCTCCGTGGGCGCGCACGAGGTCCGGCAACTCATCGTTCCCCCGCACGAGGGCATCGAAGTGCGCACCACGGATGACGGTGAGTTCGCGTTCAGCGCGCGAGGGCGGTGGCCGGTGGTCCGCGGCGTGCACCGGACACCGCAGGACCCGATGGCCGCGGTGCTCCCGGTCCTCGCCTCGACGAACAGGCTCACCTGGACCGGGAACCTCGACTCGATGAGCACGAAGTCCGCGGTGCTCGACTCCTACGTGGACGCGGTCTCGTTCCAGATCCACGGCGCCGGCGGAGGTCTGCGTCGCCCACAGGTCGGCGCGCTGCACTCGATCATCGGCTACCAGGCGTCGGGAGTCACCGACCCGGCGATCGTCGTCATGCCGACGGGCACCGGGAAGACCGAGACGATGGTCGCCTGGATGGTGGCGACCCAGCCCGAGGCCGTGCTCGTCATCGTGCCGTCGGACGTCCTGCGTGAGCAGATCGCCGGAACGTTCGAGACGCTGGGAATCCTCCAGGAGGTCGGCGCCGTGGCCCCCGGCGCGCTACGCCCCCGGGTCGTGCGCCTCGGTCACCGGATCGCCGACGAGGACGAGGCCCTCGAGCTCGTCGCCTCCGCCAACGTCATCGTGGCGACGCCGAAGGTGCTCAGTCACTGCGAGCCGGAAGTCCGACAGGCGCTGTTCGCGGCGTGCAGCCACCTCGTCGTCGACGAGGCGCACCACGCACCCGCCCGGACCTGGTCGGAGATCATCGACGCGTTCGCCGGCCGGCCCGTTCTGCTGTTCACCGCCACACCGTTCCGCACGGACCGTCGTGTCATCCCGGGCCGGACGATCTTCCGGTTCCCGTTGCGGCTCGCTCAGGAGCAGGACTACTTCAGCAAGATCGACTTCACGGCCGTGCTCGGGACGGGTGACCCGGACGAGGACCTCGCCGCGGCCGCCGTCCAACGGCTGCGGTCGGACCGCGCAGCCGGACTTGAGCACGTCATGCTGGCCCGCGCCCGTGATCGCGCGCACGCCGAAGAGCTCCACGACCTCTACACCGAGATCGCCCGTGATCTGCAGCCCCGAATCGTCCACGAGGGCCTGACGAAGAAGGCCATCAAGTCGAACCTGGCCGACCTGCGCTCCGGGATCTGCAAGATCGTCGTGTGCGTCGACATGCTCGGCGAGGGGTTCGACCTGCAGACCCTGAAGGTCGCGGCGTTCCACGAGGCTCGGCGGTCGCTGAGCCCGATGATCCAGCTCATCGGGCGGGTCGCGCGCGTCTCCACGAAGCACAAGGTCGGCACCGCGTCGGTTTTCGTCAAGCGCGAACCCGAGATCGCGTGGTCGCCGATGCGGTACCTGCTGCGCGAGGACGCGGACTGGAACAGCGTGCTGAGTAACATCTCCGAGCAGGAGACCGCACGCGCCGAGGAGGAGCGGGAGTTCGCGAACTCGTTCCCAGACCACCCGGCTGATATCCCGGTCGGCCTGCTCGAGCCGAAGATGAGCGCCGTCGCGTTCGAGACCTCGGTGGCGGACTGGGCTCCTGAAGCGGCGCGCACCGCCTACGGTGACCGGATCCTCGACGGCGTCGTCAGCACGAGCCGGCACGGCGACCTGGCCTGGTTCGTCCTTGAGGTGCCCGCGGAGCTGCGGTGGGGGCGGATCCCCTCGCTCCAGGTCGCGAGCTACAACCTCGTCATCATGTTCCTCGACGTCCGGCACGGGCTGCTGTTCGTGCACGGCTCGGACACCAAGAAGGACTACGCACCCCTGGCGGAGGCAGTACTCGGACACCCCGCCGTGGCGCTCAAGGGAAAGCCCACCTTCCGGGTCTTTGGCGGTGTCGACCGCGTGGTGCCCACGAACGTGGGCCTGCTCGACCCACGTGACCGGGAGGCGCGGTTCGCCCTGTTCGTCGGATCGAATGTCGAGAACGCGATCCGCCCGGCCAACGGGCAGCCGAAGTCCAGGACCCACATCGCCGCCTCCGGCTACGACACCGGCAACCGCGTCACCATCGCGGCCGCGATGTCCGGACGGTTCTGGTCCATGCGCGCAGCTAACGGCCTGCTCGAGTGGCGCAACTGGTGCGTGCAGCAGGGCGCCCGGCTGACCGACCGGACGATTGACGTCGACGCCGTCTTCGGTGGGATGCTCGTCCCGACGCCCGTGACGGCGCGCCCCGCGCACCCGCTGCTCGCGGTCGAGTGGCCCTGGGAGCTGTACCTCGGCAACGGCACGGCGCTCCGGTTGGAGCACGACGGGAAGAGCGTCATGATCACCGACGCCGACTTCGAGATCGACGACCACGGCACCACTGGGCCGTTCCGCTTCACCGTGGTGACCCCGGACTGGCGCCTTGGCTACACGGCCAGCGTCGGGCAGGACGGCGTCCATTACCTCCCTGTGTGCGACGAGGCCCAGGTCAGCGCGCGTCGTGGGGAGCCCGTCCCGCTGTCGGACTGGCTTAACGCGCACAAGCCGACCCTGTACCTGTCGGGAGACCGCATGATCACCGGCGACGACCACCTGGTCGACGCCAGTGACAGCGTGGAACCTTTTGACCGCAACCGTCTCGAGGTGCGGACCTGGGACGGGGTCGACATTCGCGTTGAGTCGCAGGGCGACGCCCGGCGTGCGGACTCCATCCAGGCGTACGTGGCCCGTGAGCTGCTCGCCGAGCAGGACTTCGACGTCCTCATCGACGACGACAGGGCGGGCGAGGCCGCCGACCTGGTCGGGCTGCGCATCGACGGTTCCGACCTGGTCATCACCCTCGTGCACTGCAAGTATTCCGTGGGGAGCACCCCCGGCGCGCGGGTCGACGACCTGTACGACGTCTGCGGGCAGGCCACTCGCGGAGCCCGCTGGCGCGACCACGGCGGGCTGCCTCTGCTGAAGCACCTCGACCGTCGAGTCCGGGCCTACTACCGACGGCACAACCGCCACCCGCTAGAGGTGGGCACGATCGAGGACCTGTACCGCGTCGTGTCCCTCGCCCCGCAGCTGTACCCGCGCTTCGTCACCGTCGTCGCGCAGCCGGGCATCAGCAAGGTGCGGTGCTCGGCCGAGCAGCTCCGGCTCCTCGCCGGGGCCGAGAGCTACCTGCGCGCTATCACCAAAGGTCCGCTGCGTGTGCTGGTGTCCGAGTAGGAAGGCCGGGCGGCACAGCGAACCTGCAGAGATGCCCCGACTCGATAAGCGGCACGCGGACCTGATTCCTGCGTCGGGTAACGCGATCCGGCAACGTGTGTGGACGCCCACAACGACACCTGTCCTGCAACCGCACGATCTGCTCCGGCGCGCGTCTCGGCGGAAGCGCACGGCGAGGGCACCCGTCGGCCTCGAGCGCGCGTTCGAAGTGGTCTCAGGGACTGCCCGGGCTTGTAACGGCGTCGATGTCGCGCATCGCTGGGTCGGGAAAGTGACACCCGGATCCGGGGGCGGCGGCTCGTGCGCCCGCACGCGCAGCCGATTAGCGTTGTTCCCGCCGCAGCAACCCTGACATGCCAGTGGTGTGTATCCCGAACTCCGCGCACGCGAACGGGATATTCGGACGGGTGCGGGAGGGGGTAGATCCTTCACTGCGTTCGAGGGATATCACGGTCAGGTCGTGCACGCCCGCGAGTGTGATGACCATGAGATCGCCGAGGTAGTGGCGGTCCCGGCCGTAAGCGGGGCACCTGTTGACGATCGTCTTCGCGAGGGCGAGCTGCTCCGTCGTAGGGCCCCGGAATTCGTGGTGAGGCGCTCGAACACCGCCCACTGCGTAGCGAACACGTCGGAGCCGTAGAACTCGTCGTCGCCGCGACTGAGGAACGACACGATCACGTTGGTGTCGATGCAGTAGCGGGGTGTGACGCCGAACAGCGAGGGTCGCGACGTCATCCAGCGGCACCGTTCGACAGACCTCTCGGGCAAAAAGCCTTCCGACACGGTTGATCTGCGTGGGGTAGTAGCTTCCGCTGGGCTCGATTCGGACCGACGGCGCTGGCGGCGCGCGTCGAGGGCGTCGAACATCGGCAGGCTGAGGATGCCTCGGTCGCGCTACCTGATCAGGATGACAGCCTGGTTGACCCCCTCGAGGCGGCGCAGGTCTTGGAGGTGGGCGTCGTCCTCCTCAGGGTCGTTCCCCCCACGCCCATGCTCGCTCGGCCTGAACCGTAGCCGCCGGGAGGAGCGTGGCCGCGGCCACCGCGTTGCAGAAGCGTTCGACGCTGGCGTGGTCGTCGAGGTCGCACACGCGGGTCGCGTGCATCAGGACGTGAACGTATTCGTGCACCAAGGAGAACACCCGAGCGCAGGGCGGTCGCCCGTGTCAACGGCGACGATGCACCGAGCATTGCGGCGCAGACTGAACGCCCGCACGGTCGGGTCGTCCAGCCGGCGTTGCGAGACGTACACATGCTGGTCGTGCAGCGCAGCGAGCCACAATCGCAAATAACCGTACTGACCTCGTGGCGCGCGTTGCTGCCCGACTGAAACTCCGAGGGCCTCACGCACCGGGCGGCCGGCGGCTTCGACGTCGGAGTCCGGGCGATGATCACGGCTGGCAACCGCGTGCGCGCCTCCGGGAACAGATCCGCGGAGGCTTCGAGCGTGCGTTCGGCGGCTTCAAGCTCGTGGATGAGCGCCGCGCTGAGGCCGCTACGTCGGTTCGTGACGGTGCGGTGGTCCTGATCGGTCGGGGGAGGGTTCCGGGTCGTCGATCAGAAGGTACGGCCACGGCTGCTTCACGACAACCGCGATCGCGATTAGGTCGTCGAGGTCGACTTCCGAGTCCTGCTCGACGATGGCGCCGAGGTCGACAGGGCGCGTGATCCGGGTCGCGACGTCCGCGGCGATCATGCGCCGGTTCGCCAGCACGCCTTGGATGCGTACTGCGCTGACACTAACGAGCGGCATAGTCGAAAGGTAACCGTTCACCGCTCGCGTCCGATCCGTGGAGGCGGCCAGACACTGAGGAGCGGGTGCTGGACTCCAGGTAGTTGCGAGCCGTCATCCGGGCGATTCGTTCGGTGTTGAACGCGTCGGCGAACAGTGCCCGGCCGCGAGCGGTGTCCAACAGCCGCGCTCGGATCTCCGTGTTGCCGGCCGGGGCGTCGGTCGCCGACATCAACGCCTGCGTTCGCGCAGGGTGCAGCAGGTCCATCTCGAACTCGCACGCCTCGTCGTCGGTCCACAGCTCGCGGATCGATCGGCGAGCGACGAACAGGTTGTCGGTGGCGCCGGTGAGCAGCGCAATGAGTGATGCCCCGATTCCTCCTTTGGCCTGCCCGGCGCCCGTCCTGCTGCCGCCGACCTTGTTCCACCGAGGGAGGGCGCCGGTGCCTAGACGTGAGGCCTCGATGAGCTGACCCTCGAGGGTGGCTATCGCGTCTCGAGAGTCCTGGTCGTATGCGAACTCCTCGGACCAGTCGACGTCACCGTCGATCGCCTTCTTGAACCGTGCGACGTGCGCCTGATCGAGCGGCGACTGCACGAAGGTC
Source organism: Cellulomonas sp. B6 (assembly GCF_001462455.1). Lineage (GTDB taxonomy): Bacteria > Actinomycetota > Actinomycetes > Actinomycetales > Cellulomonadaceae > Cellulomonas. Next base: position 21,961 of record NZ_LNTD01000063.1, read on the forward strand.
GCGAACCCGAGGCGCTCGTGCTCGGTGAACCAGTGTGCGATTTGCTCACGCTTGCAGGACCGTGCCGGCGTCGGGTAGAGGGCATTGTGCTGCGCGAACCGGTTCGGTACGTCGACAGCGAGGCCGATGTACAGGAGCGGGTCGACGCCGTTGCGCGTGCCGGTGCGGCCCGGGTCGTAGAACGCGTAGACCGCGGTGCTCGCCCAGCCGTAGTTGTCCTCGGCGCTGGCCACTCCGTCGAGCGCTCTATGGACCTCAGGAGTCTGGTCGCGCGTGTACACATCCCACAGAACGGTGCCGAACATGTCCGCATCCTTGCGTCGGTGCGCGTTGCCGCGAGCCGGTTTCGCTCACCGTCACCCGTTCGCTAGCACGTGCGAACGCCAGAAAGACCTAGCGCGCCCGCTGCCTGGGCGACGCCAGCCTAGTCTCGCCCCTCAGGTAGAAAAGGAGACGCCCGGGGTTTGGAGCCCCAGCGTGACCACGTCGACGCTCCCCTCCGGATCGCGCTCGATCGACGCACCCGTCCCCGGAGAACGCGGCGCCGACGTGGCGCGGGTGTGAGCCTGGGAGGGACACCTGCGGGAGTAGGTCAGCCGGACCCGCGATAGCTACGCCCGCGATAGGGGGTCGTGCGGGCGGGACGAAGCCGTCCATCCACTCGGAAGAGTGCTTCGTCAGGCCCGAGCTTGTAACAGGCGAGTCCGGGTGAAGGCGGGCGGGCGTGGTCGGTCAGGTCGTACGCTCCAACTCATGGGCACATCGCGGCAGGAGAAGTTGCTTTTGCTCGACTCCGCCTCGTTGTACTTCCGCGCCTACTTCGGGGTCCCGGACTCGGTGCGTGCCCCCGACGGGGCACCCGTCAACGCGGTGCGGGGCTTCCTCGAGATGGTCGCCCGGCTGGTCGCGGAGCGTCGCCCGACGCGGCTCGTCGCGTGCTGGGACGAGGACTGGCGGCCCGCGTTCCGCGTCGAGGCGGTGCCGTCGTACAAGGCGCACCGCGTCGCGCGCGAGGTGCCGGGCACGACGGGCGTCGAGGACGTGCCGGAGGCCCTGACGGCGCAGGTCCCCGTGATCGTCGACCTGCTGGCCGCGCTCGGCGTCCCGCGGCTCGGGGCACCCGGGTACGAGGCCGACGACGTCATCGGCACGCTCGTCGCGCGCGAGTCCGCGCGCCCGGCGGGGGAGCGCTCGGCGGTCGACGTCGTCACGGGCGACCGCGACCTGTTCCAGCTCGTCGACGACGACGTGCCGGTGCGCGTGCTCTACCCGGTCAAGGGCGTCAAGGACCTCCTGGTCGTCGACCAGGGCGTGCTCGACGAGCGGTACGGCGTGCCCACCGGGCGCGCCTACGCCGAGATGGCCGTGCTGCGTGGCGACCCGAGCGACGGCCTGCCCGGCGTGCCGGGCATCGGTGAGAAGACCGCGGCGGCGCTGCTGCGCCGGTACGGCACGCTCGCCGGGGTGCTCGCGGCGCGTGACGCCGGCGACCGCGGCCTGACGGCGACGCAGCGGACCCGCCTGACCGACGCGGCCGACTACCTCGCGGTCGCGCCGCGCGTCGTCACGGTCGCGCCCGACGCACCCGTCGCCGAGGTCGACGACCGGCTCCCGCAGGCACCTGCCGAGCCCGACGCCCTCGTCGGGCTCGCGGAGCGCTGGGGGGTGGCCTCGAGCGTCCGGCGCGTCGTGGACGCGTTCACCGAGGCGGCCTCGGCCCGCTGAGCGCGGACCCGTCGGCCGTCAGCCCGCGGCCGGGGGAGCGGGCAGCACCCACACGTTCGACCCGGCGGGCTGCCACTCCTCGCCCGCCGGGGGCGGGGGAGCGTCGTCCGCGCCGAGCCGCACGCTCGACCCGTCCTCCGCCGTGAGCGTGGCCACGGCCCGCGGCTTGGGCGCGGCGCACGACACGCGGGGCTCGTCGCCGTCCGGCACGAGGAGCAGGCACAGGGCCCCGTCCCAGCGCAGCGCGGCGAAGTGCTGCCCCTCCGAGGTGCGCACCGCGAACCGTGTCGTCGCGGGGTCGACGCCCGTCTCCTGCGCCACCTCGGCCGTGACGTCGTCGGTCGGCTCCTGCCGGCGGTCGAGCAGCTCGACCGCCATGCCGTCGGCGCGCGGGGCGGCGGCCTGCGCACGGGCGACCAGGAGCCACACGACCCCGGCGACCACCAGGGCGGCCGCCACGGCGAGCACGACCCCCACGCGCCGGCCGGGGCGGGGGCCGGGGGCGTCCTCGACGTGGTCGAACAGGTCGCTGTCGTCGAACGTGGTCACGGGACGATTATCCGCACGGGACGCCGTGGGGTGAGACGGACACACCGGGCGCGGCGGTCCGACGCCCCGCGGACGGCCCGGGAGGTCACGCGCCGACGCCCGGTCAGTCCTCGACGGCGGCCGGCGCGCGCGGGACGACGCCGTGCACGACGTCCGCGAGGTGACGCACGAACCAGCCCTGCGCGGCGGACTCCCAGTACTGCGCGACCGCGGCGATCGGGTAGACGAGCACCTCGGGCGTGCGCTGCGCCAGCACGATCTCGGTGCCGTACCGGTCGCTGCACACCGCCCAGTCCAGCGCGGGGGCCTGCGCCCGCACGAGGTCGCCCAGGGCGACGCCGAACGCGTCGGCCAGCGAGCGCGGGTCGGGTCGGTCCTCGGCCTGCGCCCACTGCTCGCGGACGCGGTCGAACAGCGCGCCGACCGCTGTCGCGTCGCCCGGGTCGTCGCAGAGCCCGGCGACGAGCGCCCGCTGCTGCGCGAGGAACAGCAGCTCGGCGGGGTTCAGCCCGTCGATCGTGTGCCGGGTGTCGGAGAGCGCCGCGGCGACGGGACCGACCTCGGCGGCCACGGTGCCGTCGCCGCCCGACGCCCCGTCGGTCGTGCGCTCGTCGTCCGGAACGTCCTCGAGATGCTCCACGACCCGCTGCAGCGCGCCCTCGTCCGGTGCTCGGCCGTCCGCCACGGTCGGGTGCGCGCCGTCGTCGGCGAGGTGCGCATCGGCCGGCCCGTGGGGGGTGGGCAGCACGGGTCCGCTCCCTTGCGGCGTCCGTCGGTCCAGTCCCATACGGCTCTCATCGGCCGCCCCGCGAGAGGTCTTGACGCACGCGAGCGGGTGTCGCCCGGACGGACGCCGGACGACACCCGCTCGTCGCGGGACGGATGTCAGCGAGCGCTGATCACCTTCGCGGTGACGGTCGGCAGGTAGTTGCCGTCACCGAGGTAGAGCGCGGTGACCACCGACGACGACCGCAGCGCCGGCAGCGTGACCGCCGCGGCCCCGTCCTGCAGGGTGTACGTCCCGACGGGCCGCAGCCCCAGCAGGACCGTGACGCGGCCGGTCGCGGCCGGTGCGCCCTCGCCGCCGCCGACGCGCACCGTGACGCTCGGCGTGCTGCCGCGCGGGACGGTCCACGACTCGGTCTCGAGCGTCGCGGTGGACGTGCCCGGCACCACGGCCACCTGGGACTGCCCCTCGGACCGTGCGACGTCGGCCGTGCCGTCGAACACCGCGGTGAGGCGGTGCGTCCCGGTGGCCAGGTCGCGCGGCAGGGGGATCGTCGCGGTCCCGGTGAGGCCGTCGACGACGAGCTCGCCCGACGCGACCACCTTGCCGCGCTCGCGCACGGTGACGGTGCCCGCCGGCGCCCAGCTGGCGCCCGTGACCGTGACGGTCGCGGTCGCCGGCTTGCCGTAACGGACGAGCGACGGGCTCACCCGCAGCGTGGTCGTCGAGGCGGACGCCTCGATCGTCAGCTCCACGACCGCCGACGACGACGCCGTGTACAGCGGCGAGTCCGGCGTGTACTGGACGCGCAGCGCGTGCGTGCCCGCGTTCAGCGTCGACGTGGCCAGCACCCCGGTCCCGTCCGTCACGGCGGCCGTGCCGAGCTCGACCTCGCCGTCGTAGAACGTGAACGTGCCCGTCGCCTCCGGCGGGGTGACCGCGGCCTGCAGCAGCGTCTCCTCGCCGGCGGTGGACGAGGACTCGACGTCGAGCGTCGTGACGGTCTCGACGGCGTCGGGCACCGTGACGTCGACGACCTGCGCGCGGTCGCCCGTGCCGTTGGAGTGGTGCAGCACGAGGACCTTCTGGTCCGCCGCGCCGGGTCCGCCGTGCGCCTCGACCGTGGCGCCGTCGAACGTCTGCGAGACGAAGTCCGAGCCCACGTTCGAGCCGAACCACAGCGGCGGGTCGTACGGGTCGACCGTGAACGGCCCGACCTCGTCGACGATCCCGTCGGCGGGGAAGGCGTAGGTGCTGCGCATCTGCGCCCACACCGAGACCGGCGTGCCGGGCTCGACGCCGAGCGCCGCGAGCGGCACCGGGACGACGACGGTGCTGTTGTCGAACGCGCCCATCTCGATGTTCCCCCCGAAGGGGTACAGCAGCTCGGGCCCGGCGATCAGCTCGTTGGTGTCGTAGTCGTAGGTCTGCACGACCGTGTAGTCGGTCTCGTCGAGCTTGGCGACGACGGACATCACGTCGGGCTCGCCGTCGCCGTCGGTGTCGACGAGGACGAACGGCTTGAGCGCGTGGCCCAGGGCCGCCCAGTCGCCGTCCGTCGCGATCCCGACGCCCAGGTAGCCCTCGGCGGGGTCGCCGCCGTCGGCCGCGAGCGCGGGCGCCGTGGACGCCCACCCGACGTGCCGGATGTCGCCCGCCTTGATCGTCGAGGCCGAGGTCTCGGCACCCGGCGGCAGCTCCTCGAGCCGCGGCGAGTCGGCCGCGTGCACGAGCGGCGTGGCCAGGCCGTACCAGCCGAGCGACTGCACGTCGCGCCCGCTGAACGCGAGCTCGGCGGTGGCGGCCGACGGGTCGGGGAACGCGAGCGGCGCGGCCTCGAGGTCGGACGTCGGGCGCGGCGTGCCCTGCACGGGCAGGCGCCACTCCTTGTCGCCCGACGTCAGCACGAGCCGGCCGGAGACCTGCGAGACGAACTCGCGCGGCAGGCCCGCGATCTGCTCGGCCTGCATGGTCGGGTCGATCTCGCGCTGCACGGTGGCCGGGTCGGCCGTGAACGTCAGCGTGACGACGCCCGTGCCGCCCGCGGGCACCCGCAGGTTGGCGGGTGCGGCCGTGATGGTCGCGCCGCCGGACGTGGTGCTCGACGTGACCTTCGTGGCGTAGGTGCGCGCCGTCGAGCCGAGGTTCTGCACCGTGACGGCCTTGCGGATCGTCACGGTCTTGTCCGCGAGCGGGACCAGGCCGAAGCTCACCGAGGTCTGCTGCGGCCGCTCGGCGTTGTAGACGAGCGTGTCGTTGGTGACCGCGGCGAGCGTGTCGACGCGGCCCGAGCCGACGCGCGGCGGGCCGAAGAAGACGTCGCCGCCGGGCTCGGTCGCGACGTCGTGCGTCGCGGTGTTGACGATCGCCGCCTTGATCTGCGCGGCCGACCAGCCCGGGTGCGCCTCGCGGACGAGCGCCGCGATGCCCGCGACGTGCGGCGAGGCCATCGACGTGCCGTTGCTGCTGGCGCCGCCGTTGCCGGAGCCGACGTTCGCCGACACGATCTGCTGACCGGGTGCCGCCACGTCGGGCTTGCCCCAGCCGAGCGAGCCGTGCACGCCGCGCGACGACGACGTCGAGAGCGTGTCGGGGGCGACGTCCTGCCGGGTGCTCAGCGCGAGCGACGGGCCCATCGTCGTGACGAGCGTGCCCGCCTCGATCTCGGGGAGCAGCGCGTCGGTCGAGGCGGCCGTGAGCTGGAAGCCGGGGATCGTCGCGTTGCCGCCGATGCCGGCGGAGAACACCGCGAGCTCGGTGGGCAGGAGCACGCCGACCGCACCCGCGGCCTCGGCGTTGTTGAACCGTGCGACCGAGCCGCACGCGCGGGTGGCGTCGTCGTCGTCCCACCACAGGTAGGCGATCTTGCCCGCGACGGTCGACGCCTGCTCGGGCGTGAAGGGGGTGCAGCCGTCGAACGTCGCGCCGACGTAGGCGACGGGCGCGGTGACGTCGGGGCCGCTGTAGTTGACCGAGTTCTGACCGGCGTGCCGGCCGACGAGCGCCGGGTCGGACGCCTCGGTCACCTCGGTCGCGTCGAACGCGAGGTCCTTGCCGACCGACCACGCGACGGTCAGGCCCGCGAAGCCGTTGCCGGGCGAGCCGCCGACGTCCTCGATGTCGCCCTCGTTGCCGGCCGACAGCACGACGGTCGTGCCGAGCGCGGTGAGCTCGGAGACCTGCAGCGACTCGGGGTCGTCGGCCGGCGCGCCGGCGGCGCCGAGCGACAGGTTGAGCACGTCGATGCGGTCGTCGAACGATCCGTCGCCGTTGGGGTCGGCCGCCCAGTCGAGCGCGAGCGACGACAGGCTCGTGGAGCCCGCGACGTCGCCGAACACCTTGAGCGCGTACAGCTTGGCCATCGGCGCGGTGCCGGGGCCGACGGGCCAGTCGAGGACCGACTCGAGCGTCGAGTAGTCGCCGTCGAACGTCGTGCCGTCGGGCGTCACGCCGTAGCCGGCGGCGGTGCCGGCGACGTGCGTGCCGTGGCCGTGGACGTCGATGGGGTTCTCGTCGGGCACCGGGACGAGCTCGGCGGGGTCGGTGCCGTCCGCCCGGTAGTTGGTGCCGGCGAAGTCGTAGCCGCCGAGGAACTTGTCGGGGTCGAACGAGCCGGCCGGCACCGGGGCCGTGCCGTCCTCGCCGTACGCGGCCTCGTAGGCCTCGACCGTGCCGGGGCCGCCGAACGCGGCGTGCGTGTAGTCGATGCCGGTGTCGATGACGCCGACCGTGATGTCGGTGCCGAGCACGCCCGTGCTCTGCCACGTCGCGAGGGCCTTGGTGAACTCCACCTGCGCGGCGTTGTCGAGCGTGCGCTCGGCGACCAGGCGCACGGACCGGACGTTCGGGTCGTCGGCGAGCGTGCGCAGCTGGTCGGCGTCGCCCAGCACGAGCGCGCCCGACACGAGGTTCGTGACGGTGGCGAGGCGCTGCGGCTGCGCGGCGGCGGTGCGCGCGGTCGCGGTCGACGCCTCGGCCGGCACGACGTCCGCCGCGGCCGCCTCGGTCGTCGCCGCGGCCTCGCGGACCTGGGCCGGGGTGCCGCCCTCGGCGGCGACCTCGACGCCCGACGGGGTGTCGAGCTCGACGAACGCCGTGACGGTCCCGCTGGCCTCGGCGAGCGCGTCGCCGACGCCCTCGACCTTCGTGACCGGGACGTCGCCCGCGACGAGCAGGCCGGACAGGTCGTCCGGTGGTGGGGCGGCGCTCGCGGCCGGTGTGCCGAGCAGGGCGCTGGTGAGGACGACGGACGCGGCGGTCAGGCCGGCGAGCAGGCGACGTGGCATGGAATCCATCCCGGGGGTCGGACGTCGGGGGCACGACGACGTCACGGCAGGCCGCAGACGGCCCCCCCGGACGTCATACCCGACGTTGGCTGTGGTCACAGCCGCCGGGCACCCTGTGCACGCTACTGACCGGTAGGGGCTTTCGTCACCCCTTCTCCACAACTTCTTCTTCGTCCGGTTCGCCGTCTTCGCGAGTGCTTCACGGACGAGTCGGTGTCCCGTCCAGGTCGCACGACCTGCCGGTCGCCGCGGGCGCGCGGCGACCGGGGGTCGCGCGGGCGTGCGGCAGCGGGGCCGCGCGGGGGTGTGCCGCAGCGGGGTCGCAGGTGCGCGTCAGCGGGGCGAGAGCGCCTCGGTGCCGTGGGGCGGCGTCGGCAGCGGCCCGCCCCGCCGCCCGCCCAGCGGGCTGCCCGGAGGCGGGACGACCGGGATGGCGCCCGTGCGTGCGGTGACGACCGGGATGGCGCCGGTGCGCGGCGGGACCACCGGGATCGCGCCCGTGCGTGCGGTGACGACGGGGATGGCGCCGGTGCGCGGCGGGACCACCGGGATCGCGCCCGTGCGTGCGGTGACGATCGGGATGGCGCCCGTGCGGGGCACGTCCGCCGCGGCGGGGGCGGCGGTGAACCGCGGCTTGCGGCCGGGGCGGCGGCGGAAGCGCCGCTGCTCGATGCCCTCGAGGGTCGTCGCGCGCCACACCGCGCCACCGTTGAGGCGACCGTCCGGCGGGGGCAGCCACGGCACCTTGCGGGACAGCCAGACGCGGATCGTCGCGTGCTCGACGTCGAGCCGGCGCGCGAGCCGGGCGATGTCGTACAGGTCGTCGAGGCCGTTGCCGTCGGGTGCGGGGTCCACGCCGCGCGCCGGGGGGCGGGCGTCGTCAGCGGTCACGGGAGCCAGGGTAGTGCGGGGCGGCGCGCCGAGGTGTGACGGTCCGGTAACAGGATGTGCACACGATCTTCGCGCGCTGAACCGCTCAAGCCGACTGGGCGACCGTCCGACTCACTTAACGTGTTTCGCGTGAGTGACAGATTGCCGAGCCGTCGGCGTCGGTCGGGCGGCGGCAGGCACGTCGCGCCACGTCCGCAGCCGGCCGCCAGCCCCCGTACCGTGCGCGCCGCACGGGTCCCGCAGCGCGTCGCCCAGGGCGGCGTCGCACTCGGCCTCGTGCTGAGCATGGGCGCCGTCGTCGCGGCCGCCGACGCCGAGCCGAGCATCGCCGAGGACGTCGCGGCACTCGTGCACACCGCGACCACGGACACGCACGACGCGCGCACCGAGCAGCTGCGCGCGCAGGCCGTCCAGGCCGCGCAGGGCGTCGTCGAGCAGGTGTCGGTCGTCCGGTCCGACGCCGAGCAGGCCGCGGTCCCCGGCGAGGTCCTCGCCGAGCTCGACGCCGCGACGGCCGAGCTCCAGGCCGCGATGCAGGACGTCGACGCGCCCGCCGCCGCGTCGGACGTCGACCGCACGCCCAACGTGTCGCGCGACCTCGAGCGCACGTCCGCCGAGCAGGGCGCCGCGCCCGACGCCGCGGCGACGCCGCAGCCCTCCGCCGACGTGAGCGCCGCCGCGACGGACGCCGCAGCCGCGAGCCCGTCGCCGAGCGCCTCCGCGACCCCGTCCGCGACCGACTCCGCGACCGCAGCCGCCGCGCCCGCCCCGGGCACCTCCTCGACGCCCGCGCCGACGACCGGTGCGACCGGCGACCCGATCGCCGACGCGACGCTGCCCGACACGTCCGACCCCGCGACCACGCCGCTGCGCGCCGCGCTCGACCGCGTCAAGCAGGCCGCCGAGGTCGTCCGCACGACGACCGAGCAGAAGAAGGCCGAGGCCGCCGCCGCCGAGGCCGCCGCCGCGGACGCCGCGCGCGTCGCCGCCGAGCAGGAGGCGCAGCGCGCCGCGTGGAAGGCGTCCCTGCAGGGGTACGCCAACGGCAAGATCCCGAGCTCCGCGCTGTGCGGCGTCGGGTTCGACGACCGGGCGATGCTGCGCTGCGACGCCGCCGAGGCGCTCGACGCGCTCGACGCCGCGTTCTTCGACCGCTTCGGCACGCACCTGGCCGTCTCCGACTCGTACCGCTCGTACGCCGCGCAGGTCGCGTGCCGCGCCGCCAAGGGCTCGCTGTGCGCGACGCCCGGCACGTCGAACCACGGCCTGGGCGTCGCGGTCGACCTCGGCGGCAGCGTGCAGACCTTCGGCACCGCGCAGCACCAGTGGATGCGCGAGAACGCCCCCGCCTACGACTGGACGCTGCCCGAGTGGGCGCGTGCGTCCGGCAGCAAGCCCGAGCCGTGGCACTGGGAGTACACCGGCTGAGTCCTACGATCGGCTGCATGACGGAGCCGACGTCACCCGTGCGCCCGCTGGTCGGGCGCGGTGCCGAGCTCGACGACCTCGACGACCTGCTCTCCGCGGTGTCCACGGGCGGCGGGGCGACCGTGCTGATCGAGGGCGAGGCGGGCGTCGGTCGCACGCGGCTCGTCGAGGCGCTGCAGGGGTCGGCGGCGCTGCTGGGGGTCGGCGTGTGCGCGGGGCGTGCGGCCGGCCCGGACGGGTCGCCGTACGCGCTGCTCGCCGACGTCCTGCTCGCACCGACGCCACGCCGCGACTCCCGCGGCCCGGTCGTCGCCGAGCTCGACGCGCTGCTCGACGTCCTGCCCGCCGAGCGCACCGCCGCGCCCGCGCGGTACGCGCGCGCCGACGAGCTGTTCGCGGCGCTGCTGCGCCACCGCGGCGAGCAGGGCCCGTGGGTGCTCGTGCTGGAGGACCTGCACCGTGCGGACGCGTGCTCGCTGCACCTGCTCGCCGAGCTCGCGGGCGAGGGCGCGCTGCCCCACGCCCTGACCGTGATGACGTTGCGGGGCGTGCCGCACCGCACCGAGCTCGACGCCGTCGTGGCCGCGTGGACGCGCGCCGGTGCGCGGTACCTCGAGCTCGCGCCGCTCGCGCCGGCCGCGACGGTCGAGCTCGCGCAGCACCTCCTGCGGGCGACGGTGGGCCCGGCGCTGCGCGGCGTCCTCGCCACGACGGGCGGCAACCCGAGCCTCGTCGTGGAGGTGCTGCGGACCGCGCAGGCGTGCGGCGTGCTCGAGCGCTCGCGCGGCACGGTCGAGACCGTCGGGTCGACGTGGTTGGACCAGCTCGACGACGTGGGACGCGCGCACGTCGCCTACCTCGACGCGGACGTGCTGGACCTGCTCGGCACCGCGGCGGTGCTCGGGGCGTCGTTCGTCGTCGGGGACCTCGCGGCGCTGGCCGACGAGCCCGTCGCCGACTGCTGGCGGACCCTGCGGCACGCGCTCGCGGCGGGTGTCGTGCACGCGCGCGGGGACCGGCTCGTGTTCCGTCACGACGTCGTCCGCACCGCGCTCTACGCGGGGCTGGGCGCCGAGCGGCGGCGCGCGCTGCACGCACGCGCGGCGTGGGCGCTGCGGGCGGCGGGAGCGCCGTCGCACGTCGTCGCGGGGCACCTCGAGCGCGCCCGCTGAGGGTGCGGACGTCCGTGCCCTACGGACGCGCCCGCAGGCGCCCGCGCCGGGGTCGCGCGGCGAACAGCGCCACGACGACCACCGCGCCCACGACGAGCAGCGGCACGTCCGGCAGGGTGCGCCACGGCGCCAGCGGACGTGCCCACGCCTCGACCGTCCCGTCGGCCGACGCTCCCCCGAAGAGGCAGCACCCCAGGTAGCCGAGCGCCGCCGCGAAGCCCGCCGTCGTTCCGGCCACGCGCGCGGCCGTCAGCGCGAGCGCGGCGACGACGACGAGGGTGCGCACCGCGGCGGCGGACGTCGCCGCGTCACCGCCGCGTGCGAGCGCGCTCGCCGCGACCAGGGCCGACGTCGCGACCAGCAGCAGCACGCCGAGCCCCGCGCGCAGCGCGCGCACGGGGCGGGGCGACCGCTCCTCGAGGGCGAGGTCCCCCGCGGTGAGGGGCGGGACGAGGCACGTCGCGACGACGAACGACGTGAGGACGGCCGTCGCGGTCTCGAGCGCCCCGCCGCGCAGCTGCGGCGTGCCCAGCGTCGCCGGGAGCAGCGCGGCGAGGGCCGCGACCCCGGTGGCCGCGAGCAGGGCCGGGCCGACCAGGCGCCGCGCGCACCACGTCGCGACGGGCCGGTCAGCACGCACGGGCACGTCGCAGCGCCGGGCCCAGGTCCTCCGACGAGCCGTCGTCGGCCGCGCGCAGCAGCGCGTCGTGCAGCGTCGGCAGGAGCGTCGGGTCGTCGGCCGTGCCCGTGCACCGGTCCGTCCACCGCTGCGCGTACGCCGCGACCATCTGCGCGCGCACGTCGGCCTCCCCGACGTGCCCGGGCGGGGTGTCGACGGGCACCGCGGTGTCGTCGGACGGCAGGCCGTGCTGCACGAAGCGGAGGTCGGCGGGTGCGCCGGCCCGCTCGACGGCGGCGCGGACGCGTCGCTCGGCGGCCTCCAGGACCGGCAGCGTCCTGCGGGAGCCGCCCCACACGCACACGCGCCCGTCGGCGGAGCACGCCGGGCCGGACGGGTCGGGTCGCGCGAACCCGTTCGGCGACCACCCCGCCGTCACGAGGCCCGCGCACGCCACGACGGCGGCCGCGGGCAGCAGGACCGTGGCGGCGTGCGGGCGTGCCGCGTGCAGCCGCGCCCCGAGCAGCACGACGAGGGCCGTGCCGGCGGTCGCCGCCACGGCGAGGCAGTACGCCGCGAGCACCAGGAGGGGACCGGCGGCGGGCACGAGGCTCGGGTACCACGCCTGGTCGACGAACGGTGCGACGAGCTGCTGCACCTCGGGGCGCGACGACACGGCCACCTCGCCCGCGAGCAGCGTGGCGGCGTAGGGCGCCGGTGCGACGAGCACCACCCCGAACGGGGTGCGCAGCGCGGCGCCCACGACGGCGGCCACCACGTAGCAGGACGTCGCGGACGCCAGGCCCAGCACGCTCAGCGGCCAGCCCGACAGCGGCGCGGACGCACCGAGCGCGGCGCTCCGCCCGAACGCGACGAGGTGCACCAGCAGCAGCGCGCCGACGAGCCACACGAGGTCGCCCGCGACCGACACGAGGACGACGCGCGGCAACCCGGGCACGCTGCGTCGCAGCGGATACCCGCGGTCGTGCGACCAGCGGGCGCCCGCCAGGTACCCGACCACCGCGAACAGGCAGCCGCCGACCGCGAAGGACAGGACCGACAGGAAGAGCCCTGTGTCGGGCGTCGCGCCGAGCCACCGGCTGGTCGCCGGGTCCTCGGCGAGGACCAGCACCGCACCGGCCGCCGTCAGGAGCAGCGCGGCGGCGGGCGCGCCCGACACGGCCGCGGCGTCGAGCACCTCACGCGTGCGTGGATGCGTCACCGCACGCCGCCGAGCAGCCGCTGCACCGTGACCGCACCGTCGCCGGTGACGGACCCGACGAGGCGTCCCGCGTCGAGGACGTGGTGGGTCGCTCCCGGGTACCGGTTGAGCTCGTGGTCGTCGTGGGACGCGACGACCACGACCGCACCCGAGTCGACCGCCGTGGTCACGACGTCGTGCACGGCGTCCCGCGCCTCGAAGTCCAGGCCGGACGTCGGCTCGTCGAGCAGGTACACGTGCGGGTGGTTCGCCAGCTCGACCGCCAGGCCGAGCCTGCGCTGCATCCCGCCGGAGAGGCGGCTCGCGCGCGTCTCGGCCCGGTCGGCGAGCCCCACCGCGTCGAGCACCTCGTCCGCACGGGACCCGACCTCGTCGCGCGCCACGCCGCGCAGCCACGCCCCGTAGCGCGCGTACGCCCGGACGCTCGCCCGGCCGCGCACCGCGAAGTCCTGGTGGAGGTACCCCGAGGCCGCGCGGTACGCCCGCCACGCGTCCGCGCCGACGACCTCCGCGCCGTCGAGCCGCAGCGTGCCCGCCTGCGGGCGCTCGAGCCCTGCGAGCACGCGCAGCAGGCTGCTCTTGCCCGAGCCGTTGCGCCCGACGAGGAAGTGCACGCCCGCGGGCAGCGCGAGGCGGTCGACGGCGAGCGTGAACCCCGCGCGGCCGTACCGGAGCACGAGCCCCTCGACGTCCAGCCGGTGCGACGGCAGCGGCGACCCCGCCGCGAGGGCGTCCGACCCGCGGACCGATGACATCGCGTGCGCCCCCTGCGCCTCGTGGACCGTCTCGCACGTGTCGCGTCGGCCACGTCGCCGGCCCGGCACGACCGCGACCCTAGCGCGGCGGCGCCCTGTCGCGTGGCCGGGTGGGGGAGCCGGCCAGCGCCTAGGCTCGGACCCGGGGCGCTGCCCGCGCCCGGCACCCGACGCACGAGGAGTGGACATGCCCACGCGCACCGCACGGACCGCCTGGAACGGCACGCTGCAGGACGGCGGCGGCCAGGTCGAGCTGTCGAGCTCGAAGGTCGGCACGTACGACGTCTCCTTCCCGAAGCGCGCGGCCGACGAGGCCGGCGGCACGACCAGCCCCGAGGAGCTCATCGCGGCGGCGCACTCGTCGTGCTTCGCGATGCAGCTGTCGGCCGACGTCGCCGAGGCGGGCGGCACGCCCGTCGCCCTCGAGGTGACCGCCGACGTGAGCCTCGGCCCGGACCCGGCGGGCGGCTTCCGCCTCACGGGCATCGCGCTGCACGTGCGCGGCGAGGTCGAGGGCCTGGACGCCGACGGGTTCCGCGCGGCGGCCGAGAAGGCCAAGGCCGGCTGCCCGGTGTCGAAGGCGCTCACGGGCGTCGAGATCACGCTGGACGCGACGCTCGAGCACTGACCCCCTGACCCGCCGCGAGGGCGGTCCGGCCGCGCGCCGGTCCGCCCTCGCGCACGTCCGGGCCCGGGACCTGGGTCCCGTGAGGTGAGCCTTGCCTCAGGTCTACGTTCGGCGACGTGGACCTGTGCACGCTGCCGCCCGGAGCGGCCGCCCGCGTCGTCGCCGTCGACCTCGAGGACGGGCCGCGCGTCCGTCTCCACGAGCTGGGGCTGCGCCCCGGCGGGGACGTCCGCGTGACGCACCGCGCCGCGTTCGGCGGGCTCGTGGTGGCCGTCGGCGCCGACCGGTTCGCGGTCGACGCGCGCACCGCCGCGCGCATCCGGGTCGCGGTCGGTCCCGTCGACGTCGCCCCCGCCCACCCCTCCCCGGCGGGGGCGACGTCGTGAGCTGCCACGAGCAGCCCGCGGGCGCCACGACGACGCTCGACGCACCGCTCGTCGTTCTCGTGGGCAACCCCAACGTGGGCAAGTCGACGCTGTTCAACGCGCTCACCGGCGCCCGGCAGCGCGTGGTCAACGCCCCCGGCACGACCGTCGAGCTGCAGACCGGCACGTGGCGCCCGGGGCCGTCCGCGGCCCGTGCCGAGCTGCGGCTCGTCGACCTGCCCGGCGCGTACTCGCTGGTGGCCCGCACGCCCGACGAGCAGGTGACCGCCGACGTCGTCGCCGGGGGCGGTGACCTCGGCCGGGCCGACGTCGCCGTGGTCCTGGTCGAGGCCGGGGCGCTCGCGCGCTCGCTGTACCTGCTGGGGCAGGTCGCGCGGCTCGGGCTGCGCGTCGTCGTCGGGCTCACGATGGTCGACGTGGCGCGCTCGCGCGGCATCGACGTGGACGCCGACGCGCTCGCGGGGCGCCTGGGCGTGCAGGTCGTGGCCGTGCACCCGCGCAGCGGCCGCGGCGCCGACGCGCTCGCGCAGGCCGTGCTGACGACGCTGCGCGACCCCGACGCGGGCCACGTGCTGCTGCCCCCGGCCGCGCCCGCCGACGCCGTGGCGGGCGCCGAGCCCTCGCCCGACGAGGTCGAGGCCCTGTTCGCGTGGGTCGACGAGCACGTCCGCGCCGTCGGCGGCACGCCGCCCGCGGGCGTGCGGACCCGCTCGGACCGCATCGACCGCGTGCTGCTGCACCCCGTCGCGGGCGTCCCCGTGTTCCTCGGGGTCATGTGGCTGCTGTTCCAGCTCGCGACCGCGGCCGCCGCGCCGATCATGGACGGCGCGGAGCGCCTGGTCACGGGGCCGCTGGCCGACGGCGTGACGGCCGGGCTCGACGCGCTGCACGCACCCGCGTGGCTCGTCGGCCTGCTGGTCGACGGCGTGCTCGCGGGCGTCGGCACGGTCGCGTCGTTCGTGCCGCTCATGGCGATGATGTTCGTCGCGGTCGCGCTGCTCGAGGACTGCGGGTACCTCGCGCGCGCCGCGTTCGTCGCCGACCGCGCGATGCGCGCCATCGGGCTCGACGGGCGCGCGATGCTGCCGTTCGTCGTCGGGTTCGGCTGCAACCTGCCCGCGCTCGCGGCGACGCGCACGCTGCCCCACGCGCGCCAGCGGCTCATGGTCGGTCTGCTCGTGCCGTGGACGTCCTGCCCCGCGCGCCTGACCGTGTACGTCCTGCTGTCCTCGATCTTCTTCCCCGGGCAGGCGGGCACGGCGAACTTCCTCATGTACGTCGCGAGCATCGGGCTGGTCGTGCTGGGCGGGCTGCTGCTGCGCGTCACGCTGTTCCGCGACCTGCGGCGCGAGCCGCTCGTGCTCGCGCTGCCCGCCTACCAGCGCCCGCGGCTGCGCGCGCTGGCGGTGTCGACGTGGACGCGGGTGCGGTCCTTCCTCACCAAGGCCGGGCAGGTCATCGTCGTGACGCTCACGGTCGTGTGGGTCGCGCTCGCGGTCCCGGTGGTCGGCGGGCACGCGGTCGGCGACGTGCCGGTCGCCGACTCGCTGTACGGGCGCGCGGCCGAGGCGGTGGCGCCCGTGCTGGCGCCCGCCGGGTTCGGCGACTGGCACGCGTCGGCCGCGCTCGTCACGGGCTTCGTCGCCAAGGAGGTCGCGGTCGGTGCGCTCGCGCAGGCGTACGCGGTCGACGAGCCCGACGACCCCGCCGCCTCGGGGGACCTGGGGGACCGGCTGCGCGCGACGTTCGAGGAGTCGTCGGGCGGGCACGCGGCCGCGGCCGCCGCGGCGTTCATGGTCTTCGTGCTCGCGTACACGCCGTGCCTCGCGACGGTCGCCGAGCAGTGGCGGCTGTTCGGGGCGCGCTGGACGCTCGGGTGCGTGGGGGTGCAGCTCGCGGTCGCGTGGCTGCTGGCGGTCGCGGTGTTCCGGGTCGGGGCGCTGCTGTGAGCCTCCTGGCCGACGTCGTCGCGGAGGCGGGTCGGGGTGCCGGGCCCGCGACGGTCGCGCGGCGGCTCGGCGTCGACGTCGGGCTCGTCGAGACCGTGCTCGACCACGCCGCGCGGGTCGGGCTCGTGCAGACGTCGTCGTCCGCGCTGGGGCGCACCGCGTGCCCGACGTGCCCGCCGCGCGAGCAGCGACCCGTGTCCTGCGCGGGCTGCCCGCTGACCCGCTGACGGTGCTCGTGCCGGACAGCGCGTGGACGCGGGTGTCGGGTCCTACGCGGGGGGTGGGACACTGCCGGGCGTGGCTGTGACGACCGGAACGCCCCCTGTCCGGGACGTCGTGCACGCGCTGCGCGACGTCGTGCGCGGGAGCGTCGACGACTCCTCCCGCCGGCGCGCCGAGTACTCGACGGACGCGTCCAACTACCGCGTCGTGCCGCAGGTCGTGGTGTTCCCGCGGGACACCGACGACGTGCTCGCGGCGCTGCAGGTCGCGCGCGAGACCGGCACGCCGCTGACCTCGCGCGGCGGCGGCACGTCGGTCGCGGGGAACGCCGTGGGCACCGGCATCGTCCTCGACTTCTCGCGGCACGTGAACCGCGTCCTCGAGATCGACCCCGACGCACGCACCGCACGTATCGAGCCCGGCGTCATCATGGCGCACCTGCAGAAGGCCGCCGCGCCGCACGGCCTGCGGTTCGGGCCCGACCCGTCGACGCAGGCCCGCGCGACGCTCGGCGGCATGATCGGCAACAACGCGTGCGGCCCGCGGGCCGTCGCCTACGGGCGCACGGCCGACAACGTCGTCGACCTCGACGTCGTCGACGGCACAGGACGACGCTTCACGGCGCGCGCCGGGGCGGGGTCGCTCGACGTCGTCCCCGGGCTCGACGGCCTCGTGCGTGCGCACCTCGACGTGATCCGTACCGAGCTCGGCCGGTTCCGCCGCCAGGTGTCGGGGTACTCGCTCGAGCACCTCGCGCCCGAGCACGGCACCGACCTCGCCAAGATGCTCGTCGGCACCGAGGGCACGCTCGTCACGCTGCTCGGCGCGACCGTGAACCTCGTGCCCGTGCCGTCGGCGCCCGTACTCGTCGTCCTCGGCTACCCCGACATGCCGACGGCCGCCGACGCGGTGCCCGCGCTGCTCGCGCACGCCCCGCTCGCGATCGAGGGCATGGACTCGCGGCTCGTCGACGTCGTGCGGCGCGTCAAGGGCGCGTCGGCCGTGCCCGACCTGCCGCCCGGCGCCGGCTGGATGATGTGCGAGGTCGGCGGCGCGACCCTCGACGAGGCGATGGCCACGGCGCGCGCGCTCGCGGCCGACGCCGGCACCGACGCCGTCGGCATCTTCCCGCCCGGGCCCGAGGCCGCGGCCATGTGGCGCATCCGCGAGGACGGTGCGGGCCTGGGCGGACGCACGCCGTCGGGTGCGCAGGCGTGGCCCGGGTTCGAGGACTCGGCCGTGCCGCCCGAGCGGCTCGGCGCGTACCTGCGCGAGCTCGAGGCGCTCATGGCCGACCACCGCGTCGACGGGCTCGCCTACGGGCACTTCGGCGACGGCTGCGTGCACCTGCGCATCGACATGCCGATGGAGCGCTCGGGCGGGCCGCTGCGCGCGTTCATGGAGGACGCCGCGACGCTCGTCGCGAAGCACGGCGGCTCGCTCTCGGGCGAGCACGGCGACGGGCGTGCGCGCTCCGAGCTGCTGCCCGTCATGTACTCGCAGCGCGCGATCGACCTGTTCGGCGCCGTCAAGGACCTGTTCGACCCGCGCGACCTGCTCAACCCGGGCGTCCTGGTGCGGCCGCGGCCGCTCGACGCCGACCTGCGCCGGCCCGCGGCGCGCGCGCTGCCCGCCGCGTCGGGCTTCTCGTTCGCGCACGACGGCGGGGACCTGACGACCGCCGTGCACCGGTGCGTCGGCGTCGGCAAGTGCCGCGCCGACAACCACGCCGCGGGCGGGTTCATGTGCCCGTCGTACCTCGCGACGAAGGACGAGAAGGACTCGACGCGGGGCCGCGCGCGCGTGCTGCAGGAGATGGCCAACGGGTCGCTCGTGTCGCGCGGCTGGTCGTCGGCCGAGGTGCACGAGTCGCTCGACCTGTGCCTGAGCTGCAAGGCGTGCTCGTCGGACTGCCCGGCGGGCGTCGACATGGCGCAGTACAAGGCCGAGGTGCTGCACCGCACCTACCAGGGCCG
Source organism: Cellulomonas sp. B6 (assembly GCF_001462455.1). Taxonomy (GTDB): domain Bacteria; phylum Actinomycetota; class Actinomycetes; order Actinomycetales; family Cellulomonadaceae; genus Cellulomonas. The sequence continues at coordinate 40,496 of NZ_LNTD01000063.1, forward strand.
GCTGCGCCCCGTGAACCACTACGCGCTGGGCTGGCTGCCGCGCTGGGCGCGCCTGGTCACGGGCGTGCCGGGGCTCGCGGCGCTCGCCAACGCGGTGCTGGGCGTGCGGCCCGTCGCGAAGCTCGTGCTCAGGCTGGGCGGCATGGACACCCGTCGGAAGATGGTGTCGTTCGCGCCCGTGCCGTTCCGTGCGTGGGCCCGCCAGGACGGGCGGCGCGCGGGCGACGTGCGCGTGGTCGGGCGTCGCGACGCCGAGCGCGTCGCGCTGCCGGCCGAGACCGCGGGTGCCGGGGGTGCGGCGGCGGCCGACGACGCGACGGGCGGGGCCCGTGCCGAGCACGGTGCGCCGCGTCCGCCCGTGCTGCTGTGGACCGACTCGTTCAGCGACACGCTCGCGCCGTCGGTCGCGCACGCGGCCGTGGCGGTGCTGCGCGACGCCGGCTACGACGTGCTGGTGCCCGACCACGACGCGTGCTGCGGCCTCACGTGGATCAGCACCGGTCAGCTCGACGGTGCGCGCCACCAGCTCGAGCACCTGCTCGAGGTGCTCGGGCCGTTCGCGGTCAACGGCATCCCGATCGTCGGGCTCGAGCCGTCGTGCACGGCCGTGCTGCGCAGCGACCTCGTCGACCTGCTGCCCGACGACCCGCGGGCGACGGCCGTCTCCCGCGCGACCCGCACGCTCGCCGAGCTGCTGACCGCGCCCGCGCCGATCGGCCCGGGGGACCGGTGGCAGGTGCCCGACCTGTCGGACGTGACGGCCGTCGTGCAGCCGCACTGCCACCACTACTCGGTCATGACGTGGACCGCGGACCGTCGCCTGCTCACCGACGCGGGCGCGCAGTTCTCGACGCTCGCCGGGTGCTGCGGGCTCGCGGGCAACTTCGGCATGGAGAAGGGGCACTACGACGTGTCGGTCGCGGTGGCCGAGAACGCGCTGCTCCCCGCGCTGCGCGCCGCGGCGCCGGGCGACGTCTACCTGGCCGACGGGTACTCGTGCCGCACGCAGGCCGACCAGCTCGCGGGCGTGCAGGGCGTGCACCTGGCCGAGCTGCTCGCGTCCCACCTGCCCGCCGCGGCGTCGTCACCCGCCGCCACCGACTGACCCGCCCACCGCCGATCATGTGCCGCGCGCCCAGCGCGCGCTACGCCGCCGAGTGCGGCAGAACGCCACCGAGCGCGCCGGAAACGAGTACCGCGCTCGGCGGGGCGCGGCGGGGTCAGGCCTGGTCGAGCAGGGTGCGGACCGCGTCCTTGACGCGTGCGTCGAGCGGGGTGTCGCCGCTGCCCAGCAGGGCGTGCAGGAACAGGCCGTCGCCCACGAGCTGCACGAGGCGCGCGGTCACGGGGTCGCCGATCGCCCGGCGCAGGCCCGCGGCCCAGTCGTCGAGGTAGCGGGCCATGCGGTCGCTCGCGGGCGGGTAGGTGCCGAGCAGGCGCAGCGCCGCGAGCAGCGTGCGCTCCTCGGGACCGTCGGCGGTCTGCGAGCCGTCGAGGAACCAGCGCGCCGCGCCGTCGGGGTCGGGCGGGCACTGCGCGTCCGCTGCGGCGCCGCCCGCGTCGAGCCGGTCGAGCAGTCCCTCGAACAGGTCGTCCTTGCTGCGGAAGTGGTAGAGCAGCCCGCCCTTGGAGACGCCCGCGCGCTCGGCGACCGCGTCGAGCGTGGCGCCGCCGGGGCCGTCCTCGAGGAGGACGTCCTGCAGCGCGTCGAGGATGCGGTCGCGGGTGGGGGCCATGGGCGTCGAGCCTAGCGACGGAGATCACCTTGTGCACCGTCCGGACGGTCGACTACTATACCGGCTGGACGGTATAGCCGTTGTCGGGTGACGAGCCCGGCGACCCGGTCCGGGGAGTGGACCCGGCCCGTGTGCCCGACCCCCGGACCCGCCCGGTCAGCGCGGAACCGTGAAAGGACGTCACCGTGCCCACGCACGCGACCTCACCCACCCCCGACGCCGAGCGCGTCACCGACGCGGCGACCGCTACGACGTCCGGCACCGCGAGGCGCAGCGCGGCTGCGGCGGAGCGGAGCGCGGCGGCCGACCCGTCGTCCGT
>NZ_LNTD01000064.1 GCF_001462455.1 Cellulomonas sp. B6
GGGGCTCGGAGCACCGGTTCTCGTGCCGTGCGTCGGACGGCTCGACGTTCCGCTCCGACTGGGACCGCAGCCTGGCCGAGGCCCGACGCGACGGCCGCGCGTGGGTCGAGGCGCGCCTCGAGCCGAGGCTCGTGAGACGATGACCGCCGCCCGAACCGTCCCGATCCGTGGAGGCCGCCCGATGCAGACACGCCCCCGTCGAACCCCCCGGTGGCCGGTCGCCCTCCTGGCGGCCGCCGCCCTGACGCTCCCGACGGCACCCGCGCACGCGGCCGCCGCGCCGGAGCCCGGGTCGACGGTCGACGTGGCGGGCGTCGATGTGCCCGTCCACGGGACGTTCTCGCTGCGGGCCGCGGGCAACGCGTCGCGCGACCTCGTCCGGGGTGCGGTGCACGGCGTGCGTCGCGTCGAGGGCGGTACCGCGGTCTACCTGTCCCTGGGGCTCCCCGCTTCCGCGTCGCGCTCGTTGCCGCTGTCGTCGATCTTCACCCGGTCGCGCGACTACGAGAGCAGCGCGCTCGCCGCGGTGACCCTCGTCGACCGCCCCGGGATGACCGCGTACGTGCCGCTGCGCGGCGGTGACGCCGCGCCGTACTCGAGCGACGTGAGCGAGTTCCGCGCGCTGAAGCCCGGTGAGCTCGTCGTGCTGTGGGCCGTGTTCCCCGAGCTGCCGGCCGGGACACGCACCGTCGACGTGCTCGTCGGTGACGCGCGCGCGGCCGTGACCGGGGTCCCGGTCGAGGACGGCGCGCTGGAGCCGGTGGCCGACGACCTCGTCCCGCAGGCGGGCGAGGGCTGGCCGAAGATCGCCGAGGGCGACGCGCTCGCGGGCGCCGAGGCGCCCTGGTCGGTGCGTCCGCTGGTGCAGCACCGCGGGTCGGTCGACGAGGTGACGGACGTCGCCGAGACGGCCGAGGAGGTGGACGCGACCCTCGCGGCGGACGTGCTGTTCGACAAGTCCTCGGCGACGCTCACGGCCGCCTCGCAGGACGCCATCGCCCGGCTCGCGGCCGACATCGCGGCGCGCGGCACCGGTGAGGTGCGCGTCGTCGGGCACACCGACTCGGACGGCTCGGACTCGTCGAACCAGACCCTGTCGGAGCAGCGTGCGGCCGCCGTGGTCGCCGCGCTCCAGCCCGCGTCCGGCACGGCGGTGACGTTCGTGGCCGAGGGGCGCGGGGAGTCGGAGCCCGTCGCACCGAACACCTCGCCGGAGAACATGCAGCTCAACCGCCGCGTGACGGTGAGCTACCAGGTCCAGGAGGCGACCCGATGAGCCGCACGACCGTCGTGGCCGCGCTCGCGGCCGGTGTGCTGCTGGTCGCGGGCTGCAGCTCCGACGAGCCCGCCCCGGCGCCCTCGTCGTCCGGCGGTGCCGCCACCGCCGACGCCGGGCAGGACCACGACTACACCGTCGAGGGGTTCGCGTCGAGCGTGCTCGGTGACGGCACGCTCGACGACCTCGAGGACGTGGGCAGCGCGTCCGGGGAGATCGAGGGCGGCCAGGTCGAGGCGCAGATCGTCTCGGTGGTCGCCGACGCGGCGGGCACCGAGCTCGTCGTCGTGCTGCGCGGCGACGACACGGGGTCCCCGAGCCGGTGGTCGGAGAGCCGCGGCGTGTTCACCGACGTCCGGGGCGTCGAGGTCGTGGACGAGGCCGCAGGGTGGCGGCTGCAGCCGTACACGATCCTCGACGTGTCGGGCGAGAGCGACCTGGGGTGCGCCTGCAGCGAGTTCCCGTACCGCCTCGGTGAGGACGGCACCGTCGTGCAGGCGCTGCTGCCCCCGCTGACCGAGGGCACGACGTCCGTGACCGTCGCGCTGCCCGGGCTGGAGCCCGTGCCGGGCGTGGCTGTCACCTGGCGCTGACGTCGACCGGGTCCTCGGGCCCACCCGGGCCCGGGCGCGCGTCCGCGTGCCTGGATCCGTGGGCCCTCGGCACGCCGCACGGTGCGGCCTAGTGTCCAGCAGGTCAGCAGGACTCGAGACTTCGGAGGTCGACGTGGAGGAAGGCGGCGTCACGCCGCGCCGGCGACGGGCCGGCGACGACACCGGCGTGGGCACGCTCGAGTACGTCGGGATCCTGACGCTCGCAGCGCTGCTCATCACCGTGTCGGTGCTGGGCGTCGCCGGGCTCGCGCCCTACGCGTCGTCCACGATGTGCCGGATCTCGGCCGCCCTCGACGGCACGTCGGGCGCGTGCGACACGCCGGCGGTGCCCGAGGCGTCCGACGACATGGACTTCCACCCCGGCGTGTGCATGCTCGCGCAGACCTCCGAGAAGTACTCGGCCGAGGTGAAGATCTGGTTCATCAAGCTGAGCGACAGCTCCGGGTTCATCGTCCAGGAGTTCTCTGACGGCACCGTGCGCGCCACGCTCACGGACGGCGCCGGCGTGGGCGCGAACGCCTCGCTCGGGTCGAAGACCTTCGACGCGGGCAAGCTGGGCGACGGTGACAACGCCGGGGTCGACGTCAGTCTCGGTGGCGACCTGAAGTTCGAGTACGGCTCGACCTGGAACTTCGACTCCGCGGACCAGTGGAACTCGATGAAGGGTCAGCTCGACGACTACCTCATCCAGCAGCAGCAGCTCAAGGGCGAGGGTGCGGCGGGCTACTCGATCTACCTGTGGCTGACCGACGGCTGGGTGGACGCGCCGAAGGACCCGAGCGTCACCTACAGCAAGATCTCGCTGGAGGCCGCGCTGAAGGCGAGCGCGGGCGCACGCATCCCCGGCACGAGCAAGGACGCGAACGGCAACGACAAGCTCATCGACCCGAAGCTGGGTGTGAACGGCTCGCTGTCCGCGGGCGGCTCGGTCGTCGTGATGAACGACAAGGACTCGGGGAGCAAGAGCTACACGTACGAGCTGTCCGGCAAGGGCACGCTCGGCGGCAGCATGATCGTCGGGCACGCGACCGGCGAGGGCGCGGTCACGGGTGCGTTCACGACGACCTACGACAAGGACGGCAACCTCGCGCAGATCGCGTTCAAGTCGTCCTACGAGATCGGCGGCAGCGCGAGCTTCGGCAACTCGACGTTCAAGTCGGCGAACGGCAGCCTCAAGGAGGGTGAGACGCGGTCGGTGGTGACCACGACCAAGCTCGACGTCACGGACGAGAACCGCGCGATGGTCCAGGAGTGGATCGACGGCAACGCCGCGGGGCAGACGTTCGCGCTGCCGTTCTCGGCGATGGTCCCCGACCAGCCCTCCGACGACCCGTTCATGCAGCTCATGTACGAGCAGGCGAAGCTCAGCCAGGTCACGTACCACAACGTCAAGGACTCGTGGGAGTTCGGGGCGGCGGTGAAGAAGGGCTGGGAGTTCGGCTTCAACATCAGCGCCGAGGAGGCCACCGCGACCAAGGTCGACGCGTCGTTCCTCGGGGCTCCGACGCAGGACGGCAGCCGCCAGCTCGTCGACGACGCGCTGTGCTCGTGACGGGGAGGACCGATCGATGAGAAGGCTCGCGTGGGCGTGGGTGTCCGGCACCCTCGTGTACCTGGTGGTGCTCGCCGCCGGTGCGGTCCTGGTGGGCGTCGCCTCGACCCGCTCGGGAGCGCCGGTCGCGGCGTGGCCGCTGCTGGTGGTCCCGCCGCTCGTCGCGGGCCTCACCGCGGTCCTGGTCGCGACCGCCCGCGCCGGCGCGCGGCCGCCGCGCACGCGCGGTCTCGTCGCGGTCGCGGTCCCCGCGGTGGCCGCCGCCGTGCTCACCACGGTGAGCGCGGTGCAGGCGGCGGCCCGCGCCGACGTCCCGGCCGGCGTCCGCGCGGCGGACCTCGCGGTGCCGGTCGTCGTCCTCCTGCTCACCGGTGGCCTCGGCGGCCTGCTCGCCCACCTACGCTGGAAGCCGTCCACGCGCCCGTCCTACGCCGAGGGAGTCTGACCGTGCGTCGCCGCGCCGCCCTGACACTGACCGGAACCGTGCTCGCCGCGACGCTCCTGGCCGCGTGCTCCGCGCCGCGGACGGCCGAGCCCGCCACGCCCGAGGGCTGGCAGCGTGTCGGCTCGGGCGCGCTCTCCTTCGCCGTGCCGGGGGACTGGGTCGAGGTGCCGCAGCCCGACCCCCTGTGGAGCGTCGGCTGGTCGACCGACGCCGATCCGGACGCAGGGTCGGTGCTCCTCGTCGGTGCGCCCGCGCTGGGCGAGGACGGCGCCGAGCAGGCGCTGGACTCGTTCGTGGCCGGTGCGCAGGTCGCCGGCTGGGGGTACAGCTCCACCGCGATGTCCACCCCGGTCGACGAGGACACGCTCGAGGTCCGGCGCAACGACTTCTCCTACGACGACGTCGCCGGTGTGTTCTGGGCCGCGGCCGACCCCGGTTCGGGCTCGACGGTCGGGCTCCAGCTCACCGGGCGCGATCTGCCCGAGGACGTCGTGCGGGGTATCGAGGAGAGCATCGTCGTGCGCGAGGCCGCCGTCGAGGGCTGACGCCCGGGCCCACGGGCCCACCGGCGCCGTGTCCGCGCGCACCCCACGACCCATCGCGCGCGGCCCTCGCCCCGGGACGATGTTCCCGTGCGGGAGCCCGGGCCCGCCGGTGAGGAGCTGGACGTGTCGTTCATCCGACTCGCGGTGATGACCGCGGCCTACGCGGCGGGCGCCTGCGTCGTCGCGTGGGCGGCCGGCATGGTCGCCCTCGCCGGGCTGGCGCCGGTGCCCGCCCTGCTGCTCAAGACGGTCCTGGTGACGCTCGTGCTCGTCGGCGTGACCTGGCGCGGCATGGCGGTCGCCGACACGCGCCGCCGCGACGTGGCCGTGGTGGCGCTCGCGGCGCTCGTCGGCTTCGTGGCCGACCCGTTCACGTGGGCCGCGCGGACGTACGCGGGGCAGCTGGTGGCGGACGCGGGCGTGGCCACGCTGGCGCTCGACCTCGTGCTGTGGCTCGTGGTCGTCGTCGGGGTCGCGGCGGTGGCCCGTCGCGACGTGCGGACGGCGGCGTACGCGTGATCCGGCGGCTGCACCTCGCACGGGCGCGGGGCCTGCGGGGCGACGCGGGCGTCGGCACCCTCGAGTACATCGGCATCCTCACGATCGCGGCGGTGCTGATCACCGCGGTCGTCCTGTCGCTCACGTCGCTGCGGGCGCGCGAGCACGCCGAGGCGGCCGTCTGCCGCATCGCCGAGGCCTTCGACATGGGCGGGGGCTGCGACCCGAGCCCGGGGCGCGACCCCGAGGACTACGTGCCGCCGGAGCAGTGCGTGGTCTCGTCCACCGGGCGCGACGACAGCGGCTCGCTGACCGTCGTCGTCACCGTCGAGGGCGGTGAACGGTGGGTCATCGAGCAGCTCGGCGACGGCACCTACCGCCTGACGCGTGCGCGCGAAGGTGGCGTGGGCATCGGCGTCGGGGTCGGCTTCGACGTCAGCGTCACCAACGACAACGAGACGTACGGCGTGGGCGCGACGGCCGACGCGAGCGCCGCGGTCGTCATCGGCGGCGGCGAGTCGTACATCGCCCGGACGCCCGAGGAGGCGCGTCGCATCCTCGACCACAAGAAGAACGACGAGACGAAGGACTTCTGGTTCGGCGACGACAACCCGCTGCGGGACGGCGCCGACTGGATCAACGAGCAGCTCGGCGGCAGCAACGAGTTCGAGCAGCTCGAGGCGGACGAGTGGTTCGTCGAGGGCGGCATCGAGGGCGACGCGTCGGCGGGGGCGACCGCGCTCGTCGCCACGGCTGACGCCGAGGCGACCCTCGCCGCCTACCTGGGCCGCACCAACCGCAAGGACGGCACGTCGACGGACTACCTGCGCGCGTCGATGGGGCTGAGCGGCGGCCTCGAGGGGCACGCGGTCACGGGCGCCGGCTACGACATCTACAAGCAGTTCACGCTCGACGGCGAGGCGACGGCCGTGGTCGAGGTCGACCGCGACGCGGACGGCAACCCGATCGCCTTCCGGCTGCGCAGCGTGACGTCCTGGAACGCGGTGGGCGACGAGAGCTACTCGGGCGCGGGCGGCATCGACGGCGACCCGTCGTACACCGAGCGGGTCGTGGAGATCCCGCTCGCGACCGACGCGGACCGCCGGCTCGCCACGCGCGTCCTGCACGCCGTGGGTGTGCCCTACTACCCGGGCGTCACCGACCGCGTCGACGTCGCCCAGACGGTGCTCGACCGCTTCAACCCGGTGGACCTGGGCGTCGACCTGGGCACCGCGGCCGCCGACCGGGGCTTCATCTACGAGCAGACGTACACGACGTCCACGACGCAGGACGCGGTCAACGCCCAGGGCAAGGTCGGCGTCGAGCTCGGCCTCAACCTGTCGGCGATCGAGAGCTCGCGCTCGACGACCGGCTACCGGTACTACGACGGCACGGGCTTCGTCGAGCGTCCGGAGTGTGTGGTGTGATCGTCCACGACCTGCAGCCGACCGACAGGAGCACGCCGTGACCACACGAGGGACGCCGGTGCGCCGGCTGCTCGTCGCCCTGCTCGTCCTGCCCGCGGCGGCGCTCGCCGCCTGCTCGTCGGGCGCGCCCCCGGGGGGTGAGGAGATCGCGCCCGGTGCGGCGCCCTCGGCCTGGGACCAGCACGCGGTGGGACCGGTCACGCTGCACGCCCCGCCGGAGTGGGAGCCCTTCGCCACCGCGCCGTCCGGCGACGGCGACGAGGCGTTCGCGCTGCGCTCGACGGCCGACGGGCCCGGCACGGGCGTGCACGTCACCGTGACGCCGGAGCGGTCGCGCGACGTCGACGGCGCGGTCGACAACCTCGTCACCGTCGGGGACGCCACGCTCGGTGCGCAGGACGTCGTCACCGAGCAGCTGGCGTGGACGGGGGCGCAGGCCGCGGGCTTCGTCGCGTACACCGCGACGCTCACCACCGACGACGGCGACGTCGAGATGAGGTACGAGTACCTCGTCCTCGACCTCGACGACGAGGCGCAGGCCGTCGTCGCGGTGATCGCACCGCTCGAGGGCTTCGACGACTCGGGCGCGCACGGCGTGCTCCAGTCGGTCACGGTGTCCTGACGTGGCGGTCTTCACGGGGACCAACCTGCGGCGTGCCGCGACGCTGTGGTCGTGGGTCGCGCTGCTCGGTGCGCCGTTCCTTCTGGTCATCGGGATCCTGCTGGTCGTCGGCTCGGGACCCGGTGCACCGCCGCCGGTCGAGATGCGCTCGACCGGCGCCGCGGGCGACGCGGTCCAGCTCCTGCCGGGCGGCCGTGACGCCGCGGTCTGGGGCCGACCGGCGGGCACGGGCGCGACGTGCACGACCGCTCGGTCGTCCGGTGAGCCCGTGACCGAGCTGCCCCGCGGCACGGGCGACCGGCCCGTGCGCGTGGACGACGCGGGTGGCTCCGGCTCCTGGGAGTTGCTGGGCGTCACGGCCGGCACCGGTGCCGCGGCGACCGTCACGTGCGTGGGCACGGGCCTCGAGGAGGTCGCGGTCTCGCCCGACCCGGTGGGTGGGCGGTCGCAGGGCTTCGGTCTCGTCGTCCTCGTGCTCGCGCCGGTGCTGCTCGTGCTGGGTCTGCTCACGCGGCGTGCGCTGCGGGCCACGGCGTAGGTGCCCGGGCCCGCGGACCGCGGGCCCGGGTGCGGCGCACGCGTGGGCGCGTGGGCCCATCGGCGCCGGTCCGGCGTCGTTAGCGTCGGTCGGGACCGTGACGACGGCGCACGTCGCCGGTCGCGCCGACCGACCGAAGGGATGCCCATGCGACCCGCTCTCGTCGCGCAGATGGCCGTGACCACCGTGCTGGGCACGGTGCTGGCCTCGCTCGCCGCCGGCTACGTGGCCGACCAGACGCGCGAGGCCGCGGCCGGAGCCGCGCTGCGCGCGCTGCTCGTCACCCTCGCGCTGCTGCTGTCGTCGTGGTTCGCGGTCCGGGGGCGGCTCCTGGCGCTGTCGCGACCCCAGCTGCGCCTGGGCGCCGGCGTCGGGCTGCTGCTGGGGTACGTCCTGAGCCCGTCGACGTGGCAGGGGCGCACGTACGCGGCGCAGCTGGTGACCGACCCCGGGGCTCCCTCGATGGTGCTGGACCTGGTGCTCTGGGTGCTGGTCGGGGGTGCTGCCGTCCTGCTCGCGAGCGCGCCCGCGAGCCGTCGCGAGCGGCCCTCGTACACCTGAGGTCACCCGGACGGCCGAGTCGTCGGGGTGAGACCGGGGCGAGGTGTTGCGCGGCCCGCGCCCCCGGGCCTGCGGACCCACCGGCACGAATCGGGCATCCCCTACCGTCTGGCCCGTGACTCAGGGGATGCACGGGCAGGGGGAGCCGCGGCGCGGCGAGCGCGACGCGGCGACGCGGCGACGGCGATGGGACGACCGGGGCGCAGGGACGATCGAGTACCAGGGCATCCTCGTGGTCGGGGCGCTGCTCGTGGTGGCCGTGGTGGGTGCGGCGCTGGCGTTCCCGGGCATGACCGAGTCTGCGGTCTGCCGCGTGAAGAGCGCGTTCGAGGGTGGCGGAGCGTGCGGAGCGGTGTCTGCCTCGGGCGAGGCACCCACCGACGAGGACCTGCGGCCCGGCGTCTGCATGCTCTCGGAGACGTCGCAGGGCGGCGGGGTCGGCGTCGACATCGGCTTCGTCAAGCTCGGCACGGACTGGGGTCTGCAGGTCACGGAGTACGGCGGCAAGGAGGGCGAGGTGCACGCCACCGTGACGAACGGTGCGTCCGCCGGACTCCAGGCGAAGGTCGAGGGTGAGGCCGGTGCCGTCGGCGCCAGCGCGTCGGCCTCGGTCGAGGGCACGTACCAGCACGGCGACACCTGGATCGTCCCCACCGAGGAGTGGCCGGCGTTCAAGGAGAACGCGGAGGCCTACTTCTCCCAGTCGAAGTGGCGCTGGATCGGTGCGGGGACCCTGTGGGGGGCGCGGGAGCCCCGCGCGCCCGACGTGACGTCGCACCGGGGCGGCGCGACGGCACAGGTGGGCGTGAACGCGGCCGTCGGCATGGAGAGCACGGTCGAGGGCGAGGACCGGCCCGGTGCCCTCACGGTCGCGAGCGCCTCGGCCCAGGCGTCGGCGGGCGTGACCGTCACGCGCGAGCACAACGCGCTGGATGACACCGTGACGTGGACCTACGCGGCCGAGGGGTCGGCGTCGGCGCAGGCCACCGTGCTCGTCGGCGGTGTCGGCGCGCAGGCGTCGCGCACCGGTGCGCTCTCCGTCACGTACGACGCGCAGATGAGGGTCCGGTCCCTGTCGTTCAGCACCACGGAACGCGCCGGCGCGTACGCGGCGTTCGGTCTGGACGTCGAGCTCGAGACGCAGCCGCCGGGCCGCCACAGCAAGCCCAACACGTACTCGCCGTCCGGCGGCGGCAGCCACGACCCCAACGACCTGGTCGTCACGACGACCACGCTGGACGTGACGCGGGACAACCGTGAGCTCGTCGAGGGCTGGCTCGACGAGCGGTTCGGCGGCGCGGCCGCGGAGCTGCCGCTCACGCCGGTGGTCCCCAGCAGCCCGGCGCCCGACGACGCGATGATGCAGCTGCTCTACGAGTCGGGCAAGACCTCCCGTAACGTGTACGCGGCCACCGACTCCTCCGGCAGAGTCGGCGTCGGCGTGAGCGCCGGCGTGGGCGGCGGTGTCGAGATCAGCGGGACCCAGGGGGAGCGCGCCGTCCGCGACGGTCAGTTCCTCGGCTCGCCCCGCGAGGACGGCGTTCGCCCGTTCCTCCCGAACGCCGCCTGCGGATGAGCCCGCAGCCGCCCCGCCCCCCGTCCCCGCAGACCACCCGAGGAGTGTCCATGTCGAAGTCGGTCCGCGCGGCCGCCGCCGTCCTGATCGGTGCGCTCACCCTGGGAGCGTGCTCGTCGCAGGGTGCGCGCACCGTGCCGGAGGGCTGGCAGGACGAGCGCGTGGGGGCGCTGCGACTCGCGGTGCCCCCGGGCTGGGAGCGCGTCGAGGACGTCCAGGGCGACTACTGGACGGACGCGTGGCAGCTCGTGGAGGGCGGTGACGTCGTCGCGCAGCTCGCGGTCGAGTACGACGTGCTGAGCAACGGGCCGAAGGCCGGGCTCGTGATCGAGCACCTGCTGATGACGATGCCGCAGATGCCCGGGTACGAGGTCGTCGAGCGCTCGCCCGACCCGATCGACGTCGACGCCGACCTGGCCCACGCCCGCTACGTGTACGACGGTGCGGACGGCACGCAGCTGAGGGGCGCGCTGTGGGCGATCGGCGAGGGGCGGGAGCAGCCGGCGGCCGTGCAGCTCACCGGTGCCGTGGACGACGAGCTGATCGACCAGGTGGGGGAGAGCCTGACCTTCGAGCCGCAGTGAGCGCCGGGCCGGAGCACGGGGGAGGGCCACTAGGCTGGTGCGCGTGACGCAGACCCCCGAGCCCGCGACGCCCGCGCAGCCCACGACCCACCGGCCGGTCCTCGTCGTCGACTTCGGCGCGCAGTACGCGCAGCTGATCGCGCGCCGCGTGCGCGAGGCGAACGTGTACTCCGAGATCGTGCCGCACACCGCCACGGTCGAGCAGATGCTCGCGAAGGACCCGGCCGCGATCATCCTGTCCGGCGGCCCCTCGTCGGTGTACGCCGACGGTGCGCCGTTCGTCGGGCCCGAGCTGTTCCAGGCCGGCGTCCCGGTGCTGGGCATCTGCTACGGGTTCCAGGCGATGGCCAAGGCCCTGGGCGGCACGGTCGCGCAGACCGGGCAGCGCGAGTACGGCGGCACGGCGGTCGAGGTCACCGACGCGGGGACCGTGCTCGGCGGCAGCCCCGAGCAGCAGACCGTGTGGATGAGCCACGGCGACGCGGTGCACGCCGCGCCCGAGGGGTTCGAGGTGCTCGCGACGAGCGCCGGCAGCCCCGTCGCGGCGTTCGAGGACCGCGAGCGGCGCCTGTACGGCGTGCAGTGGCACCCCGAGGTCAAGCACTCGCCGCTGGGCCAGGACACGCTCGAGAACTTCCTCTACCGGGGTGCGGGTCTGACGCCCGACTGGAACCCCGGCAACGTCATCGCCGAGCAGGTCGAGCGCATCCGCGCCCAGGTCGGGGGCGCGCGCGTCATCTGCGGCCTGTCGGGCGGCGTGGACTCGTCCGTCGCGGCCGCGCTCGTGCAGCGCGCCGTCGGCGACCAGCTCACGTGCGTGTTCGTCGACCACGGGCTGCTGCGCACGGGCGAGGCCGAGCAGGTCGAGCAGGACTTCGTCGCCGCGACGGGCGTGCAGCTCAAGGTCGTCGACGCGCGCGAGCGGTTCCTCACGGCGCTCGCGGGCGTGTCCGACCCGGAGACGAAGCGCAAGATCATCGGCCGCGAGTTCATCCGCGTGTTCGAGGACGCCGCGCGCGAGGTCGTCGAGGACGCGGGTGCGCACGGCGAGGACGTGAAGTTCCTCGTGCAGGGGACGCTGTACCCCGACGTCGTGGAGTCCGGCGGCGGCGAGGGCGCGGCCAACATCAAGTCGCACCACAACGTGGGCGGCCTGCCCGACGACCTGCAGTTCGCGCTCGTCGAGCCGCTGCGCACGCTGTTCAAGGACGAGGTGCGCGCGGTCGGGCTCGAGCTGGGCGTGCCCGAGGCGATCGTCTGGCGCCAGCCGTTCCCCGGTCCCGGCCTGGGCATCCGGATCGTCGGCGAGGTCACGGCCGAGCGGCTCGACACGCTGCGCGCGGCCGACGCGATCGCGCGCGAGGAGCTCACGCGCGCGGGCCTGGACCGCGAGATCTGGCAGTGCCCGGTCGTGCTGCTGGGCGACGTGCGGTCGGTCGGCGTGCAGGGCGACGGCCGCACCTACGGCCACCCGGTCGTGCTGCGCCCCGTGTCGTCGGAGGACGCCATGACCGCCGACTGGACCCGCCTGCCGTACGACGTGCTCGCGACGATCTCGACGCGCATCACCAACGAGGTGCCCGAGGTCAACCGCGTCGTGCTCGACGTCACGAGCAAGCCGCCGGGCACGATCGAGTGGGAGTGACCGGCGACGACGAGAGGACCAGCGTGACCACCGAGCCGACGAGCACCCCGACCGACGACGGCGCGGCGGCCGCGACCCACGCCGCCTGGGCCCGCAAGGCCCGCGGCTCGCTGCGGCGCTACCGCGTCATGGCGTGGGTCACGGGCGCGATGCTGCTGCTGCTGTGCGTCGAGATGGTCCTCAAGTACGTGCTGCAGCTCCCGGGGTTCACGGTCGAGGGCGATCCGCGCTCGGAGGCCGCACGCATCATCGCGATGGTGCACGGCTGGGTGTACGTCGTGTACCTCGTGACGGTGTTCGACCTGTGGTCGACGCTGCGCTGGAAGCTCGGGCGGCTCGTGACGATGGCGCTCGCGGGCGTCGTGCCCGTGATGTCGTTCGTGCTCGAGCGGCGCGTGCACGCCGACGCCACGGCGCGCGTCGAGCAGGTCGTGGCCGCGTCCGCGCGGGCCTGAGCCGTGCGTGTCGTCCACGTCTCCGACTGCTTCGCACCCCGCACGGGCGGCATCGAGACGCAGGTCGGTGACCTCGCGCGGCACCAGGTGCGTGCCGGTCACGACGTGCACGTCCTCACCGCGACGCTCGGCGAGGCCGGCGAGCGGGGCGGCGTCGTGGACGTCGAGGACGGCGTCCACGTGCACCGGCTGGGTGCGCGCCTGCCGTTCGACCTGCCGGTCAACCCGCTCGCGGGTGCGCGCCTGACGCGCGAGGCGCTGGTCGGCCTGCGCCCCGACGCGGTGCACGTGCACGCGGGCGTCGTGTCGCCGTTCGCGTTCGACGGCGTGCGCGTCGCGACCGCGTTGGGCCTGCCGACCGCGGTCACGTGGCACTGCATGCTCGACGGCGTCGCGGAGCTGGGGCGGCCGGTCGTGCGGCGCACGCGCTGGCGCGAGGTCCCCGCGGCGCTGAGCGCCGTGAGCACGGCCGCGGCCCGACGCGTGCGGGAGCTGTTCGACGCGCGCGTCGACGTCGTCCCCAACGGCATCGACCTCGACGCGTGGGCACCTGCGCCGGACGTCCCGGTGACGGACGACGGCCCGGTGCACCTCGTCGCGACCATGCGCCTCGCGCCGCGCAAGCGGGCCGTGCCGCTCGTCGACGTGGTCGCGGCCGCGGCCCGTCGCCTGCCGCCGGCCGCGCTGCGGCTGACGCTGATCGGCGACGGTCCGGCCCGCGACGCCGTCCGCGCACGCGTGGCCGCGACGGGGCTGCAGGACCGCGTCGACCTGCGTGGACGGCTGCCGCGCCCGCAGGTGCGCGACGCCTACGCCGACGCCGACGTGTTCCTCGCCCCCGCGCGCCTCGAGGCGTTCGGCATCGCGGCCCTCGAGGCGCGCACGTCCGGCCTCGCGGTGCTCGCGCACGCGGGGACCGGCGTCGGGGAGTTCGTCACGGACGGCCTCGACGGGTTCCTCGTGGCCGACGACGCCGAGATGACCGAGGCGGTCGTCCTGCTCGCACGGGACCGTGAGCTGCTGGGGGCGATGCGTGCGCGTGCGCGCAGCACCCCGCCGCCGTTCGGCTGGGACCACGTGCTGGCCGCGGCCGACGCGCAGTACGCGCGTGCCGCGTCGCTCGCCGGACGCTGACCTGCGACGCGCCGCGGCCCGCGCGTCCAGCCCGGTCCGCACGGGGGAGAGCCGCTCGCGACCGGACATCGGGGGCGGAACGGGCGTCCGGTGCCGCACCGGGCACGCCCGCGTGCCGAGAAACTGAGGCTGACCTGCGCTTTCGTGTATCGTCGCTGGTCCTGCGGGGCGTCGGGCCTTTGGTCCGGGGTCGAGAAGCGGGTCACCCGAACGGGTGATGCGCCGCGTCGACCGGAGGGACCAGAGTCCCACGGGTCGCGCTCCACCTGCGACGACGCTTTCTCACGTGAGCAAGACGGCTCACCGGGACCGGCACCGCCGCGGTCCCGACCGTGGGGGTTCACCGCAAGCCGATCGGGGAGAACGACAATGTCCGCAGTGCAGAGCAAGCCCGCCCACCTCAAGGCCCTGGCCCTGGTCGTCATGGTCTTCGGCGCCCTGTTCGCCGTCGCCGGCACCGGCACCTGGATCGCCGTGTCCAGCAACCTGCGCGCCGAGCAGATCACCGTGTCCGAGGACGCCGCCGCGTTCGGTGGCGCGATCGTCGACACGCCGTGGGAGGCGTGGGCGCAGGCCGACATCATCAACCACCACGCGCTCGAGGCGTCGGGTGGCAAGACCTACTCGCAGCTCGACCGCGAGGACCCGGTCCGCGAGACCATGATGAACGGCTCGTTCCTGCGGGCCTCGCTGTTCACCTCGGTCGTCGCCTTCGGCGTCGCGCTCCTGGTCTTCGGCCTCGGCGTCGTCTTCATCGTCACCGGCGAGACCCTGCGCCGCATCGCCGTGCGCGTCGAGGGCGCCGGCGTCCAGAACGCCTGAGCACCCGTTCCCTCCACGGGTCGCGCGTCGCGCGGTCCGGTGAGCGGACCGGACGGCAGACGCACGAAGGCCGGCACCCGTACGGGTGCCGGCCTTCGGTCGTCCCCGGCGGCGCGGACCCTCCTCCGCGCCGCCCGGTCGTCGTGTCAGCGCGGTGCGGTCCTGCCGCGGCGCAGCCCCTGGACCAGCGGCCCGAGGATGAGCCCGGCCCCGGCCGCGATGAGCAGGACGATCGCCGCGAGCTGGACGTCGATCGTGTACCCCGCCGCGACCAGCAGGACGCCGACGCCGAGCAGCACGGTGATCACGCCGCCGACGATCGAGCTGACCCGCACACCCGGGTGGGTGGACGCCGCCGCCGCGGGGGCCGCGCCGTCGGGCGTCGTGCCCGGGGTCGTCGTGCCGGGGGTCGTCGTGCCGTGCGGTGCGTCGGCATGCGTGTCCTCCGACGTCGTGCCGAGCGGCTGCGTCTCGTCGGTGCTCATGCTGCGTCCTCCTCGATGATGGTGACCTCGCCGATGCCCGAGCTGATCTTCAGCACCAGGTCGGGCGAGCCCGCGGCGGCGGCCTCGTCCTCGAACGTGATGTTGCCGAGCGCGATGCCGCTGCGCTCCTGGCGGTCGCCGTCCAGGCGCCACCGGACGGTGCCGACGCCCGCGGAGACCTCGGCCCGCACGGCCGCGTCCCTGGGGACGACCACGGTGAGGTCGCCGGCGCCCAGCGAGATCGGCACGTCGAGCGTGTCCCGGGTGATCGGCACACCCGTGAGGTCGATGCGCGCCTGCCCGGCGCCCATGTCGATGCCGTTGGCGGCGACCTTGCGGCTCGTCACGGTGAGGTCGGACGCGCGGGGCGCGTCGCTCTGCCACACCACGGGGAACCCGCCCTCCCAGCCGTCGGCCTGGTGCGCGAGCGCACCCGGCACCCAGACGAGCGCGGCCACGAGCGTCGCGAACCCGAGGAACCCGCTGCGTCGGCCGCGCACGCCCAGGGAGATGCGGCCGAGCCCGGCCAGCACGAGGAAGATCCCGCCCGCCGTGAGCCACACCGGGCCGTCGAAGGTTCCCGTCCGGTCGGCGAGCATGAGGGCGCCCAGCGCCACGACGCCCAGGCCGACGACCGTGCCCACGGTGGCCGCGTCGGCACCCTGGCGGCGCGGCCGCGGGGGACGGGGCGGGAGCGGGCGCGGCGGCACCGGT
>NZ_LNTD01000065.1 GCF_001462455.1 Cellulomonas sp. B6
GCGCGACGACCGCGACCGCCACGACGAGACCCGCGGCGGCGATCCACGGCAGCAGCACCCCCAGCACCACGAGCGCGCCCCGGACCGCCGCCGTGAACGACGCCCACCCCGTGCCGAGCCCGTCGACGAACGTCGCCGGGCGGGCCTGGGCGGGTGCCTCGTCGGGTGCGTAGAGGACGATCACGACGGTCGACAGGGCGACCCGGTCGGCGATGTGCGCGCGCTGCGCGCGCAGCTGCTCGAGCGTCGCTTGACGCTCGGTCAGCGCCTCCTCGGCCGCGATCACGTCGGCGTTCGTCGTCGCGCGCGCCAGCAGGTCGGACATGCGCGCGACCGACAGCTCGGTGGCGGCGACGCGCGCGTCGAGGTCCTTCGCGGCCGTCGTGACGTCCTCGGTCTCGAGCTGGAACTCCCGCACGTCGGCGATCTCGCGCAGGTCGTCGGCGAGCGTGGTCATCGCGTCGGCCGGGACCCGCACCGTGAGCTCGGCGCTGCCGGCGTCGCCACCGCCGTCCCCCGACCGTTCGGAGCGCGCGTCGACGCGTCCTCCCGCGCGCTCGACCAGCGCGACCACGTCGTGCGCCGCCGCGACCGGGTCGGGCGCGAGCATCGTGACGTGCGCGGTCTGCACCACCTGCTGCGCGGTCCCGGTCCCGTCGTCGGCACCGTCCTGCACGCCCTGCTCGGCGGCCATCGCGAGCGCCCCGTCGGCGGGCGCCCCCACGTCGCCGGCGGGCTCCGAGGCGCCGCCGTCGCTCGCGGAGCACCCCGCGAGGGCGAGCGCGGCGAGCGTCAGCACGAGGGCTGCGCGGCTCGCGCGGCGGCGGAGCACGGACAGGTGGCCGGGGGCGTCCGACGAAGGCGTCATGCCTGGTCACCGTAGGGACGACCGGACCGGGGTGCGGGGGTTCGCCGGGATCGTGACCCGTCCGTCACCGGATCGGCCCCGAGCGGTGACCGGCGGTCCCCGTCCGCTCAGACGGGGACCGCGCGCGAGGCCCACAGGTGGGTCGCCGCGAACGCCCGCCACGGCGTCCAGGCGTCGCCCGCGGCCGCGACGTCGCGCACGTGGTCGACACCCAGCGCGCGGCGCAGCACGAGGTCGCCCGCGGGGTAGGCGTCGCGGTCGCCGAGCGCGCGCAGCGCCACGACGTCGGCGGTCCACGGCCCGACGCCCGGCACCGCGAGCAGCCGGGTGCGCACCGCGGCGCCGTCGACGCCGGGGGCGAGGGTCAACCCGTCGGCGCACGCCACCGCGATCGCGTGGACCGCGCGCGCCCGGGCGTGCGGCACGCGCAGCACCGCCTGCAGGTCCACCGGGTCGACCGCCGCGACGTCCGCCGGGGCCGGGTACGCGCGCAGCCCCGACGCGTGCTCACGTCCGAACGCGGCGGCGAGCCGGCCACCGGTGGTCGCGCCGGCGCGCAGCGACACCTGCTGCGTGAGCACGGCCTGCACCGCGACCTCGAAGCCGTCGGGGTGACCGGCGACGCGCAGGTGCGGGCGGGCCGCCAGCAGCGGCGCGAGCAGGGGGTCGGCGCCGAGCGTCGCCCGCACGGCCGCGAGGTCGTCACCGGTGCCGAACCAGCGGTCGACGAGGCGCGTGAGAGCCACGGGGTCGACCGGCTCCGCGGTCCGCAGGCTCACGCCGTCGGCCGTCACGTCCGCCGTGACGACGACGTGCCCGCCGCCCAGGTCCACGAGGCGGCGCACCGACCCCGGGCCGACCTCCTCGACGCCCGGCACGGCACGCGCGGCCATCGACGCCAGCACCGGTGCCGGGTCGAGCGGCACCGCGACGACGAGCTCGGCGCCGCCGGTGCGGCGGACGCCCGCCGGGGGAGGGCCCGCCGTCGGCGCGCCCGTTCCTGACGGATGTGGTGGAGGGATCGGGGGCACCGCGTCACGGTAACGGCGGGGTCCGACACGTCGCGTTCGCGGGAGGTCTCGGCAAAGGATCGGTCGCCTCCTGGTCGCACGTTCGAGATGCGCCGGTCACACGACGGTGCCATGCTTCACGCAGCAGCCGATCGCGGTCCGACCGTGACCGGCCGTCGGCGGGTCACCAGATCCACGTCACGTCCGCAGCGCCACAGGGTCCGGCGAGAGCCGGACCGGCCCCTCGGGGCCAGGGAGACCGCCACGCCTCGTGCCGGCGAGACGGCTCTTGCACCGGGTCCCGCCCCCGTCCTTCGGGGGCGGGACCGGTCGTCTCCGGGCGTCCGCCGACGGCGGTGCCGCGAGCGGGCCCCGGGACCGACCGCGCGGTGTGACGTTCGTCGCGGACGCCTTCTCCCGGGTCGCGCACCCCCGCCGGTCCGTGCCTACCGTGGAGCGATGACGCTCCCCGCCCCGGGCGCGCCGACCGCGGTCGCGGCGCCCGCCCCCAGCCCGTCCGAGTCCGCCGTCGCGGTCGTCGCGCGCGACGTCGGCGGAGCCTTGCTGCCCGTCGTCGCGATCGCCGTGGCCGTCGTGGCCGCCTACCTCGCCGCCGCGGCGCTCGCCGTGCTCGTGCGGCGCCTGGCGCCGCGCGCGCCCGTGGCCGCCGACCTCTCGCGCCGCTCGCGCCGCCCGCTGCGGGCGACGCTGCTGGTCGTCGCGGTCTGGGTCGCGCTGCGCGTCTCGACCGACGCCGCGCAGGCCTGGCGGCCGCCCGTGGAGCACGTGCTCCTCGTCGCCCTGATCGTCGCGCTGACGTGGCTGGTGGGCTCGCTCGCGTTCGTCCTGGAGGACGTCGCGCTGCAGCGCTACCGCGTCGACGTGCGGGACAACCGGCACGCGCGCCGCGTGCGCACGCAGGTGCAGGTGCTGCGGCGCATCACGGTCGCGGTGCTGGTGCTCGTGGGCGTCGCGGGCGTCCTGCTGACGTTCCCGGGGGCGCGTGCGTTCGGCGCGAGCCTCTTCGCCTCGGCGGGTCTGCTGTCGATCGTCGCGGGCCTCGCGGCGCAGAGCTCGCTGGCCAACGTGTTCGCGGGCCTGCAGCTCGCTTTCACCGACGCGATCCGCGTCGACGACGTCGTCATCGCGGACGGCGAGTGGGGGCGCATCGAGGAGATCACGCTGACGTACGTCGTCGTGCACGTGTGGGACGACCGGCGGCTGATCCTGCCGTCGACGTACTTCACCACGACGCCGTTCGAGAACTGGACGCGTCGCTCGGCCGAGCTGCTGGGGACGGTCGAGATCGACGTCGACTGGCGCGTGCCCGTCGAGGCGATGCGCGCCGAGCTGGCCCGGCTGCTGCAGGTCACCGACCTGTGGGACGGCCGGGTGGGGATCCTCCAGGTCACCGACGCGGTCGGCGGGCTGGTGCGGGTGCGGGCGCTCGCCTCGGCCGTCGACGCCCCCACGCTGTTCGACCTGCGGTGCCACGTGCGCGAGGGGCTCGTCGCGTGGCTGCAGCGCGAGGCGCCCGAGGCGCTGCCGCGCACGCGCCTGGAGGCCGACGAGCGGGCGCCCGCGCCGCACCCGGTCGCACCGGGCGCCGAGGGCGGTGACGCGCGGCTGTTCACCGGGAGCACCGAGGCGGTCGCGCGCTCGCAGGCGTTCACCGGCCCGGGGGCGGACGCGCTCGCGGAGCGGGCGCGTGCCGATGAGGCCGAGGACGACGCGCCCGAGGACGACGCGCCGCCCGAGGACGACGTGCCCGACGACGGCGCGCCCGACCGCGACGACGGGACCGCCCCCCACGCGGCGGCACGCGAGCGCTAGCCCCGCGAGCACCCGGTCAGTCGTCGAGCCACGGCGTCCACCGTCGCCGCAGCGCGCGGTCGACGCCCGCGAGCAGGGCCGCCCAGCCGAGCCACGGAGCCCACGCGTCGGGCGCCTCCCACAGCGCCGGTGCCTGCCACGTCACGTCGACCTGCGCGAGCAGCACCGACAGCAGCCGCAGCGCGGGCGGCACCTGCGCGAGCAGCCCCACGACCAGCACGACCCACGCGGTCGCCGCGACGGCGGCGCTGGCCGTGGGGTGCTCGCGCGCCACGCGGTCGCGCCACGCCTCGGACGTGCCCGGCAGCGGGTCGAGGTCCCGGGTGCCCGCGGTCGTCTCGAGGCGCGCGTGCCTGACCCCGAGCAGGCTGAGCGCGACGTGCACCGACGCACCGTCCGGGAGGTCGAACCGCGCGGGGGAGCGACGCTCCTCGGCCAGACGGCCGTCCCGGTACAGCCGCAGCCGCTCGTCCAGGTCGAGGTAGTGCACCTCGACCACCCAGTCGCTGCCGGCGTGGTGCGTGCCGAACGCGCCCCGCCACAGCGCCGTCCAGCCGGTGACCGGCCGGAACCGGCGGCCGGGGCGGTCGTCGTCGGGGCGGGGGGTCGCGTCGTGGTCGTCCATGGTGCGGCCAGTCCAGCCCGCGGTGCCGCCGACGTCGTCGGGCGGACGGAGGGTCCTGCTGCCGCCGTCTCCTCCGGACGACGGAGACCCGACCTCACGCCCTGGGCGTCCCGGGCGTCTGCACCTCGGACGGCGCGGCACGCGTGTCGGCGGGTGGCGGGAGGATGACGTCATGACGACGAGGTACGCGGTCGTGGGGTCGCCGGTCGGTGCGGTCGCGGTGGCGGTCGCCGACGGCGCCGTCACCGACGTGCGGCTGCCGCAGCCCGACGGGTCGGCCGCGACGGACGGCCTCGGCGTGCCCGCCGACCCGGCCGACGACCCGGTGCTGGCCGCCGCGGTGCAGCAGCTCACGGCGTACTTCGCCGGTGAGCTGCGGGAGTTCGACCTGCCGTTGCGCCCGCGCGGCAGTGCGTTCCAGCAGCGCGTCTGGGAGGGCCTCGCGCGCGTCCCGTACGGCACGACGACGACGTACGGCGCCCTGGCCACCGCCGTGGGGCTCGACGCGCGCACGACCGCGCGGGCGGTGGGTGCCGCCAACGGCGCCAACCGCCTGCCGATCGTGCTGCCGTGCCACCGCGTCGTCGGGGCCGACGGCACGCTCACCGGGTTCGCCGGCGGGCTCGAGTGCAAGCGCGCGCTGCTCGCGCTCGAGGCGCGCGTCGCCTCGGGCGAGAGCACGCTGTTCTGAGCCCGGCCGCGCGGTGGGCGTGCCGAGGACGACCCGGGAACGTCCGGGGACGGGGAGAGGACGTGTGAGGCGATGACCGTGCTCGTGGCGCTGCTGCGCGGCGTCAACGTCGGGGGAGCGACGCGCGTGCCGATGGCCGACCTGCGGCGCGTCGTCGCCGACGCGGGCTACGCCGACGTCCGCACGCACCTCAACAGCGGCAACGTGCTGCTGACGAGCGCGCAGGACCCCGCGGACGTCGCACGCACGCTGCGCGCGGCGTGCGCCGCGGCGTTCCCGGTGCAGCCCGACGTCGTCGTCCGCACGCGGGACGAGCTGCACGCCGCGCTGGCGGCCGACCCGTTCCTCGACCGCGACGACGACCCCGCGCACCACCACGTGGTGTTCCTGCCGGGCACCGAGCCGGCCCGGGTGCCGGACGTCGAGGTGGTCGCGCCCGAGGCGCTCGCCGCCGCGGGGCGCGAGCTCTACCTGTACCTGCCGCACGGCATGGGGCGCAGTCGTCTCGGCGCACGGCTGACCACGGGGGCGCGGCCCGTCGGCACGGCGCGGAACCTGCGCACCGTGACCGCGCTCGCGGCGCTCGCCGACGACCTGGAGGCCGCCGCGCGGGACCGCTGACCGTCGCGTCGAGGCGCAGAGCGCGTGCCGGGATGCGGTCCGCACGGGCCGGTGCGACGGTGGCGGGACGCCCCGGGCAGGGCGGTGCGAGCCGACGACGAGGATGTGGTGCGGGTGCGTGCGCTGACGTGGCAGGGCCGTGAGGACGTGCGGGTCGAGGACGTCCCGGACCCCCGGATCGAGGAGCCGACCGACGCGGTCGTGCGCGTGACGTCCACCGCGGTGTGCGGCTCGGACCTGCACCTGTACTCGGTGCTCGGCGCCTACCTGCGGCCGGGGGACGTGCTGGGTCACGAGGCGATGGGCGTGGTCGAGGAGGTCGGCCCCGAGGCGGGGCGGCGCCTGCGGGTCGGCGACCGGGTCGTCGTCCCGTTCGGCATCGCGTGCGGCACGTGCCACCTGTGCGTGATCGGGCTGCAGAGCCAGTGCGAGACGACGCAGGTGCGCGACCAGGGCAAGGGTGCCGCGCTGTTCGGGTACACCTCGCTGTACGGCAGCGTGCCCGGCGGCCAGGCGCAGTACCTGCGGGTGCCCCAGGCGCAGTACGGACCCGTCGTCGTGCCCGACGACGGCCGGCCCGACGAGACCTACCTGTACCTGTCCGACGTCCTGCCGACCGCGTGGCAGGCCGTCGCGTACGCGGACGTGCCGCCCGGTGGCACCGTCGCGGTCGTGGGGCTCGGGCCGGTCGGCCAGATGGCCGCGCGCATCGCGCTGCACCGGGGAGCCGGTCGCGTGATCGGCATCGACATCGTCGCCGAGCGGCTGCTCATGGCCGCCCGGCACGGCGTCGACGTGATCGACGCGGCGCGCGCGGACGACGTCGCCGCGGCGGTCCGGGACCGCACGCACGGGCGCGGCGCCGACGCGGTCGTCGAGGCCGTCGGCATGGAGGCGCACGGCTCGCCGCTCGCGGCCGCCGGGCAGCGGGCGGCCGCGTTCCTGCCGGACGCGTGGGCGCGACCGTTCATGGAGAAGGCCGGCGTCGACCGCATGGCGGCGCTGCAGACCGCGATCGCGGTCGCCCGCCGGGGTGCGACCGTGTCGGTCGTCGGCGTGTACGGCGGCGCGATCGACCCGTTCCCGATGATGGACGTGTTCGACCGTCAGCTGACGTTCCGGTTCGGCCAGGCGAACGTGCGGCGCTGGTACGACGACCTGCTGCCGCTGGTCACCGACGACGCCGACCCCCTGGGGGTCCACGACCTGCGGACGCACCGCGTGCCGCTCGAGCAGGCGCCCCAGGCGTACGACGTGTTCCAGCGCAAGGCGGACGGCTGCATCAAGGTCGTCCTCGACCCGGCGGCCTGAGCCGTGGGCACGCGGGGGTCGGCATGAGGGTCGCCGTGGTCGGTGCGAGCGGCAACGTGGGGACGGCGGTGCTGCGCCGGCTCGCGGCGGACGCGACCGTGACCTCGCTCGTCGCCGTGGTGCGCCGCACGCCCCGGCGCCCGCCGCCCGCACCGTACGACGCGGCGACCTGGGTCGCGTGCGACGTCGGTGCCGCCGACGACGCCGCCACCCTCGCGACGCTGGCGGACGCGTTCGCGGGGGCCGACGCGGTCGTCCACCTCGCGTGGGCGATCCAGCCCAGCCACGACCGCGAGCGGCTGCGCGCCACGAACGTGCTCGGCACGCGGCGCGTCCTGGCGGCGGCCCGACGTGCGGGGGTCGCGCACGTCGTCGCGATGTCGTCCGTCGGCGCGTACTCCCCGTCACCCGGGGACGAGCCGCGCGACGAGTCGTGGCCCACCGACGGCGTGCGCTCGTCGGACTACAGCGTCGACAAGGCAGCCGTCGAGCGGCTGCTCGACGAGGCCGAGGCGGAGGGCGACCGGGCGGTGGCGCGGCTGCGCCCCGCGCTGGTGTTCCAGCGGGCGGCGGGGGCCGAGCAGTCCCGCTACTTCCTCGGCCCGGCGGTGCCGACGCGGCTGCTCGACGGCGACGTACCCGTGCTGCCGTGGCCGCGCGGCCTGCGGCTGCAGGCGGTGCACGCGGACGACCTCGCCGACGCGGTGCGCGAGGCCGTCGTGCGGCAGGCGCGCGGCGCGTTCAACCTCGCGGCGGCCGGTGTGGTGCGCGGCCCCGACGTCGCCGCGCTCGTCTCGCGCGGGCGGCTGCGCGAGGTGCCGCCGGCGGCGGCGCGCGTCGCGCTGCGGGCCGCGTGGCACGCACGCGTCGCCCCCGTGGGGCCGGGGTGGCTCGACATGGGCATGTCCGCGCCGCTGCTGGACACCGGGCGCGCCGAGCGCGAGCTCGACTGGCGGCCCGCACGCACCGCGGTCGAGGCCGTGCACGACGCCGTGCGGGGCGTCGCCGCCGGCGCCGGCACCGCGAGCCCGCCGCTGCGCGCGCGCCGCACCTGACGGGTACGCCGGCGCCGCGGGTCGGGGTGCGCGCCGACCGGCTGCGCGGCACGCTGGGCCCATGACGACGTCACCGCCGCCCCCGCTGCCCGAGGTCGGCACCGACCCCGACCGGCACGTGCTGGGCAACCCCGACGCACCCGTGACGATCGTCGAGTACGGCGACCTCGAGTGCCCCTACTGCCGCGACGCCGAGCCCGTGCTGCGGCGCCTCGTCGAGGAGTCCGACGGTCGCGTCCGGCTGGTGTGGCGGCACTTCCCGCTCTTCCAGGTCCACCCGCACGCGCTCGCGGCGGCGCTCGCGGCCGAGGCCGCGGGTGCCCACGGCCGGTTCTGGGAGATGCAGCGGCTGCTGTTCAGCCACCAGGACGCGCTCACCGACGAGGACCTCGCCACGTGGGCGCACGAGCTCGGCCTCGACCCCGAGGAGATCGCGGGCGAGGGTGCCGACCGGTACGCGCGCGGCGTGCAGACCGACTACGAGAGCGGCATCGAGCTCGACGTGCCCGGCACGCCGACGCTGCTGGTCGACGGCGTGCGGTACCGCGGACGGATCGAGCTCGAGAAGCTGCGGGCGCTCGTCGCCGCGGTGTGAGGCCGCGCCCGGCCCGTGCCGTGCGTCCCGTCCCTGGGCGCCCGGCCCCGCGCCGCGCGTCCCCGGACGTCCCGCTCCGCGCGGTGCGCTCCGCGCGGATGCCGTGGACGGCGGCGTCGTGGGCGACGATGAGGGCGTGGAAGCCGTAGAACCGACCGCACCGACCGCCCTGTCCGCCCCGACCGCACCCGCGCCGGGCGGCGCCGCCGAGCACCGGGCGCAGCCGCCCGTCCCGCGCACCGCGCTCGTGACCGGTGCCGGCCGGGGGATCGGTCGCGAGCTCGCGCTCGCGCTCGCCCGGGACGGCTGGGCGCTCGGCCTCGTCGGCCGCACGACCGCGCGCCTCGAGTCGGTCGCGGACGAGGCCCGGGCGCTGGGCGCGCCGGTGGTCGTCGCCACCGCCGACCTGGTCGACGCGCAGGACGTCGCCGAGGCCGTCGCGCGCGTCGGCGCCGGGCTCGCGCCGCACGGGGGCGTCGGGCTGCTCGTCAACAACGCGGGCGTGATCGAGCGTTCCGAGCTGCCGTTCGCGGACGACGACGTCGAGGACGTGTGGCGCGTCGTGGAGACGAACGTGCGGGGGCCGCTGCTGGTCACGCACGCGGTGCTGCCGGGCATGCTCGCGCGCGGCGGCGGTCGCGTCCTCAACGTGAACTCCGGGTCGGGGCACCGGGCGCTGCCGACGTACACGGGCTACGCGATCAGCAAGGGCGCGCTCGCACGCCTGACGACGCAGCTGCACCACCAGTACGCCGACGCGGGGCTGCGCGTGCTCGACCTCGCGCCGGGGGTCGTGGCGACCGACATGACCGGGGCCATGCCCGTGCACGTCGGCCGGACCGACTGGACCGACCCGGCGGACGTCGCGGCGCTCGCCCTGGCGTTCGCGCGCGGCGAGCTCGACGACCTGTCGGGGCGGTTCGTGCGCGCGGGCGTCGACACGGTGGGGTCGCTGCGGGCCGCGACACCCGCGATCCTCGACGCCGACGCGCGCACGCTGCGGCTGGCGACCTGGGGGCCGGACGACCCGGTCGCCTGACGCGCCGCGACGTCACGCCGGCCCGACGACCCGGTGCCCCGACGGCCCGGAGGCCTGGGGCCGCCCGGCGGGTCAGCCCGCCGGGGACCGCCACGGCAGCGGCGGGAGCGTCGGCGGCAGGCGCGGCGGCGAGCACAGGGGGAGCCGCTCGCCGAGCCAGCGCAGCAGCAGCGACCCCGCGACGGCCGCCACGAGCGACCCCGTGAGGACGCCGATCTTGGCGCGCTCGAGCAGCACGGGGTCGTCGAACGCGAGCTGGGCGATGAACAGCGAGATCGTGAACCCGATCCCGGCGAGCACGGCGCCGCCGAGCACGTGCCCCCAGCGCACGAGCCCGGGCAGGTCGCCGAGCCGCAGGCGCAGCGCGAGCGTCGCGGCGCCCGTGATGCCGACGGCGTTGCCGACGACCAGGGCGACGGCGACGCCGACGGTCAGGCGTGAGCCGAACGCGTCCGCGAGGGTCGCGGGGTCGAGCCGCACGCCCGCGTTCGCGAGCCCGAACAGCGGCACCACGACGTACGCGCTCCACGGGTGGAGCACGCGCTGCAGCCGGTCGCCGGTGGGCACGGCGGCGCGTCCCGCGACCTCGGCCGCGTGCTCGCGGTCCGCACCGCCCGCGACGAGGAACCGCCGCGTGTGCACCGCGACCGCGCGTCGCCGCTTCTCGTGCGGGACGGCCGTCGGCACGATCAGCCCGACCAGCACGCCCGCGATCGTCGCGTGCACGCCCGAG
This sequence comes from Cellulomonas sp. B6, assembly GCF_001462455.1. GTDB lineage: Bacteria > Actinomycetota > Actinomycetes > Actinomycetales > Cellulomonadaceae > Cellulomonas. Next base: position 10,382 of record NZ_LNTD01000065.1, read on the forward strand.
GCGAGCACCGCGACCCACAGCGCGAGGCCCACCACCACGTACGGGGCGAGCCGCCACACGCCGCGCACGCGCAGCGCGACGAGCGCGCCGGTGAGCACGCCCGCGGCGAGCAGCGCCACGACGTCGACGCCGTCGGTGTAGAACACCGCCATCGCGAGGATCGCGCCGATGTCGTCGACGATCGCCAGCGTCAGCAGGAACAGCCGCAGCCGGTCCGGGCAGCGCGGGCCGAACAGCGCGAGCACGCCGACCAGGAACGCGGTGTCGGTCGACATCACGACGCCCCAGCCGCGCGCGGCCTCGGTCCCGCCGTTGAACGCGAGGAACACCAGCACGGGCACGATGAGCCCGCCGAGCGCGCCGAGCGCGGGCACGGCGACCGCGCGCGGGTCCCGCAGGTCGCCGCGCGTGGCCTCGCGGTTGATCTCGAGCCCGACCACCGCGAAGAACACGGCCATCGCGAAGTCGTTCACCCAGTGCTGCAGGTCCATCACGAGCCGACCGTCGCCGAGCACGACGCCGGCCGGCGTGTGCCACAGCGCGGTGTACGCCTCGCGCCACGGCGAGTTCGCCCACACCAGCGCGGCGACCGTGGCCGCGAGCAGCACGACGGCGCTGCCCGCCTCCGTGGCCAGGAACGTCCGCATCGCCGGGGCGAGCGTCGAGACCTTCGACGACATCGTGTCGCGCAGCGGGTGCTGCCCGGGCGGACGCCGCAGCACCCGCTCGCGCAGCGTCGGCCGCGCGCCGGGCGTGCTCAGCGTCGCCCCCGCGGTGCGCGGTTCGGTGCGTGCCGCGTCACGGCGCGGCGACCGTCGGGTCGGCCGGGACGTGCGCACCGTGGCCGGCGGCGCGCAGCGCGTCCCGCAGCCGCTGCGCCGCCGCGTCGAGCTCGTCGGCCGGCACGTCGGGGCGTGCGTTCGCGAACGTCAGGCTGGACTCGTCCCACGCGGGCAGCACGTGCAGGTGCAGGTGCGGGACCTCGAACCCGGCGACCAGCAGGGCCGCCCGCGGCGCGTCCCACGCCGCCTGCTGCGCGCGACCGACCGCCTTGGCGACGGTCGTCAGGTGCGCGAGCAGGTCGTCGGGGGCGTCGGTGAGCTGCTCGATCTCGGCGCGGGGCACGACCAGCGCGTGTCCGTCGGTGATGGGGGCGATGGTGAGCAGGACGACCGCGCGGTCGTCCGACCAGACGAAGCGTCCGGGGATCTCGCCGTCGATGATGCGCGTGAACAGCGTCGGCATGCGCTCACGCTAGCGCGTGCCGCGGGCGTGCGCCGGTGCGGGAGAGGTGCGTCCGGACGGGTGCTCGCGGCCGGCGACACGCCGTGCGAAACGCTTCAGCAGCGGGAGGTCCCTTGTGGTGGGCGCGACCGACCCCTAGGAATCCCCTGTGCGCGCCC
>NZ_LNTD01000066.1 GCF_001462455.1 Cellulomonas sp. B6
CCGCGTCCCGCCGCACCCACGCCGCCGGTGGCGATGGGCGAGCCGACGTCGGACGGGGCCGTCGCGGCGACGCGGTACTTCCTGGACGTGTACGACTACGCCTTCGCGACGGGTGACACCGCGGCGTTGGAGGGGCTGTCCTCCGACGCGTGCATCTACTGCAACGACGTCATCGCGGAGGTGAGGCAGGCGGTCGCGGACGGCCTGCTCACCGAGCGCGATCCCTCCGAGGTGCTGAGCGAGTCCGTCGTCGAGGTGCGCCCAGCGGAGTGGTTCAACGTCGACCTGCGCCTGCGCGAGGGCGAGATCCGGCTGCTCGGGGATGACGGGTCGGTGCTCGAGACCAACGAGGGCGGCCTCGTGTTCGACATGTCGGCGACGCTGTCATGGGGTGGCCGGGCATGGGTCGTCGACGAGATCGGGCTGGCCGAGGCCTCCGAATGAAGGCATTCACGATGGTGGCGGCGATCGTGCTCGGTGTGACAGTGGCGACGACGGCAGTTCCGTCTCTGTCCACGCCGGGGCGCCGTGGGACCCAGTTCGCAGGCGCTGCTCAGGACCGCAACATCGATCTGCGCGCGGAGCGCTCGCAGCGTCAGCTCATCGACGAGGCGCGATCGGCGCAGGCACCCTCTGAGCGCCGATACCGCTCCGTCCAAACATTCGGCTGCACCCTGTTCTGGGAGGGATCCCGCATCGTGCCGGACGTCGACGGACTGTGCGACGACGGCACCCCGCTCGTCTATGCCTCGACGTGCGAGGGATGGGAGCCGCCCTGGTGGCGGACCGTCCTCGAACCGGGCGCCGCGGCGTGGAGCCCGTGGGAGCGCCTCGACCTGGGGTCCTGCCCGGCGGACCGGCTGCCGGCCATGACGGCGGAGGACTTCCGACGCCTGGCGCTGCCCGCCCCCGTGCTGCGCACGCAGCCGGCCGGTGACTGGGTGCTCGTGAACATCGAGACGGTCGTCATGACCGACGCGACGCCCGTCGTCCTCACGACCGACCTGCTGGGCGTCCCGGTCGAGGTCGAGGCGCGGCCGACGCTGTTCACGTACGACTTCGGCGACGGCTCCGAGCCGCTCGTCACCCGGGACGCGGGCCGCCCGTGGCCCGACGTCACGACGTACCACGTGTACGAGCGCCCGGGCACGGCGGCGATCACGCTCACGACGACGTGGTCGGGGCGGTACCGCGCGATCGGGGCGAGCGAGTGGTCCGACGTCGCCGGGACGGCCACGACCACGACGACCGGCGCGCCGTTCCGGGTCGAGGAGCGCACGTCGCGCCTGGTGAGCGGCCTGTGCACGGACCGTCCCGCACCCCCGGACTGCTGACGGAGCGCGGCCCGCGACGCCGAGGTCGCTCTTTCGGGTGAAGCGCGGGGCGTGTCGCCCGTCCGGACGGCATGCTGGACGCTGGGCGATTCGTCCGGATCGGCCGACCGACGACGGAGCGGAGGCAGCGTGCTCGACCCCTCGTGGCCGCCGCCGGCCACCGGACCGCAGCAGCCGCGCGACGCGCACGCCGCGATGTGGCGCAACGACACGCGGGCCCGGGGCGCCGACGCGCCGCTCCCGCCGGACGTGACGTGGTGGCCCGACCTGACCGGCGAGGCGGCGTCGCGTCGCCGGGGCGACGCCCGCGCGGTCGAGCGCGGCGAGCGTGGCGAGCACGACGGACCGTGGCACGCGGGCCGCCCGGCGGGCGACCGCGAGCCCTCCCGCGTCCGACGCTCGTTCCCCGGTGCGCGCTGGGTGCCCGCCGAGGCGTGGATCCCGCAGCCGTCACCGGCGCCCGAGCAGCGCTGGACCCCCGAGCAGGACTGGCTCAGCGCCTTCAGCGACCGGGCCGCGGCGGACCTCGTGCCCGCCGCGCCCCCGCGCCGTGCGGCTCTGCGGCGGTGGGCCCCCGTGCTCGCGGTCGCGGTGCCGCTCGCGATGGTGCTCGCGGCCGTCGTCGCGCTGCTGGCCTGACGGGCGCGCGGTCGGGCCGCGTCACCGACCGGGGACGCCCCCGCAACGCGGCCTGCCGCCGCGACGACCGCCGGGCTACCGTGGCCGCATGAACGACCCGGCCCCGTCCGCGACCCCCGACACCGAGCTGCGCACCGAGGGCGAGCGTCGCGTCGTGGAGGCGCTCGACGCCGCGGGGGTGGCGTACGTCCGCACGCGGCACGGGCGCGTCGGCTCGCTCGCGGAGGCCGCCGCGGCACGGGGCATCGCGCCCGCGGACCTCGTCAAGACGATCGTCGTGCGGCGCGGCGACGACGACTACCTGCTCGTGCTGCTGCCGGGCGACCGCACGATCTCGTGGCCGCTGCTGCGCGGCCTGCTGGGCGTCAAGCGCCTGTCGATGCCCGACGCGGCCGTCGCGAGGGACGTCACGGGCTTCGAGCGCGGCACGATCACGCCGTTCGGCACGACGCGCACGTGGCCGGTGGTCGTGGACGCACGGGCCGCGGGGCGGCGCGTGTCGATCGGCGGCGGCGGTCACGGCGTGGGCATCGAGCTGGCGGTCGACGACCTCGTGGCCGCGTTGGGCGCGACGGTCGCGGAGGTCAGCGAGGCCGAGTGAGCGGACGCCCCCGACGACCCGTGTGGTCAAGTCCTGGTCAAGGACCGATCCAGCAGGAGTAGGGTGCGGGAACGCGTGCGGCGAGCCGTGCGTTGTGGCGAGGGATGGAAGGTCCCTGTCGTCGTTCGGCGCGCGGGTGTCGGAGGTCGCAGGTAGCGTCGATCCGCCCGTCGCACCCCGGTACGACGACGTACCGACCCGAGGCACGAGGAGCACGAACGCCACATGACGGAGCTGACGAGCGTCGTCGAGCCCTTGCCGTCGACCGTGGAGCAGGTGATGACCCCGGAGCACGCGATCCGCGTCGAGCACCGTGAGGACCGGGCCGTGGTCTGCCTGGTCGGCGAGATCGACGCGTCGCTGCGCGAGTCCGCGTCGGCGTCGATGGGGATGGCCCTGATGAGCGGCCTGCCGCTGCTGGTCGACGCGACGGAGGCGACGTTCGTCGACTCCTCGGGCGTCGCGTTCGTGCTGCAGCTGCACCTCGCCGCGAGCGAGGCGCAGATCCCGCTGACGCTGCGTGACCCGAACCGCGTGCTGCGCGACGTGCTCGACATGGTCGGGCTGGGCGCCGCGATCCCCGACGAGGCCTGAGCCCGGACCACGTCGTCGAGCGCCCCGCGCGGCGGCCTGCGCGGTCGTGTCGGTGGCCTCGGCTACGTTCGCGGCATGCGGTTGCTGCACACGTCGGACTGGCACCTGGGCCGGACCCTGCACGGGGTCGACCTGCTGGACCACCAGTCCGCGTACCTCGACCACCTGGTCGACGTCGTGCGCAGCGAGTCCGTCGACGCGGTGGTCGTCGCGGGGGACGTGTACGACCGGGCGATCCCGCCCGTCGAGGCCGTGACGCTCCTGTCGGACACGCTCGCGCGGCTCGCGGAGCACACGACCGTCGTCGTGACGTCCGGCAACCACGACTCCGCGACGCGTCTGGGGTTCGGCGCCGCGCTCATGCGTGACCGCGTGCGCGTGCGCACGCGTGTCGCGTCGCTCGCCGAGCCGGTCCAGGTCGGTGACGCCCTGGTCTACGGCCTGCCGTACCTCGACCCCGACGTGTGCCGCGCCGAGCTCGCACCCGTCGCCGACGACGGCACGCGTGCGCTGCTGGCGCGCTCGCACGAGGCCGTGACCACCGCCGCGATGGCGCGCGTGCGTGCGGACGCGGCCTCCCGCGCCGTCGGCGGTGCGCGGCCGAAGGTCGTCGTGGCCGCGCACGCGTTCGTCGTCGGCGGGCTCGCGAGCGAGTCCGAGCGCGACATCCGGGTCGGGGGCGTCGACCACGTCCCGGCCGAGGTGTTCGCGGGCGCCGACTACGTCGCGCTGGGCCACCTGCACGGCCCCCAGGTGGTCACCGGGCCCGCGGGGACGACGTTGCGCTACTCGGGGTCGCCGCTCGCGTACTCGTTCTCCGAGCAGCATCAGACCAAGTCGACCGTCCTGGTCGACCTGGCGGGCGACGTGCCCACCACCACGCTCGTGCCGGCGCCCGTGCCGCGCCGCCTCACGGACCTCACCGGCACGCTCGAGGACCTGCTGGGCGCCGCCGGCGAGCCGCACGTCGAGGACTGGGTGCGCGTCACCGTGACCGACGTGGCTCGCCCGGCCGAGCTGTTCCGCCGCGTGCGGCAGCGGTTCGCGCACGCGCTGGTCGTGCAGCACCGGCCCGACCGGCCGGACGACGCGCACGAGCGGCTCGCGCTGGTCACGGCCGCTGCGGACCCGGTCCAGGTCGCCGCCGACTTCGTCGCGCACGTGACGGGTGCCGCGCCCACCGACGCCGAGCGCCGCGTGCTGCGCGACGCCCACGAGCACGTCCTCGCCGCCGAGCGGAGCGCCTGATGCACCTGCGCTCGCTGACCGTCCAGGCGATCGGCCCGTTCGCGGGCCGGCACACCGTCGACGTCGACGCGCTCGCCGCGTCGGGGCTGTTCCTGCTGGAGGGCCCCACGGGGTCGGGCAAGTCCACGCTCATCGACGCGGTCGTGTTCGCGCTCTACGGCAAGGTCGCGGGCTCCGACGCCTCCGACGAGCGGTTGCGCTCCGCCTACGCCGCCGACGACGTCGAGAGCGTCGTCGACCTCGTGTTCGAGGTGCCGTCGGGCGTCTACCGCGTGCGTCGCACACCCGCGTACCAGCGCGCCAAGCGCCGCGGCACGGGCACCACGACCGCGCAGGCGAGCGTCAAGGCGTGGCGCCTGCCGGCCGACGCCGACGTCGCGGGCGCGCCCGACGCGCTCGAGGGCGTGGGCGAGCTGCTGGGCACGCGGCTCGACGAGGTCGGCGCCGAGCTGCAGCGGGTCGTCGGGCTGGACCGCACGCAGTTCGTGCAGACCGTGGTGCTGCCGCAGGGCGAGTTCGCGCGGTTCCTGCGCGCGACCGGCGAGGAGCGGCGCGTGCTGCTCCAGAAGATCTTCGGCACACAGGTGTACGAGCAGATGCAGCAGCGGCTCGCGGCCCAGCGCGCCGAGGCCGCCCGCACCGTCGACGCCGCGCGCACGGGTCTGGGCCACGCGGTCGAGCACCTGCTCGGTGCGTGCGGCCTGGCCGACGACGAGCAGGAGACCGCCCGTGCCGCGCTCGACGAGGCCGTCGTCGGGTCGCCCGTGACGCAGCACGTCGAGGTCGCGCTCACCGCGACGGTCGGCGGGCTGGGTGCGAGCGCGGTCGACGTCGCCGCGCGCGCCGACGCCGCACGCGCCGCGTGGGAGGCCGCCCGTGCGGCGCACGAGGAGGGGCGTCGGCTCGCCGCGCTCGTGGCCCGCCGCGACGCGCTGCACGCCGAGCGCACCGCGCTCGCGGACGCCGCCGAGCAGCACGCCGAGGACGTGCGCCGCCTCGGCCTGGCCCGTGCCGCCGCCGCCGTGCGTCCGCTGCTGACCGGGTGGCAGGACGCGTGCACCGCGCACGCGGGCGCCGCGAAGTCCCTCGTCGCGACCGCGGACGCCGCACCGGCCGTCCTGCTGCGCGCGGGAGACGCGGCGGCCGACGTGACGGACGTGCTGGTCACCCTGGCCGACGTGGTCGAGGGTGCCGCGGCCGCGGGCGCCGCCAGGTCGGCGGCCGGCGCGGACCCGGACGGTGGCGCAGGGCCCGACGTCGAGCACGTGCTCACGGCCTGGCGCGCCCACCTGCGGACCGAGCGCACCACCGCGTCGGACGCCGCCGCCGCGCTGCGGCGCACGGTCGCGGTCGAGGCGGGACTCGTCGCGCAGCGGCGCACCGTGCGCGACCTCACGAGCGTGCTGGAGGACCTGCGGGCCGAGGTCGTCGCGGCGACCACGTGGCTCGACGCCCGCCCGGCCGCCCGTGCCGAGATCGAGCAGCGGCGGGACGTCGCCCGCAGCACGGCCGCCGGGGCCGAGGCCGCCACGGCCGCGCTCCTGGCCGCGCGCCAGCTCGCGACCGACGTCGAGGGGCTCGTCGCCGCGCGCGCCGCGCTCGCCGACGCCGAGACCGTGGCCCGCACCGCGGCGGACGCCGCGCTCGCCGCGATGCAGACCGAGACCGCGCTGCGCACCGCGCGCGTCGCCGGCCTCGCGGGCGAGCTCGCCGGAACGCTGGTGCCGGGCGAGGAGTGCCCCGTCTGCGGGTCCGTCGAGCACCCCGCACCCGCGTCCGTCGGCGCCGACCACGTGACGGCCGACCAGGTGGCCGCCGCCGAGACGGCCCGCGTCGCGGCCGAGGCCCGCGTCGCGGAGGCCGGTGCGCTGCGGGCCGGGCTCCGCGAGCGGGTCGACGGGCTCGCCGCACGCACCGGCGACCACGACCCCGCGTCGGTCGCCGCGCTCGTGCGGGACGCCGAGCAGCGCGTCGCCGAGGCCGCATCGGCGGCCGAGCGGGCGACCGCGCTCGACGCCGCGCTGCAGGAGCACGACGCCGCGACGCGCCGCCGCGAGGCGGTCCGCGACGACGTGCGGACCCAGCTCGGCACGGCCGAGCTCACGCTCGAGACGCAGCGCGACGCGCTCGCGCGCGACGAGGCCGAGGTCGCGCAGGCGCGCGGCGACCACCCGACCGTCGCGGCCCGGCACGCCGCGCTCGAGGCCCTCGCGGCGCACGCCGACGACCTGCTCGACGCGCTCGACGCCGAGCGCGCCGCCGCCGCCGACGCGCACCGCCGCCGCGGGCAGGCCGACGACGCCGTCACGGAGCACGGGTTCGCCGACCATGCCGCCGTGCACGACGCGTGGTGCACGCCGGGCGTCCTGGCCGACCTCGAGCACCGCGTCCTCACGCACGCGGCCGCGGCGGCACGTGTCGCAGCCGCGCTCGCCGAGCCCGACCTCGTCGCCCTGCCCGAGGCGGTCGACGTCGACCTCGCCGCGACCGAGCGCGTCGAGCGCACGGCCCGTGCCGCGCTTGACGACCTCGACGGGAGCGCCCGCGTCGCCGCCGCGCGCGCCACGGCCGCCGCGGACGCCGCCGCGCGCGTGCGCACCGCCGCCACCGCGCTCGACACCGCCGTGGCGGCTGCCGCCCCCGTCACGCGCATGGCCAACCTCGCCGCGGGCACCGGCAGCGACAACGCGCACGCCCTGTCGCTCGCGACCTACGTGCTGGGCCGGCGGTTCGAGGACGTCGTGGCCGCCGCCAACGACCGGCTCGCCGTGATGTCCGACGGCCGCTACGAGCTCGTGCGCTCCGACGAGAAGGAGGACGTGCGCACCCGCACGACCGGGCTCTCGATGCGCGTCGTCGACCACCGCACCGAACGCGCGCGCGACCCGCGCACGCTGTCCGGCGGCGAGACGTTCTACGTGTCGCTGTGCCTCGCGCTGGGCATGGCCGACGTCGTCACCGCGGAGGCCGGCGGCGTCGAGCTCGGCACGCTGTTCGTCGACGAGGGGTTCGGCGCGCTCGACCCGCACGTGCTCGACCAGGTGCTGGCCGAGCTCGGGCGGCTGCGCAGCGGCGGGCGCGTCGTCGGCGTCGTGTCCCACGTCGAGGCGCTCAAGCAGGCCGTCGCCGACCGCATCGAGATCCGCCCCACCCCCGAGGGGCCCAGCACGCTGCGCGTCCTCGCCGGCTGAGGGCCGTCGCGTCGCGGCGGCAGGCCGTGCCCCGTCGCGGCGGACTCTGCCGCACCACGTCGGGCCGCACCAGGTCGGGCCGCACCAGGTCGGGCCGCACCACGTCAGGCCGCACCGTGTCCCACCGCACCGCCTCCGGCCGCATCGCGTCCCGCCGTACCGCGTCCCGCCGTACCGCCTCCGGCCCCGCTCACCACGTCCAGCCCCGTGCGGTCAGCTCGACCTCCTCGCGGAACCGCTCCTGCGCGTCGCCCCGCGCGGCGGGCAGGACCTCGACCCCCGCGAGGTCGCACGCCTCCGCCAGCAGCGCGTCGTACGCGAGCCGCGACGCGATGATCCGCTCGGCCCGCGCGTACGCGTGGACGTCGACCTCGAGCCGGCGCACGTGGTCGGCCACCGCCCCCAGCCGTTGCTGCACGCGCAGCGTCCGGAACGGGTCCTGCGGCGGCGCCGCGGGCGGCCGCAGCCGCACCGCGACGGCCTCCAGACGCGCCGCGAGCCACGTCCGCCAGCGCGGCGGCTCGTCCGGCGACGGGTACAGCGACCACGCCGCGAGCAGCAGCGCGCTCGGTGCCGCCGAGATCAGCAGGAACAGAACCCAGGTCATCGCGCGTCCTTGGTCGAAGCCCTGCCAGAAGCCTAGGCACCCGCTGTGACGTGCGCCACAGGATTGCGCTGTCCAGACCGTCGGACGTCCGTCGGGCACCGATCCGGCCGGGCCGCTCCCCGCCGGGGCGCCTACGGTGTGGGCCGGGAGCGCCGCGCCGCACGGCCCGGCCCGGACGAGGACGGGGAGCCGATGGGAGCCAAGGGAGTCGTCGCGGGCGTCGTCGCGCTCGGACTCGTGGGCGTGGGCGCGTACGTCGGCGACGGCCTCGCGCGCAGCGCGGCGGAGGACCGCGCGGCGCAGGTCGTCACGCAGGAGCTGCGGGTCGACGGGACGCCCGACGTGCGCATCGACGGCTTCCCGTTCCTGACCCAGCTGCTCGGCCGCTCGCTCGACGACGTCGGCGCCACCGCGCAGGGCGTCACGTTCGAGGGCGTGCGCGCGACGGACGTCGTCCTCGACGCCACCGACGTGTCGCTCGACGCGCCCTACCGCGTCGGGCGCGCCCGGCTCGAGGCCACGCTGCCGCCCGAGTCGATCAAGCGTGCGGTGGCCGACCGCGCGGGCGTCGTCGTCGAGGTCACGGTGGACGGTGACGTGCTGCGCGCGTCGGGCGACGTGCTCGGTGCGCCGCTGACGGCGGGCCTCGTGCCGCGCGTCGAGGACGGGCGGCTCCTGGTGGACCTGCGCGACGTGACCCTCGGCGTCGGTGCGTTGCAGGTCGACCGGCTGCCCGACGCGATCTCCGACCGGCTGAGCGGGTTCGAGATCCCCCTCGGCGGATTGCCCGAGGGTGTGCGGCTGGAGGGCGTCGACGTCGTGCACGACGGCGTCCGGGTCGTGCTCGGCGGCACCGACGTCGTGCTGGAGCAGACCCGATGACGCGCGCACCGCTGGCGGCCGCGCCCGACGTCACGGGCGTCGTCGACCTGTGGCACCGCGTGACCACCGCGCAGCCGGCACCCGACCGGACCACCGTGCTCGTCGTGGGGGCGGTCGTCCTGGTCGCGCTGCTCGTGCCGGGCGTCTGGCACCTGCTGCGGCACGGTCTGACGATCGTCCACGAGGCCGCGCACGCGGGCGTCGCGGTCCTCGTGGGCCGTCGGCTGTCGGGGATCCGCGTGCACTCGGACACCTCGGGCCTGACGGTCTCGCGCGGCAAGCCCCGCGGGCCGGGCATGGTCGCGACCGTCGCGGCGGGCTACCCGGGCCCGGCGGTGCTGGGCGTCGCCGCCGCGTGGCTGCTGTCCCGCGGGTACGCGCTGGGCGTGCTGTGGCTGCTGCTGGTCGTCGTCGTGCTGGTGCTGCTGCAGATCCGCAACTGGTACGGGCTGTGGGCGGTGCTGGTCAGCGGAGCCGTGCTCGTCGGCGTCACGGGGTGGGCGCCCGCGGGCGTGCAGACCGTCGTCGCGGCGGGCCTGACGTGGTTCCTGCTGCTCGGTGCGCCACGCGCCGTCCTCGAGATGCAGGCCCAGCGCGGCCGCCTCGCACGGCGCGGTGGCCGGGACACGTCCGACGCGGGTCTGCTCGCGGGGCTGACCCACCTGCCGGCCGTCGTCTGGGTGGCGGTCCTGCTGCTCGTGTGCGTCGCCGCCCTCGCCGCCGGCGGGGCGTGGCTCCTCGCGGCCTGGCCGGCGTCCTGACCTGCGGCGTCACCCGTCGGTGGGACGTGGGTGCGCGTCGGTGTGCACGGGGCGACACCAGGCCGACGTCCTACGGGACGAGCGTCCAGGTCTGGGACAGTGATGCGGTGAGCACAACACCGGACGACGAGGCCCGCCCGGCGCGCAACGAGTCGCTCTCGCTGCGGCGTGCGCTCGCCCTCCTCGAGGTGTGCGCGCAGGACTCCGACCCGGCCGGTCTGACGGCCGCCGAGATCGGCCGCCGCCTCGACGTCCACAAGTCCACCGTGCTGCGTCTGGCGGCGCCGCTGCTCGAGGCCGAGCTGCTGCGCCGCGACGCGAGCACCAGCCGGTTCCGGCTCGGGCCGGGCGCGCTGCGCCTGGGGCACGCCTACCTCGCGAGCCTCGACGTCGAGACGGTCGCCGCCGGCCCGCTCGACGACCTGGCGCGCACGAGCGGCTGCACGTCGCTGCTCTCCGTGCCCGACGGGCTGCAGGTGCGGGTCGCGGGGCGGCGTGCCGCCCCCGGCGCGGCGGGCCGTGCCACGGGCCGTGTTCCCGCGAGCGTGCCGATGCACTGCTCGGCCAGCGGCAAGGCGATCCTGTCGTTCGCGGCGCCGTCGCTCGTCGACCGCGCGGTCGCGGCCGGCCTGCCCGCGGCGACACCGCGCTCGATCACCGACCCGGGCGAGCTGCGCGCCGAGCTGATGCGCACCCGCCGCCGTGGCTTCGCGGTCGACGACCGCGAGCTCGACCCGGACCTGCGTGCCGTCGCCGCGCCCGTGCTCGACCACACGGGCGACGTCGTCGGTGCGCTCGCGGTCGTGGCACCCGCCTCGCGCATGCCGGCCGCGGCCGTGCAGGAGCACGCGCGCGCGGTCGTCCACGCGGCCCGGACCGTCACGCGTCACCTGGGCGGCGTCGCGGGGCCCGGCGTCGACATCCACGCGCGCCGGGGCGCCTGACACCCGTCGGCGGTCGGCACGTGCGACGGTCCCGCACCTGACGGACGTGCGCCCGGACCGCCGGGGCGGCCCGGGCGCGATCGCCCGGCTGCCGTGGACCCGGCGGTCAGGCCGAGGTCGGCAGCGTGAGGATCTCGACCCCGTCCTCGGTGACGGCGACGGTGTGCTCGGTGTGCGCAGTGAGGCAGCCTGTCGCGCTGCGCAGCGTCCACCCGTCGGCGTCGGTGACGAGCTCGTCGGTGTCGGCCATGACCCACGGCTCGAGCGCGAGCAGCAGGCCGGGGCGCAGGGTGTAGCCGCGGCCGGGGCGCCCGGTGTTGGGCACGTGCGGGTCCTGGTGCATCGTCGAGCCGATGCCGTGACCGCCGAACTCGGTGTTGACGGGGAACCCGGCCCCGGTGAGCACGGTGCCGATCGCGTGGGACAGGTCGCCGATGCGCGCGCCGGGCCGGACCGCGGCGATCCCCGCCGCGAGCGCCGTCCGGGTCGCGTCGATGAGCGCGTCGGCCTGCGGCGACGGCCGCTCCCCGACGACGAAGCTGATCGCGGCGTCGGCGGCGATGCCGTCCTTCATCACCGCGAGGTCGAGGGTCAGCAGGTCGCCGTCGGCGAGCACGCGGTCGTGCGGCAGGCCGTGCAGCACGGCGTCGCCGACCGACGTGCAGACGTAGTGCCCGAACGGCCCGCGGCCGAACGACGGCGCATAGTCGACGTAGCAGGACTGCGCACCGGCGTCGCGGATCATCTGCGCGGTCCACGCGTCGATGTCGAGCAGGTTGGTGCCGGCCCGGGTCCGGCGTCGCAGCTCGGCCAGGATGTCGGCGACGAGCCGGCCGGTCACGCGGGCGCGGACCAGCTCGGACGGGGACAGGATCTCGATCATGCGGGGGTCCTTCGCGGGAGGAGCGTGGTGGGGCGGTCGCCGCGGTCGAGCGCGACGAGAGCGTCGTGCCGATAACAATACCGGCACGAAAGTACCGGTACTATCATCGGCCCATGGTCCGCCTGCCGCTCACGCCCGCCGAGGTCGAGCGCGGGAAGCGCCTCGGCGCTCTCCTGCGTCGTGCCCGCGGCGCCCGCACCATCCTCGAGACCGCGCTCGACGCGGGCCTCTCGCCCGAGACGTTGCGCAAGATCGAGTCCGGTCGTGTCGCGACGCCGTCCTTCCCGACGATCGCCGCGCTCGCCGCCGTGCTCGGCCTCTCGCTCGACGACCTGTGGGTGCAGATCAGCGAACCGGTCGACGTCGCCCCGCGCAGCACCCGGGAGCGCCTGGCGTCCTGAGCTCAGCTGGCGACCACGCACCGGCCCAGCTCACGGTCGAGCGCGTCGTGCTCGGCGCGCGTGACCCACAGCCCGTACGCCGCCTTCACCGTGGTCTGCCGCAGCGCGTACACGCACCGGTAGCCCGCGTTCGGCGGCAGCCACGTGGCCGCGTCGCCCGCGCCCTTGCGCTGGTTGGTCGGGCCGTCGACGGCCTGCAGGTTGGCGGGGTCGTTCGCGAACGCCCGGCGCTGCTCGGCGGTCCAGCCCTGCGCGCCCTTCTGCCACGCGTCCGACAGCGCCACGACGTGGTCGATCTGCACCTGCGACGACCGCTCGCCGCGCTCGAACGCGATCGTCGTGCCGGTGTACGGGTCGTCGAGCGTGCCCGTGAGCACGACGCACCCGCGCGTCCCGGGGTCGGTCGTCACGTCGGACAGGTCCCGCGCGAGCACGTCGTTGCGGGTGTCGCAGCCGTTGCGGTCGACGTCGGCCCACGCCTGGCCGAACTCCTCGCGCGCGTAGCCCGTGCGCGGGGCCCGGCCCTTCACGGCGAGCGAGTCGAGCGCCGCACGCCCGGCCGCGAGGTCCACCGCCGTGACCGGGTACCGGGCCGCCGCCCGGGCGTCGAGCCACACGGGCCCGCCCAGGCCCGCGGCGAGCGCGACGAGCAGCAGCACCGTCCACGGCCACGCGCGCCGGCGGCGCCGCCCACCAGGGCGCGGCGCAGGGCGGGCGGCGGCGCGGACGAGGGCGTCGAGCGAGGTCACGGGCGCACACCCTGCCCGACGGGTCCGACACCGCGCCCGTCGACGCGCGCGGTCGGGGACGTGGTGCGCGCCACGGGCACCTGGGGGCGGGCCGTGCACCGGTCCGGACGGGTCCGGCCCGCGACCGGCCGGCGCCCGTCGCCCGGCCGGGCGCGTCAGGCCTCGACGTCCTCCGGCAGCGCCTCGTGCCCCGGACGCCCGTGCGTGCGCTCACGTTCCTTCAGCCGCGCCTCGTAGACGTGCCGCCGGCCCGCGGTGAGCTCGTCGCGGACCAGTCGCTCGGCGTCGGCGAACGCGTGGTGGTACCCCGCGTCGAACTCCTCGACCACCTGGAACGTCCACCGGCCCGGCAGCACGTCCCGCCCCACGACGTCGGCGCGCACGCGGTCCGCGAGCTCGGCGTGCCCCGCCTCCGCGAGCCGGTCGAGGGCCTCCTGCAGCTCCATGTCCGCACGCCCGACCAGACGGTGGAACGCGTAGAGCATCCCGCGTGCGTGCTCGACCACCTCGAACGCGGCCGTCACCCCGCCGACCGCCTCGACGGTCGCGTCGTCGACGCCGTCGGGCGGCAGGTGCTGGTCGTCGGGCCCGTCGTCGCGCGTGCGCTCAGCCATGACCCCACCCTGCGGGCGGCGCGGGCCGCGCGCACGCCCGGCGCGCGACCCGGGCCGCGGGTGCGCCGCCCGACGCCGCACGCGGGTGCCGGGACGTACGTCCGGTGGACCGTGGGGCGCTCGCGCGTCATGCTCACCCGGTGATGCGCACGACACCCGAGGGGGAGCGATGACGGCACGGCAGGGCACGGGAGGGATCTCCGGCCCCCGCGGGATCCTGCGGCGCAGGTCCGTCGAGGACGCGCTCGCGGCCGTCGACGACCCGTCGCGGCAGCTGCGGCGCACGCTCACCGCGTGGGACCTCGCGGTCCTGGGCGTCGCGGTCGCGGTCGGCGCGGGCATCTTCTCGGTCGGGGCCACCGCCGCCGCCCGGCACGCCGGCCCGTCGGTGATCCTGTCGTTCGTCATCGCGTCCGTCGTGTGCGGGCTCGCGATCATGTGCTACGCCGAGTTCGCGTCCACCATGCCCGTGGCGGGGTCGGCGTACACGTACTCGTACACGACCATGGGCGAGTTCGTGGCGTGGATCATCGGCTGGGACCTGATCCTCGAGATGCTCCTGGCCTCGGCCGTCATCGCGAAGTTCTGGGGCGTCTACCTGTCCGACGCGTTCGGGCTGTTCGGCGTCGACGTGCCGACGGTCGTCAGCGTCGGGGGTGTCGACGTCGCGTGGGGACCCATGCTCATCGTCGGCGTCTTCACCGCGCTGCTGGCGGTCGGCACGCGTCTGTCGACGCGCGTGAACAGCGTGTTCACCATCATCAAGGTCGGCATCACGCTGTTCGTGATCGTCACCGGGTTCTTCTACGTCAAGGCCGAGAACTGGACGCCGTTCGTGCCGCCCGCCGAGCCGGCCCCCGCGGGCACGAGCGGCCTGCACCAGCCGCTCACCGGGTTCCTGCTGGGCTTCGAGCCCACGACGTACGGCGTCATGGGCATCCTGTCCGGCGCCGCGCTGGTGTTCTTCGCGTTCATCGGGTTCGACGTCGTCGCGACCACCGCGGAGGAGACCAAGGACCCGCAGCGGGCCGTGCCCAAGGGCATCCTCGGCGGGCTCGCGCTCGTCACCGTGCTGTACGTGCTGGTGACGGTCGTCGTCACCGGGATGGTGAGCTACCGCGACCTCGCGGCGTCCGACTCGCCGTCCCTCACCACCGCGTTCGTGCTGGTCGGGGCCGACTGGGCGGGCAAGGTGATCTCGGTCGGCATCCTCGTGGGCCTCACGAGCGTGCTCATGGTGCTGCTGCTGGGGCTCACGCGCGTCGTCTTCGCGATGAGCCGCGACGGTCTGCTGCCCCGGGCGGTGTCCCGCACGTCGCCGCGGTTCGGCACGCCGATGTGGCTGCAGATCGGCGCCGGGGTCGTCGTCGCGCTCATCGCCGGGCTCTCGGAGGTCGAGCTGCTCGAGGAGATGATCAACATCGGCACGCTGTCCGCGTTCGTCCTCGTCAGCTTCGGCGTCCCGCTGCTGCGCCGCTCGCGGCCCGACCTGCCGCGCGGCTTCCGCGTGCCGTGGTCGCCCGTGCTGCCGGTCGTCGCGGGCGTCGCGTGCCTGTGGCTCATGCTCAACCTCACGACGCTCACGTGGCTGCGGTTCCTCGTGTGGGTCGCGGTCGGTGCGGTGGTCTACGCGACGTTCTCCTACCGGAACTCGATGCTCGGACGCGGCCGTCCCGTCGCGCTGGCCGAGTCGGAGCTCGAAGGCGGCGCGCACGGCTGAGCCGCGGGCGTGCCCGTGACCTGCGGCTGTCCGTGCACGCGGTTCACCCGGACGCGCGTCCGGCTGGGTCCAGGGGCCCGGCCGGGACGGTGGCATCTGCGGCATACTGACGCGCAAGCCACCGAAGGGACCCCCTCACGTGACCGTCTTCCTCGTCGTCGGGGGCCTCGGCCTCGTCGTCCTGCTCGCGTCGCTCGTCTTCGGCGACGTGTTCGAGTCGATCGGCGTCGGTGAGGGCGGGTTCTCCGGCATCGCCGCCGGCGTGGGCTCCGTCGTCTTCGGCGCGAGCGGCGTCATCGTCCTCAACTCCCACCTCGCGACCGTGTGGGCGTACGTCATCGGCGTGGGCTTCGCGATCGTCGCCGGGGCCGTCGCGCAGCTGCTCATCAAGCGGCTGTCGGACACCGAGGACGCACCCCCGCCGCCCCTCGACGGCGCGTACGGCATGACGACCGCGACGACCGGCCCCGGCGGCGGCGAGGTCCGCCTCGAGGGCGTGCGCGACCTCGAGGCCCGCCTGGCGTGGTCGCACGAGGACATCCCCGCGGGCACCCGCGTCGTCGTCGTCGGCGTCTCCGGCTCGCGCGTGCAGGTCGTCCGCGCGAGCTGACGCGCGCCGGCCCCGTCCCACCCCGCTCCACCCCGCCGCCGCGTGCGGCGGCCGCACCACCCGAGCAGGACCGAGAGGAAGGAGCCCCGGCCCGGCCGGGACCCACCATGTTCGACTTCACGCAGGGCAGCGGCTCGACCGTGCTGGCCGTCGGCGCCCTCATCATCGCGTTCGTCGCGGTGATCGCCCTCATCACCAAGCGCATCCGCCGGGTGCCCCCGAACGAGGCCCTCATCATCGTCGGGCGCGGCGCCGGCCGGAACGCGGCGGCCGACGCGGGCCAGCGCGTGGTCGTCGGCGGGCGCGTGTTCGTGTGGCCCGTGCTGCAGCAGGGCTTCCCGATCTCGCTCGAGCAGCGGCAGATCGGCATCACCGTCGAGGGCGTCGACAAGAACCGCATCAAGCTCGCCATCAAGGCGTCCATCAACTTCAAGGTCCGGGGCGACGAGGAGGGTGTGCGGCGTGCCGCGCAGCGCTTCCTGTCGCAGCAGGCCACGCTGACCGACGTCATCAAGGAGTCCCTCGAAGGCTCGCTGCGCTCGATCATCGGCGACATGACGATCGAGCAGATCATCAGCGACCGGAAGTCGCTGCAGGACGCGGTGGTCAACTCGACCAAGACCGACCTGGCCGAGCAGGGTCTGCAGGTCGACCTGCTCAACATCTCCGACATCTCGACGCCCGGCTCCGACTACCTCGCGAACCTCGGCCGCGCCGAGGCCGCGCGCGCCCGCCAGGTCGCCGAGGTCAAGGAGGCCGAGGCGCAGCAGGTCTCCGAGTTCGCGAAGATCCAGGCGATGGAGTCCATCGCCGAGCGCCAGCGCGACCTCGCGCTCAAGCAGGCCGGCATCAAGGCCGAGACCGACAAGGCGAACGCCCAGGCGAACGCCGCCGGTCAGCTGGCCCGCGCCGAGCAGGACAAGCTGGTGGCGCTCCAGGAGCGCGAGGCCCTCGCCGAGAAGGCGAAGGTCACCGAGGAGCAGCTCGACATCGACGTCCGCAAGCCGGCCGAGGCGTCCGCGTACGCCGCGGTCCAGCAGGCCAACGCCGAGCGTGACGCCGCCAACGCGGCCGCCGAGGCCGACGCGTACCGCCGCATGAAGGTCGCCGAGGCCAACAAGATCGCGACCGTGCAGGACGCCGAGGCCGCGGCCGAGGCGACCATCCGCGCCGGCAACGCCGAGCGCGACCGTCAGCTCGCCGAGGCCAAGGCGCTCGAGGCGCTGGGTCTGGCCCGTGCCGCGGCCGCCAAGGCCGAGGGTCTTGCGCAGGCCGAGGCCACGCACGCGCAGGCCGAGGCGCTGCGCGAGCAGGGCGAGGCCGTCCTCGCGCAGCAGGTCATCGCGCTGCTGCCCGAGATCGTGCGGGCCGCGGCCGAGCCGATCAGCGGCATCGACCAGCTCACGGTCGTCTCGACCGACGGTGCGTCGGCCGTGACGAAGACGGTCGGGCAGGTGCTGGGCGAGGGCCAGGAGGTCATCAAGTCCCTCACGGGGCTCGACCTCAGCACGCTCGTCGCGAGCATCGCCGGCAACGCGGTCACCGGGTCGTCGACGGGCACGAACCACACCGCCTGACGCACGGCACGCACGGCACGAGGCCCCGGCCCGGAGCGATCCGGGCCGGGGCCTCGTCGTCCGGCCACCCGTCGGCCCCGGGTCCCCGGGTCGGTGCTGGATCGCTCTCTCACGCCGAGAGTGCGATCCAGCACCCTCCGGCGGCGAGAGTGCGATCCGGCACCGGCTCGCGCCGAGAGTGCGATCCGGCACCGGCTCGCGCCGAGAGTGCGATCCGGCACCGGCTCGCGCCGAGAGTGCGATCCAGCACCTGTCGGCGCGTGGACCTGCTCGTCAGGCGCAGGCCGGCCCGTCAGGGAGCGGGCGTGAGCACGACGACCGGGATCTGCCGGTCGGTGCGCGTCGTGTAGGTGTCGTAGTCGGGCCACACGGCGGTCGCGCGCGCCCACCAGGCGTCGCGCTCGGCGCCCGTGACCTCGCGGGCCACGTAGTCGCGCCGCACGGGCCCGTCCTGCAGCTCGACCAGCGGGTGCGCGAGCAGGTTGCCGTACCAGACGGGGTGCGTCGGCGCGCCGCCCATCGACGCGACGACCGCGTACTCGCCGTCGTGCTCGACGCGCATGAGCGGCGTCTTGCGGATCTTGCCGCTCTTCGCGCCGAGGGTCCACAGCACGACGACGGGCCGGTCGTTGAGCGTGGTGCCGCGCGTGCCGCCCGAGCTCTCGATCAGCTCGACCTGCTCGCGGGCGAACTCCGACGTGCTGGGGGCGTACTCACCGACGAGGGGCATGCCGTGCACAACTCGAGCCCGGCACCCCTCATTCCCCGCCCCGGCCCCCGGCCCCTGTCGCCGAGTGCGCCAGGACGCCGCCGAGTGCGCCGCTCGTCGCGGGCGCACTCGGGCGCGTCGTGGTGCGCTCGGCGGTGAGGGTCAGGTGGTGAGGGTCAGGCGCTGGGTGTCGTGGCGGGGGCGGCACCGGCCGTGCGCCGGCGGGCGAGCCGGGTCGTCACGACGCCGCGGCGCGGGCCGAACAGGTGGACCAGCGCGAACACGACGCCCTGCGCGAGGACGATCGTCGGCCCGGACGCGGTGTCGGCGTAGTAGCTCGCGTACAGCCCGACGACGCCGCACGAGGCGGCCATGACGGGCGCGATCACGAGCATGCGCGCGAACCGGTCGGTCAGCAGGTACGCGGTCGCGCCGGGGATGACGAGCAGCGCGACGACGAGCACGACGCCGACGGCCTGCAGCGCGACGACGGCGGTGAGCGCGAGCAGCCCCAGCAGCAGGGCGCCGATGCGCCGCGGGTGCAGGCCGATCGCGTGCGCGTGGGTGGGGTCGAACGCGTAGAGCGTGAGGTCGCGGCGCTTGAGCAGCAGCAGCGCGAGCACGACGACGCCGAGCGCGGCGACCTGCGCGAGGTCGGCGCGCGAGACGCCGAGCAGGTTGCCGAAGACGATGTGGTTGAGGTCGGTCTGGCTCGGCGTCACCGAGACCAGCACGAGTCCGAGCGCGAACAGCGACGTGAAGACGATGCCGATCGCGGCGTCCTCCTTGACGCGGCTGGTGTCGCGCACGAACCCGATGAGCACGACCGCGAGGACGCCGAACACCACGGCCCCGGCCGCGAACGGCGCGCCGACGACGTACGCGAGCACGACGCCCGGCAGCACCGCGTGCGACACGGCGTCGCCCATGAGCGACCAGCCCACGAGCACGAGCCAGCACGACAGCACCGCGCACACCACGGATGCGACGAGCACGGTGACCAGCGCGCGGACCATGAAGTCGTACGTCAGCGGCTGGGTCAGCAGGTCGATCACGGTCACCGCGCACCTCCGAGCGGGTCGAGCCCGAACGCGCGGGCGAGGTTCTCGGGGCGCAGCACGTCCTGCGGGGTCCCGTGCACGAGGACGTGCCGGTGCAGCAGCACGGCCTCGTCGGCGAGCGCGGGCAGCGCCGCGAGGTCGTGGGTCGAGACCAGGACCGCGGCGCCGTCGGCGGCGAGCTCGCGCAGCAGGCGCGTGATCATGGCCTCGGACGCCTTGTCGACGCCCGCGAACGGCTCGTCGAGCAGCAGCACGGTCGCTCCCTGGGCGATGCCGCGCGCGACGAACGCGCGCTTGCGCTGCCCGCCCGACAGCCGACCGATCTGCCGGTCGGCGAGGTCGGCGAGGCCCACGCGCGCGAGCGCGTCGTCGACGGCAGCGTGGTCCGCGCGGCGGGGGCGCCGCGTGAACCCGAGGTGCCCGTACCGGCCGGTCATGACGACGTCGCGCACCGCGAGGGGGAACGACCAGTCGACGTCCTCGCTCTGCGGGACGTACCCGACGGCGCCGCGGCGGCGGGCGGTCGCGGGGTCGCCGCCGTCGACGCGGACGGTCCCGGAGTCGGGCCGGGCGACCCCCATGACGGACTTGAAGAGCGTCGACTTGCCCGACCCGTTGACGCCGACGAGGCCGCAGACCCGCCCGTGCGCGAGCGTGAGGTCGACGCCGTCGAGCGCGGTGACGTCGCCGTAGCGCACGTGCAGGCCGCGGACGTCCAGGGCGGGCGTCGTCGTACCCGCGGCGCCGGCGGGCGTCGCTTCGGCGCGCCCGGTCACGACGCACCCCCCGTCAGGCCGTCGACGACGGTGCGCACGTCGTGCCGCAGCAGGTCGAGGTAGGTCGGCACGGGGCCGTCGGGCTCGGACAGCGAGTCGACGTAGAGCGTGCCGCCGAACGTCGCGTCGCTCGCGTCGACGACCTGCCGCATCGCGGTGTCCGAGACCGTGGACTCGCAGAACACGGCGGGCACGTCGCGCTCGCGGACCACGTCGATGACGGCGGCGACCTGGCGGGGCGTGGACTGCCGCTCGGCGTTGACGGCCCACAGGTAGTGCTCGTCGAGGCCGGCGTCGTGCGCGAGGTAGGTGAACGCGCCCTCGCAGGTCACGAGCACGCGCTGCCGCTCGGGAAGGGTCGCGACGGCGGCGGTGAGCTCGTCGTGCACGCGCTGCAGCTCGGCGGAGTACGCCGCGGCGTTCGCGCGGTAGTCGGCGGCGTGCGCGGGGTCGAGGGCGGCGAACGCGTCGGCGATGTTCGCGACGTACACCTGCGTGCGCAGCGGGCTCATCCACGCGTGCGGGTTGGGGCGTCCCGCGTAGGCGTCCTCGGTGACGTCGAGGACGTCGACGCCGTCGGAGACGACGACGTGCGGCACGTCGACGCCGTCGAGGAACTGCGCGAACCAGGCCTCGAGCCCGAGCCCGTTGTCGAGCACGAGGTCGGCGTCGCGCGCGCGGGCGACGTCGCCGGGGGTGGGGTCGTAGCCGTGGATCTCGGCGCCGACGCGCGTGATCGACTCGACGCGCAGGTGGTCGCCGGCGACGTTCCGCGCGATGTCGGCGAGCACCGTGAACGTCGTGAGGACGACGGGTCGGTCGTCGTCCGGGTCGTCGGCGGGGGTGGTGCCGGCAGCGCCCGGCGAGCACGCCGCGAGCAGCCCGACGACGAGCGCGAGGGCGGCGAGGGCGCGGGTCCGGGGCATGCCGGTGAGGCTAGTTTCGGGCGACCGAACTTGCAATCGGCGGAGGGCGAAACGTTGCTGACCACGCCTAGGGTGGGGCGCGTGAGCACGCACGAGTACGCCATGACCGGGTTCCGGGTGCGCGAGCACCGCGTCGAGGTCCCCGTCGACCACGCCGACCCGCACCGGTTCGGCGCGCTCGAGGTGTTCGCGCGCGAGGTCGTCGACCCCACGCGGGACGCCGAGGACCTGCCGCTGCTGCTGTTCCTGCAGGGCGGCCCCGGCGGCATGGCCCCGCGCCCCACGCCCGGCGGCTGGCTCGCGACCGCGCTGCGCACGCACCGCGTCGTGCTGCTGGACCAGCGCGGCACGGGACGCTCGACCCGCGTCGACGCCGCCGACGTCGCCGCGTTCGACGACCCGCGCACCGCCGCCGACTACCTCGCGTGCTTCCGCGCCGACGCGATCGTCCAGGATGCCGAGCACCTGCGCCGCACGGTCTACGGCGGCCGCCGCTGGACGACCCTCGGCCAGTCGTACGGCGGCTTCTGCACGCTCACCTACCTCTCGCGGCACCCCGAGGCGCTCGACGCGTGCTGGGTGACGGGCGGCCTGCCGCCCGCCGGCGCGACCGCGGAGGACGTCTACGCCGCGACCTACCCGCGGCAGCGCGCGCGCAACGCCGCGCTGGCCCGCGCGTTCCCCGACGACGTCGCCCTGCTGGCACGGCTCGCGGACCGCGTCGCCGCCGGGGACGTCCGGCTCCCCACCGGCGACGTCCTGAGCGTCGAGCGCCTGCAGACCCTCGGCATGCCGCTCGGCATGAGCACGGGCGTCGACGACCTGCACTGGCTGCTCGACACCGCGCTCGACCGCCGCGGCGAGCCCGCGCCCGGGTTCCTCGCGCAGGTCGCCGCCCGCACGGGCTTCGACACCAACCCGCTGTACCTCGTGCTGCAGGAGGTCATCTACCACCAGGGCGAGCGCGCGCCGGGCTGGGCCGCGGCCGCCGAGCACGCGCGGCACGCGGACTTCGCGGCCGGTGCGCGGCCGGTGCAGCTCACGGGCGAGGCCGTCTACCCGTGGATGTTCGAGCAGGTCGCGGCGCTGCGGCCGTTCCGCGCGGCGGCCGAGGAGCTCGCGGCGCGCACGTCGTGGCCGGACCTCTACGACACCGACCGGCTCGCGGCCAACGAGGTCCCGGTCGCGGCGGTCCAGTACTACGACGACCCGTACGTCGACCTCGACCTGGCCCTCGCGACCGCGTCCGGGCTCGGGAGCAGCCAGGTGTGGGTCACCAACGAGCACCTGCACGACGGCCTGCGGGTCGCGGGCGACGTGATCCTGCCGCGGCTGGCCGACCTCACGGCCGGGCGGTGGGCGGTCACGGCACGCTGACGCCCGGCGCCGACCGGGTGCAGGCCCGGCGCATCCGGGTGACGGCGCCGCCGCGCACCCGACGGGTCGGGACAAGTCCGGCATCATGGGTGCCCTCCCCGTCGACCCCGGAGGTTCCCGTGCGTCCCCGTCCCGGCCGCGCCGTCGCGCTCGTCGCCCTGCTGCCGCTGCTGCTGACCGCCTGCACCGCCGGCGACGGAGACCCGTCGCCCACCTCGTCGCCCGCGGCGAGCGTCGACGCCGGGCCGCAGCCTGAGGACGTCGTGGCGTCCCCCGTCATCCCCGAGGGCGGCATCGAGGTGCGGGTCGACGTGCACCCGGTCGTGCGGGACGGCGACCTCGCGGTCCTCACGCTCGACCTGACGCCGCTCGAGGACCTCGGCGAGAGCGGGTACGTCGTCGTCTACGGCTTCGGCGGGCCGACGGCGACGAACCTCACGCTGTCGGACCCGGCGAACGTGCGCCTCGTCGACCTCGAGCGCGACGTCGTGCACCACGCGGCGGTCGGCGCCGACAAGAAGCCGGTCGTCGCGCCGAAGGACTGGGAGTGGCTGCGTGGGCCGCAGGGCACGCGGCTGCAGATCCCGTACGCGGCCCCGGACGCCGACGTCACGGAGATGTCGCTGTTCCTGCCCGGTGCGCCCCTGGTCGCGTCGGTGCCCGTGATCGACGGCGACGTGCCGTCGAGCGTGCGTCCGGACGCCCCGCGCCCGACGCCGACGGCGACGAGCACGGGGACGGCCACCCCGTCGCCTGCCCCCGAGCCCGAGCGCATCGCGGTCGACGAGATCGTCGACGCGCCGGTGTTCCCGCTGGACTCGGCCTCGGCCGAGCTCGAGGGCGCGGTCAAGACCGTCGAGTCGACCGAGCGGGTCGACGTGCAGCTCGGCTCCGACGTGCTGTTCGAGTTCGACCAGGCGACGCTGACCCCCGCCGCCGGCGAGGCGATCGCGCTCGTCGCGGCACGCATCGCCGAGCGCGAGCCCGGCACCGTGGGCGTCGTCGGGCACACCGACGACCAGGGCGACGACGCGTACAACCTCGACCTCTCACGGCAGCGTGCGCAGGCCGTCGCCGACGCGCTGGGGCCGCTCGTCGGTCCCGACTACCGCATGCATGTCGAGGGGCGCGGTGAGACCGAGCCGTTCGTCGCGAACGACTCGGACGAGAACCGCGCGCTGAACCGTCGTGTCGCCGTGAGCCTGACGTCGACCGTCACGACCCGCACCGACGTGACCGCGACGGGCGAGCTGCCGCCGTTCGGGGACAAGGGTCTGCTCGGCCAGGGCGAGGAGCCGCTGGTCGTCGCCAGCGGGCGCGTGCACGAGGTGAAGGCGTCCGCGCGCACCGTGCACGGGCACGTGGTCGTCGACCTGACCGTGCGGGGAATCGACGACTACGCGGACACGGGCATGGTGTTCCCGTCGCTGCGCGGGTGGTCGTCGCACCGGGGCAAGGGCACCGACACCCCGATGGACATCTCGGGGCGCGCCGTCATCCTCGACGGCGCGACGAAGCTCTACCCGATGGACTACCGGATCGGCACCACCGAGCGCGCGCCCGACGGCGAGTGGCTGACGCTCACCGACCTGCAGGGTGCGAGCCGGATCGACGGCGGGCAGAGCCGGGTCTACTCGTTCGTCTACCCGCGCATGGCCACCGACGCGGTGACGTTCCAGGTCGGCACCGGCATCTCGTTCGACACCGACTTCCGCATCGTCGACGTGCCCGTCGCCGCGGACCCCGCCGGCCGCTAGCCCCGGTACCCCGCCCGCCGTCCGGTCGTCCTTGGAGGCCCGTTGCGTCCCCGTCCCGTCCCCGCCGTCCTCGCGGTCGCGCTGACCGTCCTGCTGGCGGCCTGCACCGCCGACCCGCAGCCGTCGCCGACGGGCGGCGCCGCGTCGGCGAGCCCGTCGGCCGCCGCCCTCGACCCGGAGGCCGTCGTCGAGACCGTGACGATCCCGTCGGACGGTCACGACGTGCGTGTCGACGTGCACCCGCTGGTGCGGGCCGACGACCTGGTCGTCCTCACGCTGGACCTCGGCGTCCCCGGCGCGGGCGAGGACGTCGACGTCTTCCTGCAGGGGTGGGGTGCGACGTCGCGCATCGTCCCGACCCTCGGCCCCACGGCCATCCGGCTGCTCGACCTGCAGAACGACGTGGCGCACCACGCCGGGCTCGGGGCGGACGAGCGGCCGGTCGTCGCCCCGGGCGAGGGTGTCTACGTCCGCTCCGTCGACGGCGTGCGGGTGCAGCTGCCGTACGCGGCGCCACCCGCCGGCGTCGAGCACCTCGCGGTGCTCGTGCCCGGTGCGCCCCTCATCGCGGGCGTCCCCGTGGTCGACGGCGACGTGCCGGTGGCGCTGACCCCGGCGCAGCAGGACGCACGCGCCGCGACCGCGAGCCCGACGTCGAGCGCGGCGGCGACGCCCGACCCGGCGCCCGTGCTCGACCTCGACGCGGTGGTCGAGGCCGGGACGTACCCGCTGGAGCAGACGAGCCGCGAGCTCGAGGGCGCCGTGCAGACCGTCGAGTCCGCCGAGCGGCTCGAGATCACGCTCGGCGCGGACGTGCTGTTCGCGTTCGACTCGGCCGACCTCGACCCCGCGGCGCAGGGGGCGGTCGCCGTGGTGGCGCAGCGCCTGGCCGAGCGGGCCCCCGGCACCGTCGAGGTCGTGGGCCACACCGACGACCAGGGCGACGACGCGTACAACGACGACCTGTCGCGCCGCCGTGCGCAGTCGGTCGCCGACGCGCTGGGCGCCGTGGTCGACACCGCCGCGTACCCGCTGCGGGTCGACGGCCGCGGCGAGCGTGAGCCGTTCGTGCCGAACGACTCCGACGACAACCGCGCGCTGAACCGCCGGGTCACGGTGACGCTGACGTCGACGGTCGTGACGAGCGTCGACGTGACGACCCGGGGCGAGCTGCCGCCGTTCGAGAAGGGGTCGGTCGGTACCGGTGGTGAGCCCGTGCGGGTCGAGTCCGGCGGGCGGCAGTTCGACGTCACGGCGAGCGCGCGGCGGGTCGACGGGCACGTGGTCGTGGACCTCGAGGTGGCGAACGCGGACGGCGCGTCGGGTCTGCACCCCATGGCGTTCCTCACCGGGGAGAACCCCGCGCGGCGTGGCCTGGACTCGACGTCCCCGCTGAACGCGACCGGCTTCACGTCGGTCGTCGACGGCGCGACCCAGGTGTTCGTCCTCGACTACGCGGCGGCGACGAACGCGACGTGGCCGGCGGGCGAGTTCTTCCCGGCCGGGCCGTTGGGCACGGGCGGCCAGCTCGACGCCGGTCAGCAGGGGGTGTTTTCGTACGTCTTCCCCGCCTCGCTGCCGGACGTCGTGACGTTGCAGCTCGGGACGGGGGGTCTGGCGAGCGACCTGCGGATCACGGGGATCGAGGTCGGCGACGAGGCCACGGGCGCGGGCGAGGAGTAGGCCGGGCGGGCTCGGGTCAGACCAGCAGCGGGTAGACCGCGTAGACCAGCCCGACGACGACCCCGAGCACGACGGCCGCGGCGGTCCAGGTCAGCAGCCGCACGCGCCACCGGGTGCGCTGCTCGTCGTCCATGCGGGACACCCTGCCGTCCCGGGGTCGGGACGGCACCCGCTCAGCCGGCCCGCTGCGCGTGCCGGGCGTCGAGCGCGGCGTCCAGGTCGGTGAGGATCCGCTCGCACTCCTCGACGTCCCACGGCGTGCCGGCCAGCTCGAACTCGAACAGCACGGGCCGCCCGGACCGCTGCGCGACCTCGCGCGCCGCCTTCTGGTAGTACGCGCCGAAGTTCCGGTTGCCGGACCCCATGACGCCGACGAGCAGGCGCCGGTTGCGCTCCGAGCGCAGGAACCGGCGCACGGCCTCGGGGATCGTGTCGTTGGACTCGTTGCCGGTCTTGTACGACGGGGTCAGCAGCACCCACGGGCCGTCGGCCTCGCTGCGCCGGTGCTCACGCTCGGCCAGGTTGTGCACGGGGCGGTCGAGCCGCTCGGCGAACGTGCGGACGAGCCCGCTCGTGGACGAGTAGTAGTAGACGGGCGTGCGGCGCATGCCCTCAGCCCACCGCGCCGGACCCCGCGACGACCCCGGACGTTGGTCCCGAGCGTGCGCGTCGCCCGGGGCGTGGTCGTGCGTCGTGTCAGCCCAGCCGGGCCGACGCGATCCGCGCGCCCTCGACGAGGGAGCCGAGCTTGGCCCACGCGATCTGCTCGTGCACGCGCCCGCCCAGGCCGCAGTCCGTCGACGCGATCACGTTCTCGGGGCCGACGCGCGCGGCGAACCGCTCGATGCGCTCGGCGACGAGCTCGGGGTGCTCGACGACGTTGGTCGCGTGCGACACGACGCCCGGCAGGATCACCGCACCCGCGGGCAGCGCGACGTCGTCCCACACGCGGTACTCGTGCTCGTGGCGGACGTTCGCGGCCTCGAACGAGAACTGGCCGGCGTGCACGTCGAGCATGGTCGACACGATGTCGCGCAGCGGCAGGTCCGTGGTGTGCGGGCCGTGCCACGAGCCCCAGCACAGGTGGAAACGGATCCGGTCCTTGGGCAGGTCGCGCAGCGCGTGGTTGAGCGCCTCGACGCGCAGCGCCGTGAACGCGAGGTAGTCGTCGAGCGCGGGCTCGGGCTCGATCTGGTCCCAGTTCTCGGCGATCGACGGGTCGTCGACCTGGAGCGTGAGCCCCGCGTCGAGGATCGCGACGTACTCCTCGCGCAGCACGTCGGCCCACGCGAACAGGTAGTCGCGGTCGGTCGCGTAGTGGTCGTTGGTGAGGCGCGCCGCCGAGCCGGGCGCGATCGCGGTGACGAACCCGTCCGTGGCCCCCGCGGCGGTCAGGCCCGCGCGCAGGTTCGCGACGTCGGACGCGACGGCGTCGTGGCCCGTGTAGGTGAGCGGGCCCGTGCACCGCGGGAAGGTCGTGGGGGCCTCGCCGCCCATGACGCCCGAGCGCGGGTCCTCGTACGCCGCGGCGAACAGCTGGTGGTCGCGCCGGTGCACGAACCCGGTCGTGCGCAGGTCGCCGGGGGTCGACAGGTGCCGCTCGACCGCCCACGCCATCGACTCGTCGAGCTCGAGGCCGCCCGTGCGGGCGAACGAGTACGACCACCACGCGCCGAAGTCGACGCTGCGGCTCATGGCCTTGCCGTACTCGCCGTCGCCCGGGACCGTGATGCCCAGCTCGACCTGCCGCCGCACGAGCGCGGCGACCTGCTCGCGCAGGAAGTCGTCCCAGTCGGCGCGGGGCCGCCCGGCGGCGCGGTCGGCGTTGGCGGCCGCGAGCTCGGGCGTGCGGGGCAGGGAACCGGCGTGCGTGGTGGCGATGGTCACGCGGGCGATGCTACGACCCGCGCCGGTGGACGCGCCGGGACGTCCCGGCCTCACGACCCGATCCGCGGGAACGGCTCGAGCGAGAACGCGACCTCGACGGGGACGTCGAAGAACGCGGCGATGCGCAGTGCGAGGTGCAGCGACGGGCTGTACTCGCCGCGCTCGAGGTACCCGACGGTCTGGTAGTGCACGCCGAGGGCCTCGGCGAGCTCGCGGCGGCTGACGCCGCGCTCGGTGCGCAGCACGGCGATGCGGTTGTGGACCGTCTCGGCCGCGGTGGTGCGGCCCGGCGTGGGTTCGCTCGCCACGTCAGCCGCGCTGCAGGAAGGCGTGGAGGCGGTCGGCCAGCGCGCCCGCGGTCTGGCGGGCGGCCGTGCGGCGCAGCACGGCGGGTGCGGCGACGAGCCCGACGACGGCCCAGGCGAGCAGCACGAGCACGGCGATCTCGGGGTGCCACGCACCGCCGACCTCGAGCCCTTCGGCGCCCGGGGGCAGCGTGGTGGACCGCAGCCCGTGCGCGAGCCAGTACAGCGGGAACACCTGCACGACGCCGCTCGCCCAGCCGGGGATCGTCTGCGGCCCGAACACGCCGGAGACGGCCGAGAGCGCGACGACGGGTGCCATGACGAGCAGCAGCACGCGGGTCGTGCGTCCGGCGAGCGCACCGCCGACGATCCCGATCGGCAGCGTCGCGAGGGTCCCGAGCACGATCCAGCCGACGAGCGCGGCCCATCCGGCGACGCCCCGGTGCATGGGGTCCCCGAGCAGCAGCGCCCACGGCGCGAGCAGGATGACGAACATGGGCAACGCGCCTAGCACCTGCGCGAGCACCACGCCGACCGTGTAGGTGGTCGTGCCGCGCGGCGTGGTGCGCAGTCGCAGCAGGGTGCCGTCCTCGACGTCGGCGGACAGCGCGAACGCGGGCCCCATGACCATGCCGAACACGACGACGGCGGCGAGGATGCCGGGCATCGCCAGGTCGGGCAGCGTGGCACCGCCCGCGCCGGGGACCTCGACGTGCCGCTGCGTCACGAGGTAGACCAGCAGCGCGACGCCGATGACGACGTTCCAGGCCATGTCGTCGGGTGCGCGGAGCATGTTGCGGAAGTCGGCGAGGCCGCGGCGCAGGCCGAGGCGGACGGCGTGGGCGCGGGGCGTGGGCGTGCTCATCGGGTGACCTCCAGCGGCTGGCCGGCCTCGTGGCGGCGGACGATCTCCAGGTACGCGTCCTCGAGGCTCGCGTGCGCGACCTCGAGGTCGGCGACGTCGGGCGTGGTGGCGAGCAGCTCCCGCGTGAACGCCACGGGGTCGTGCGTGCTGTGCACGTGCCGCTGCCCGCCGCTGGCCCAGCGCACCTCGGACGGGCCGGCGACGTCGCGCGCGACGGCGGCGGGGCTGCCGTCGGCGACGATGCGCCCGCCCGCGAGCAGCAGGATGCGGTCGGCGACGTTCTCGGCCTCGGCGAGGTCGTGCGTCGTGAGCAGGACGACCGTGCCGTCGAGGTCGACGACCTCGTGCACGAGCTCGTGGAACTCGCGGCGGGCCGCGGGGTCGAGGCCCGCGGTGGGCTCGTCGAGGATCAGCAGGTCGGGGCGGCCGGCCAGCCCGACGGCGACGTCGAACCGGCGGCGCTGCCCGCCCGAGAGGGTGGCCATGCGCTGGTCGGCGACGTCGGTGAGGCCGACGCGCGCGAGCAGCTCGTCGACCGGGCGGGGGCGCGGGCGGTCGGGCGTGCCGTAGGGCCGGTAGGCGTCGGCGAGCTGGCCGAGGAGCTCGCCGACGCGCCAGCGGCGGTGGTCGCGCCACGACTGCAGCACGACGCCGATGCGCGCGCGCCACGCGTCGTCGCCGTGCTCGGGGTCGACCCCGAGCACGCGGACGTCGCCCGCGTCGCGGCGCCGGAAGCCCTCGACGATCTCGACGGTCGTGGTCTTGCCGGCGCCGTTGGGGCCGAGCAGCGCGACGACCTCGCCCTGCGCGACCTCCAGGTCGATGCCGTCGAGCACGGTCCGGTCGCCGTAGGCCTTGCGCAGGCCGGTGACCGCGATGGCGGGGTCTGCTCTGTGTCCCATGTAGTACATGTACTACACGGGATCGTAGGTCCGCTACCCCAGCGGGCTCAGAGGATCCCGGACGCGACGCGTCGGAGCAGCGCGTGCACGGCCGGCCGCCACTCCTCCCCGTACGTCGCGACGAGCCAGGTGCCCACCGCGACCAGCACGAGCGTCACGAGCAGCAGCCCGAGCCGGCGGCGCACGTCAGCGCACCCCCGGCCCGGGCCGCCCGCAGCGGGACGAGGTCACCAGCGGACCGTCAGCCACGGCGAGTCCTCCTGCTCCAGCAGCGACCGGGTCGCGCTGGTGAACTTGCCGATCTCGGAGTCCAGCGGGTCCCGCATGTTCGACGCCTTCCAGAACGCCCGACCCGCGCAGAACGCGTCGCCGAAGTCCTTCCACGACGCGTACGCCGGGCGCGCGAGGTCCACGGCCTGCGCGATCACCGCGTACGCGCGCGCCTCGTCGACGAACCCCGCGTCGACCAGCAGCCGGCTCACGTGCACGACGCGTGCGGCGTCCCACGCGACGACCGACGCCGGCAGCGGGTCGACCAGCTCGCCGTGCCCGCCGACCTTCGCCGACGCGAGCCACCCCAGGTACCACTCGCGGGCCCGGGCGCCGTCGAGCCCGCGCGCGGCGGCCTGCGCCGCGACCTCGTCGGCCTTGGCCTCCGACTCGCGGCGGCCCAGGCGCTGCTCGAACGTCGCCTCGACCGCGGGCCCGACGACCGCGTAGTAGCCGCGGTGGCCCTCGGTCAGCAGGAACGCGTACGTGTTCTCGACGTCCTGCGGGCCGTGCACGTCCCACGCGCCCGCGAGGAGCCTGGCGGCCGTGCGCTGGTCGGCCTCCATCGTGAGCGCGTTCATGGGCAGGCTGCCCTCGGCCGCGTACACCGCGCCGAGCGCGAGGCCGCGCTGCTCGGCGTCCGAGAGCGGGCGCGCGCCCTCGAGCGTGTGGAACGACGACGAGAAGAAGCTCTTGAGGGACGACAGGAATCCCACGGGTACCTCCGGGACGGCGGGTCAGGACGGGTTCGTCCCGATCGTGCCGGGCGCGCGTCCGGCCGCCCGAGGCGTCCGAACGAACCCGAACGTCCGATGACTAGTCTCGACCGGTGACCTCTCCCGTCGTCCCGGGCGACCCCCGTGGCTGGGACGACCTGACGAGCGCGCTGCGGGCCCTGCGCGCGCACGCGGGGTCGCCGTCGTTCGCGCAGCTCGTGCAGCGCGTCGAGCGCGTCCGCGCCGCACGCGGCGTGCCCGCGGGCGAGCGGCGCCCGGGCCGCGTCACGGTCTACGACGTGTTCCGCGACGGCCGCGCGCGGCTCGACGTCGAGCTCGTCGCCGACGTCGTGCGGGCTCTGGGCGGCGGCGAGGACGACGTGCGCGCGTGGCGCGCCGCGCACGCCGCCGTCGCGGGGCGTGCGGCCGACGCCCGGCCGGCCGCGTCGCCCGCCGCCGCGCCACGCACCACCCTGCGCCCGCTGCCCGACGAGCCCGCCGCCCTCACCGGACGCGCCGCGGAGGTCGACGCGCTCACCACGGCGTGGGACGCGGGCCGCGTCGCCGTCGTCACCGGCATGCCCGGCGTGGGCAAGTCCGCGCTCGCGCACGGCGCCGCGCGCACGTGGGCGGCGGGCACGGGCCGGCCCGTGCTCGTGGTGCCGACGCCCGGCGACGGCGTCGAGGCGCGCGACCTGCTCGCCGACCTCGTCGCGGCTCCCGGTGCCTCGTCCGCCGGGGCCTCGGCTGCCGGTGCGGTGCCCACCGGTGCCCAGCCCGCGGAGGCGCGGACGGGGGACGCCACCCCCGTGCCGCGGGGGCTGCTGCTCGTCGAGGACGTGCCCGACGCGGACGTCGTGACCGCCGTCGCCGACGCGGCCCCCGGGTGGGCGCTCGTCGTCACGTCGCGCCGCGCGCTGCCCGAGGTCGCAGGCGTGCACGTGCGCGTCGAGCCGCTGCCCCCCGACGCGGCGGTCGCGCTCATCGCCGCCGTGGCGGGTCCGGAGCGCGTCGCCGCCGAGCCCGATGCGGCGCGCCGCGTCGCGACCGCCTGCGAGGGGCTGCCGCTCGCGCTCGTCGTCGCCGCCGGGCGGATCGCCGGGCAGGAGTCCTGGTCGCTGGCCGACCACGCGCGGCGCATCGAGGCGTCGGCGCACACGCTGCCCGCGCTCGACACCGCGTACGACGCGCTCGCCCCCGACGAGGCGCGCGTGCTGCGCCGGGTCGCGCTCGTGCCGGCGCCGCTGCCGCCCGTGTGCGTCGCGCTGCTGGTCGGGGCCGACGAGCGGTCGGTGCGCGACGTGCTGTCGGGGCTCGACGACGTGCACCTGGTCCGCACGGGAGCCGACGGTGCCGTGCACCTGCACGCGCTGGTCCGGCGGTACGCCCGCGAACGGGCGGAGGCGGTCGACGCGCACAGCGACGTGGTCGCCGCCGTCGGGCGGCTCGGCGCGTGGCTGGCCGAGCGCGCCGCGGCGAGGGTCGCGGTCGTCGCGCCGCACGCCGCCGACACGCGCGGGACCCCGGACGGTGCGGCGGACGACGACGCCGTCGCGGCCGCGCACGCGTGGCTCGAGACCCACCGCGCGGTGTGCGTCGCGACGGCGCCCCTCGCGGCGGACCTCGGGCTGACGGACGTCGCGCAGGGCCTGTCGGACGCGCTCGGCCCGTGGTTCGACATGGTCGCGCGCTGGCGCGACGCGCTCGTGGTGCACGGCGCCGCGGCCACCGGCGGGGACCCCGCCGCCGTCGCGCGCGCGTGCCGCGACCTGGGCCGCGCGCACGAGCGGCTCGGGCACTACGACGAGGCCCTCGCGCAGCTCGTGCGCGCCGCCGAGTCCGGGCACGACGCGCGCCCGGGGCAGACGTTCAACCGCGTCGGCAACGTCGAGAAGCGCCTCGGGCGGCTCGACGCCGCCGCGGCCGCGTACGCCCGCGCCGAGGAGACCGCGCGGGGCGGCGGCGACGCCGTGAGCGAGGGCCGCGCGGTCGGCAACCGCGCCGACACGCTGCGCCTGCTGGGCCGGTACGACGAGGCGTGCGACGGCTACGCGCGCGCCCTCGCGCTGAGCGAGCGCGTCGGCGACCGCAACAACGCGGGCATCGTGCGGCTCAACCACGCGACCATGCTCGAGACGCTGGGCGACCTGCCGCGCGCGCGGACCGTGCTGGGCGCCGCGCTCGACGACGCGCGCGCGATGGGCGACGCGAGCCTCGAGGCGGCCGTGCGGACCGCCCTGGCGAGCGTCGAGCTCGAGGCCGGCGACCCGCACGCCGCCGTGGCCCAGGTGCGGGCCGCGCTCGCCGGGCGCGCCGACCTCGAGGCCGCGGTCGGCGCCGAGGCGCGCGCCCTGCTGGGGCGGGCGCTGGTGGCCACGGGGGACGTCGACGCGGGCCGCCGTGAGCTGCTCGCGGCGCTCGCGGCGGGCCGCGCGGCGCGCGTGCTGCTCGTGCAGGGCACGGCCGCGCACGCGCTCGGCGCGCTCGACCTCGCGGCCGGCCGCGCGACCGACGCGCAGGCGTGGTTCGCGCTCGCGCTCGACGTGGGGACGCGGATCGGCGTCGCGGCGGACGTGACAGCCGCCCGTGACGGGCTCGCGGCCGTCGCGGCGCTGCGCGGCGGCGGTGCGGGCGACGAGCCGTCGGCCTGAGCGTCGGTCGCGCGCGGCTCAGCCCTGCGGCTGCCCCGCCACGTTGACCAGCCACGTCGTGCCGAACCGGTCCGTGACCTGCCCGAACTCGTCACCCCACGGGGCGACCGCCATCGGCATGACGTCGCTGCCGCCGTCCGCGAGCCGCGCGAACGCCGCGCGCAGCGTCTCGGCGTCCGCCGCGTCGCCGAACAGCGCGACCGCGCCGGGCCGCTCCGGGGCGGGCATCGACGCCGGGGTGTCGGACGCCATGAGCGTCCCGCCGCCGGGCAGCTCGAGCTGCGAGTGCATGATCTTGCCCGCGTCGGCCGGGTCGGAGGCCATGCCGAACTCGTCGAACGTGCTCGACGTCGCGGCGCCGCCGAAGACGTCGGCGTAGAAGTCCATCGCCGCGCGGGCCTGGTCGTGGAAGCCCAGGTAGGGGCTGAGGCGTGCGGTCATGGTCGGTCCTCCCGTGGGTACGTGCCGGTGGGGGTGCCGACCCGGCGGGTCGCGCGGACTCATCGGCGTGCGCGCACACGGGTGCACCTTCACCCGGTCCCCTCAAGGTGTATCGATCGCACCCGATGCTGACGGGAGCGAGTCGGCGACCAAGGACGGTCGTGCGCGAGACCAAGGAGGGTTTCTCATGGCCGGTGTCCCACGGGCCAGGGTGACGACGACGCCGTGGCGCTGGTTCGTCGACCGGTCGCTCGGCGTGAAGATCGGCGCGTGCCTCGCGCTGCTCGCGCTCGTCGTCGTCGCGGTCGCGGGGGTCGCGACCGCGCGCATGCAGGCGCTCGCGGGCGCCCAGACGCGGCTCGAGCAGGAGGCCATCGGCCCGCTGCGCGGCGTGTCCGACCTGCAGCGCGCGTTCACGGCCGTGCGGCTCGGCAACGTGCGGCTCATGACGGTGGACGAGGGCGAGCGCCCGGCGACGCTCGACGCGATCGCGGAGTCGCGTGACGCGGTCGGCACGCTCACGGACGAGCTGACCGCCGCGGACCCCGACCGCGGGGAGCGCCTCGAGCTCGCGATCCAGCCGTACCTGGACCTCACCGACCGGTACCACGAGATGGTCGCGATGGACGACCCGCGCGCGCCGGTGTTCCTCAACGACGACCTGGTCGTGCGAGGCACCGACGCCGACACCGAGATCGCGGCGGTCGTCGAGGAGCTCAACGCGCTCGCGGGCGACTCGACCGCCGCGACGGCACGCATGGTGCGGACGTCGGTCGTGGTGCTGTGGGCCGTGGTCGTCGTGGCCCTGGTGCTGGCCGCGGGCGTCGCGGTCGTGACCGTGCGCCGCATCCTGCGCTCGGTGCGCGGTGTGCAGGACGCGGTGGTCGCGATGGCCGCGGGCGACCTCACGGTCGAGGCCACGGTGCGCGAGCGGGACGAGATCGGGCGCATGACGGCCGCGCTCACCGAGGCGCAGCGGTCGCTGCGCGAGACGCTCGCCGGCGTGGTCGAGGGGGCGCAGACCGTCGCCGCGGCGACGCAGCAGCTGTCGGCGTCGTCGACGCAGGTCGCGTCGGCGTCGCGAGAGACCGAGCAGCGGGCGGGTTCGGTGGCCGCGGCCGCGGAGCAGGTGTCGCGCAACGTGCAGGCCGTCGCGGCGGGGACCGAGGAGATGGGCGCGTCGATCCGGGAGATCGCGCAGAACGCGTCGGAGGCCGCGCGGGTCGCGGGGCAGGCCACAGACGTCGCGAAGACCACGAACGAGCAGGTCAGCCGCCTGGGCGAGTCGAGCCAGGAGATCGGCAACGTCGTCAAGCTCATCACCGGGATCGCCGCGCAGACCAACCTGCTGGCGCTCAACGCGACGATCGAGGCGGCCCGCGCGGGCGAGGCCGGCAAGGGCTTCGCGGTCGTGGCCGGGGAGGTCAAGGAGCTGGCCTCGGAGACGGCCAAGGCGACCGAGGACATCGCGCGGCGCGTCGAGGCCATCCAGGGCGACACCGCCGGGGCCGTCGCGGCCATCGGCGACATCTCGCGCATCATCGCGGCGATCAACGACTTCCAGCTGACCATCGCGTCGGCCGTCGAGGAGCAGACCGCCACGACGACCCAGATGTCCCGGTCGGTGACGGAGGCCGCGACCGGCTCGGGCGACATCGCCGGCACCATCACCGGCGTCGCGACCCAGGCGACGTCGACCAACGAGGCGATGGACCAGGTCACGACGTCGGTGGCCGACCTGGCCCGGATCGCCGCCGACCTGCGCACCCGGACGGCGCGGTTCACGTACTAGGGGTTCACGTGCTCGGGGTCGGCCGACGCCGGCACCGGGTCGGTAGCGTGCTCGGGTGCTGCGCGACTCGGTGACGGTGGGGACGAGGATCGACGCGTCACCCGACGTCGTCTGGCGGCTCCTGACGGCGGGGCGCGACGCGTGGTGGCCCGACATGCGCTTCGACGCCGTCGTCGGCTCGCCGCTCGTCGAGACCTGGGTCGAGGACGGCGTCGAGGCGACGGCCACCGGCCGCGTGACCCGGTGCGACGCGCCGCGGCTGCTCGCGTTCGCGTGGGCCGAGCCGACGTGGGGCCGTCCGCTCGAGGTCGTGATCCGTCTGACCGCGGACGGGACGTCCACGGTGGTCGACCTGACCGAGACGGGGTTCGTCCGCGCACGGACCCCGCGCTCGCTGCCCGACGAGCACGAGCAGGGGTGGCGCTACCACCTCGCGCGGTGGAAGCGAGCGAGCGAGGGCGGCGACGTCGACGGACGGTGAACGCTCGCGGTGAGCGCAGGCCCGCTCGGGACGCCGACGCCGACGCCGGCGCACGGGAGGGGTGGCCCGTGCGCCGGCGTCGTCCCGACCGTCAGCGGACGGTCAGGGCGTTCGCCCGCGCCTGCTCGCCGAGCCACGCCAGACTCGGCTTGGGGCGGCGCTCGAACGTCTCGGGGTCCCAGCCGACCAGGCCGAACGTGGGACGGAAGCCGCTGGCCCACTCGTAGTTGTCGAGCAGGCTCCAGTGCAGGTAGCCCTCGACCGTGACGCCGTCGGCGATCGCCGCGTGCAGGTGCGCGAGCGCGGCCTCGGTGTAGTCGATGCGGCGCGCGTCGTCGGCGGTCGCGATGCCGTTCTCGGTGACGAACACCGGCACGCCGCCCGTGAGCTCCCACGCCGAGCGCACGCCCTCGGCCATCGCCGGCGGGTAGTACTCCCAGCCCGTGAGGGTCGTCTCGACGCCCTCCGGCACCTGCCGCGGGCCGTCGGGGCCGATGATCGTGCGCGTGTACGCCTGCACGCCGACCCAGTCGTCGCCCTTCGACATCTCCAGGTACCAGTCGTCGCGCGGGTAGCCGTACGCGTGCTTGACGTCCTCGCAGCCCGGCTCCGCCTGGAACGCCTGCGTCGCGATCGTCCAGCCCGACCGCACGCCGCCGACGCCTGACAGCACCTCCTGCGCTCGGTGGTGGCACTCGAGCAGCGTGTCGGCCACCGCGAGGTCCGGCGCGGGCAGCCCGTACGCGACCAGGTTGGCCGGGTCCTCGCCGCCCGCGATCATCGCCGCGATGTTCGGCTCGTTGATGGTGCACACCCACTCGACGTCGTCGCCCAGCACGGGCAGCGCCGCCTCGACGTACCGCGCGAACCGGTCCGCCGCGTCGGCGGCCCGCCACATGCCCTCCTGGTAGAACCAGCGCGGCACCGTGAAGTGCATGAGCGTGACCATCGGCGTGATGCCCAGCTCGAGCGCCGTCTCGACCATGCGCCGGTAGTGCGCGACCTCGGCGCGGGACACGAAGCCCTTCTCGGGCTCGATGCGCGCCCACTCGATGCTGAACCGGTACGTGTCCAGGCCGGCGTCCTTGAGGAGCCGCATGTCCTGCGCGTAGCGGTGGTAGGAGTCCGCGGCGTCGCCCGACGGCTCGACGATCGTCGTGCCGGCCGCGTGCTCGCGCACCCACCAGTCGCTGTTGACGTTGTTGCCCTCGATCTGGTGCGCGGCGGTCGCCGCGCCCCAGCGGAATCCGTCGGGGAACTGCAGGGTGTGTGCCACAGGGCTGTCCTTCACTCGGTTGCAGGGCAGGAGGACCAGAAGCCGACCAGCAGGTCGGCCGTGGCCTCGGGGGTCTCGAGGTTCGGCGAGTGCGCCGCGCCGGGCAGCACCGCGTAGCGCCCGCCCACCTGCTCGGCGGTGCGGCGTTGCCACGCCTGCGGCCAGGCGACGTCGTCGTGCTCGCCGTGCGCGACCAGCACCGGCAGCCCGGTGGCGGCCAGCGCGGGGGTGACGTCGGCGGGGTCGGCGAGGATGTCGATCGCCGCGACGAGCTGCGCGGTGCTCGTGGCCCGTGAGCGCTCGCGGTGGAACGCGGCCTCGGGGTCGAGCTCGACCGGCTCGCCCTGCGCGAGGCGCCAGGCGAGGTCGGGGTTGTCGAGGGTCCACAGGTCGGCGGCGCCGCCCGCGGCGAGCAGCCGCGCGCGCAGGTCCGCCTTGCGGCCCGGCCAGCCGTGCGGGCCCGAGCACAGCAGCGTGAGCGACCGGAACGCGCCCGGGTGGTGCACGGCGGCGGCGGCCGCGACGGTCCCGCCGAACGAGTGGCCGAGCAGGTGCACCGGGGCCCCGAGCAGCGCCGCGACCTCGTGCACGTCCTCGACCAGGCGGTCGAGCGCGTGGTCGGCGGTGCGGGGGAGCGCGCCGGAGTCGGCCTGCCCGCGCTGCGAGATGGCCCACGCGTCGACGCCGTGCGCCGCGAGCAGCGGCAGCAGCACGCGGTGGTCCTCCTTGGAGCCCGTGAACCCGGGCACCAGCAGCGCGGTGGCGCGGACCTCGCCCGCGGGACGTGCACGCAGCGCGGTCAGCTCGACCTCGGACAGCCGCAGCCGCAGCGGCTCGACGCCTGCGGGGAGCGCCAGAGCGCCGAACGGCCGCCCGGGCGTGACGACGCCGGTGCCGGGCGCGACGTCCGGGCCGACGTGCTCGGGGGCCGTCACGACGCCTCGAAACGCCGGGCGGGCTGCGGCACGGCGGCCAGCAGGCGGGTCGTGTAGTCCGCCTCGGGGAACCGCAGCACGCGCACGGTCTCGCCGCGCTCCACGACCTTGCCGTGGTGCAGCACCATGATCTGGTCGGCGATGACGCGCGCCGAGAGCAGGTCGTGCGTGATGTAGAGCAGCGACACGCCCGTCTCGCGGCGCAGCTCCTGCAGCAGCGCGAGCACGCCCGCGCGCAGCGACACGTCGAGCATCGACACGGGCTCGTCGGCCACCAGCACCTGCGGGTCCGAGGCCAGGGCGCGCGCGATGACGACGCGCTGACGCTGCCCGCCGGACAGCTGGTGCGGCAGCTTGGCGGCGAACTGCTCGACCGGGGTCAGCCCGACGGTCTCCAGCAGCTCGAGCACGCGGGCCCGCGCGGCCTCGCCGCGCAGGTCGGTGAAGTTCTCGACCGGCCGGGTGAGCGTGTACTCGACCGTGCTCAGCGGGTTGAGCGCCGAGTACGGGTCCTGGAACACCATCTGGACGTCGGCGTGCAGGCGGCGCAGCTGGCGGCGGCGCATCCGGTCGACCCGCTGGTCGCCGAACCGCACGGTGCCGCTCGTGGGTCGCTCGACGCCCGTGAGCATCTTGGCGATGGTCGACTTGCCGGACCCGGACTGGCCGACGAGCGCGAGCGCGCCGCCCGGCTCGAGCGTGAACGACACGTCGTCGACGGCCGTGACGGGCCGCTCGCCGCGCCGCGGCGCCGGGTACACCTTGGACACGTGCTCGACGACCACCGCGTCGCGCGCGGCGCCGGCGTCGGACCCCGCCGCGGTGCCGCCCGCTGCGTCGACCGTGCGCGAGCTCAGGCCCGGCAGCTCGACGACCTCGGCGCGCGGGTCCGCGTAGTGCGACAGCAGCATGCGCGTGTACTCGTGCCGCGGGTGGCGGTACAGCTCGCGCGCGGGGGCGTCCTCGACGACGCGGCCGTCGTGCATGACCGCGACGCGCTCGGCGGACTCCAGCACGACGCCGAGGTCGTGCGAGATGAGCACCGCGGTGAACCCCTCGGCCTTCTGCAGCTCGCGGATCGTGTCCATGACGGCGTGCTGCACGAGCACGTCGAGCGCGGTGGTCGGCTCGTCGAACACCATGAGCCGCGGCTCGAGCGACAGGGCCAGCGCGATGGACACGCGCTGCCGCATGCCGCCCGACAGCTCGCCGGGGTACCGGTCCAGGACGGTCGCGGGCAGCTGCACCTTGTCGAGCAGCTCGACCGCGCGCGCACGCCGCTGCGGCGCCGGCACGTGGCCGTGGGCCGCGAACACGTCGGCGAAGTGGTGGCCGACGGACCGCACGGGGTTGAGCGCGTTCATGCCGGACTGCAGCACCATCGCGAACCCGCCGCGGCGCTGCGCGCGCAGGTCCTCGGCGCCCATGCCGGCGATGTCGGTGCCGTCGAACACGATCCGCCCCGACGCGATGCGCGCGGGCGCCTTGGCGAGCCGCGTGATCGCGAAGCCGAGCGTCGACTTGCCCGAGCCGGACTCGCCGACCAGGCCGACGAACTCGCCCTGCTCGAGGCTGAGGCTGACGCGGTCGACGGCGGTCGTGGGCTGCGCGCCGCGCGGCTCGTAGACGACCGTGAGGTCCTCGATCTGCAGCAGGCTCATCGGCCGGTCCCTTCCCGCAGGCGCGGGTTGGACAGGCCGTCCACGCCGAAGTTCACGAGGGTCATGGAGGTGGCGAGCAGCGCGATGCACAGGCCGGGCGCGAACAGCAGCACCCACTGGCCGGTGAGGATCGCCATCGAGTTCTGGGCCCAGAAGATCATCGAGCCCCAGCTCACGGTCGACATGTCGCCCAGGCCCAGGAACGACAGGCCGGACTCCGCGAGGATCGCGGCGGTCGCCGCGCCGAAGAACGACGCCGCGATCATCGACGTCATGTTCGGCAGGATCTCCCGGAACACGACGCGCGCCGGGCGCTCGCCCGAGAACACGGCCGCGGTGACGAAGTCGCGCGAGCGCAGCGACCGGGTCTGCGAGCGCAGCACGCGTGCGCCCCACGCCCACCCGGTGAGCACGACGACCAGGATGATCATCGGCAGCCCGCCGTTCTGCAGGTACGCCGCGATGATGATCATGAGCGGCAGGCCCGGCATCACGAGGAACAGGTTGACCAGGAAGTTGACGACGTCGTCGCCCCAGCCGCGCAGGTAGCCCCACGACAGGCCGATGACGACCGCGACGAGCGTCGACAGACCGCCGGCGACGAAGCCGACGAGCAGCGAGATCCGCGCGCCGTAGATCACCTGCGAGAGCACGTCCTCGCCGTTGCCGGTGGTGCCGAGCCAGTGCGCGGCGGACCCGGCCTCGTTGCGGCCGAACGAGTCGTCGTGCGGGCCGTAGGGCGCGAGCACGGGCGCGAAGACGGCCATGAGGACGAACGCGCCCAGCATGACGAGCCCGACGCGCGCCTTGGGGTTGGCCCACACGGTCGCGAACCCGCGGCCCACGACCTGGAAGAAGCGCCCGGTGCGGGTGCGGCTCGTGCGGCGCGGCGGCCCGGGGACCACCTGCGGCTCGGTGCCCGCCGCGGTCACGGCTGTCGGATCGGTCATGTCGCTCACCGCCTCGTCCGGGGGTCGAGGACGCCGTAGAGGATCTCGACCAGGAAGTTCGCCACGAGCACGCTGACCGTGATCATGAGGAAGAGCGCCTGCATCAGGGGGAAGTCCTGGTTGGTCACGGCGTTGAACAGCAGGTACCCGACGCCCGGGTAGTTGAAGACCTGCTCGACGAGCAGGGACCCGCCGACCACGCCGCCGAGGGCCATGCCGAAGCCCGTGAGGTTCGGCAGGATCGCGTTGCGGGCGGCGTAGCGCAGCGCCACGGTGCGGCCGCGCAGGCCGTTGGCCTCGGCGAACGTCACGTAGTCCTCGCCGAGGGTCGTGATCATCGTGTTGCGCATGCCGAGGATCCAGCCGCCGAGGGACGTCAGCAGGATCGTGAGCGCGGGCAGCGCCGCGTGGTACAGCGCGTCGCCGACGAACTCGGCGGAGAACGTGGGGACGGCGGTGGCCGAGTAGGCGCCCGACGTCGGGAACCAGCCGGCGACGTAGCCGGCGAAGAACAGGATGAGCAGCGCTGTCCAGAAGTAGGGGAACGCGGACAGGAAGCTGCCGGTCATGGTCGGCACCGAGTCCATCCAGGTGCCGCGCCGCCAGGCCGCGCCGACGCCGATGAGCGTGCCGATCACGAACGCGACGACCGTCACGAGCCCGACCATCACGAGCGTCCAGGGCAGCGCGGCCGCGACCAGCTCGGACACCTGCTGCGGGAAGAACGTGTAGGAGACCCCGAAGTCGAGGGTCACGACGTTGTGCAGGTAGCTGACGTACTGGTCCCACAGGTTGCCGTCGGGCAGGCCGAGCTGCACCTCGATGGCGCGCTGCACGGCGGGGGAGACGGGGCCGTTCTGGGACAGCCGGGCGATGGCGGCGTCGGCGGGCGAGCCGGGCATGAGCCGCGGCAGCACGAAGTTCAGCGTCACCGCCGCCCACAGCGTCAGCAGGAGCAGAC
The DNA here is from genome assembly GCF_001462455.1 of Cellulomonas sp. B6. Lineage (GTDB taxonomy): Bacteria > Actinomycetota > Actinomycetes > Actinomycetales > Cellulomonadaceae > Cellulomonas. The sequence goes on from NZ_LNTD01000066.1 coordinate 41,738, forward strand.
CGAGCTTGCGCAGGGCGTAGCGCACCGGAGCCTCCTCGTGTCGGGTCGGGTGGGTCGAGCGGGGTGCCCGGGCGCGTCGTGGCCGCGCCCGGGCACCTCCGTCAGGAGGCCGGCTCGAGGCTCGTGAGGATGAGCAGCGGCGTCTGGTCCCACGTCTTGGGGGACGCGTACGGGTCGTCGGCGCTGGGCCAGCCGGTGAACGACTTGGTGGAGAACAGGCCCCACGACCCGCCGTAGAACAGCGAGATCATCGGCAGCTGGTCGTACGCGATCGTCTGCAGCTCCTGCGCGATCTCGGCCTGCCGCGCGTCGTCGACGGTGACCTTGAGCTCGTCGAGCAGCGCGTCCGCCTCGGGGGACCGGAAGCGCCCGAAGTTGCCCGAGGCGGTGGTGCCGATGTCCTGGTAGAAGCTGGCGCCCATCATGCCGCCGAAGTCCTGGAACGGCTGGCCGGTGCCGCCGACGGTGCCCATGACCATGTCGAACTCGCCCGAGCGCATCTCGCGCTGGTAGGCCGCCGGCTGCGGCTGCACGACCTCGACCTCGATGCCGAGCGCGCCGAGCTGGGTCTTGACCTGCTGGACGCCCTGCAGCCAGTCCGACCAGCCGTTGGGGGTCGTGATCCGGATCGTCAGCTGCTGGCCGTTCGCGTCGACCATCTTCCCGCCGGACTGCGTGTAGCCCGCGGCGGCGAAGTGCTCGAGCGCCGCGTCGGTGTCCTGCTCGACGATGCCCTGGTTCGGCAGGTCCGGGTTCAGCAGCTTCTCCTGCGCGGGGAGCATGAGGCCGCTCTGGCTGGCCTGGTCGACGTAGCCCTGCTCGGCCTTGTCGGCGATGGCCTGCTTGTCGAGCGCGGCCGCGATGCCCTTGCGGAAGTCGAGGTCGTCGTACGGCGCCTTCGTCATGTTGGGGATGAGCGCGATGGTCGCACCGGCCGGGTACCAGTAGGTGTTGTGCTCGGGGTCGGCCTTGACCCAGGTGTCCTCGACGTCGCTCATGAACGCGTACGCCCAGTCGTAGCCCTTGTTGACGATGTCGAGCTCGGAGTTCGCGGCGGGCTGCACGAGCCGGTCGGCGGCGACCTTGTCGGCCTGCCAGTAGGACTCGTTCTTCACGAGCGTGTACTGGTTGGGCGTGAAGTCGCCGAGCGTGTAGGGGCCGGTGCCGACCGGGTCCTCGTTGGTGAACGTCACGGGGTCGTCGACGTCGGCCCACAGGTGCTCGGGCACGATCATGGTCTGGGCGATGATGACGGCGCCGGGCACGTCCTCGCTGGACAGGTGCACGATCACGTCGGACCCGCTCGCCTCGACCGAGGCGATGTGCTCGCCGACGCCGCGCAGGTCGAGCTGCGGGTGCTGCAGCAGCAGGTCGAACGAGAAGACGACGTCGTCGGCGGTGAAGGGCTTGCCGTCGGACCAGGTGACGCCGTCGCGCAGGTGGAAGACCACGGTGCTCGCGTCGGGCTGCTCGTAGGACTCGGCGAGCCAGGGCGTCTCGTCGCCCGACATCTCGTTGACGATCACGAGCGGCTCGTAGATGTAGCCCGCGGTGTTGCGCTTGTTCGACGAGTACGGGTTGAAGTTCCGCTCGAAGGTCGGCGAGCCGTTGTCGGCGCCGATGAGCATCGAGGTGGTGCCGTCGGCGGCGGTGCCGCCGCCCGAGGTCTGGACCGGGGCGGCACAGCCCGCGGTCACCAGCACGGCCGCGGTCGCCACGGCCGTGGCGGCCAGGGTCCAGCGCGAGCGGGTCATGAGTCGTTCTCCTCCACGTCGAGGACGGCCGGTGGGCCGTGCGCCGGGGGTGCGCGCGATCGACTGTATGCGCTTACATCGGACAGGGCAACACCACGAGGAACCGCCCGACGTCGGCCTCAGGCCGTGCGTCCCGCCCCACCTGCGGCGCGGCCGGCGGGCGCGGCCGCCGTGGAAGCGCACCCGCACGAGCGCCGCAGCAGCACCCTGACCGGCAGGTTGATGGTCGCCGGCGGCAGGCCCGGGTCGGCCATCCTCCGGCGCAGCCGCTCGACCGCGGCGCGGCCCAGCTCGACCATCGGCTGCCGCACCGTCGTCAGCGGAGGCGTCGCCGCGCGGCCCGCGTCGATGCCGTCGAACCCGGTCAGCGCGACCCGCCCCGGCACGTCCACACCCGCGGCCCCGAGCTCGTCCAGGAAGCCGAGCGCCGTCTGGTCGTTCGAGCACACGAGCGCGCGCGGCAGGTCGCCCGCGGCCAGCATCGTGCGCGCCAGCCCGCGCGCGGTGGTCCGCGTGAAGTCACCCCGGACGGCGGGCGCGTCCGGCACCGCCAGGCCCGCGTCGGCCAGCGCCGTGCGGTAGCCGAGGAACCGCTCGGCGTCGTCCGGGGAGTCCGGCGACCCCCCGACGAACGCGAGGTCGCGCAGCCCGTGGTCGACCACGAGGTGCGTCGTCAGCGCCCGCATGCCCGCCGCGTTGTCGACGCTGATGTGGTCGTGCGGGTCGCCCGCGATGCCGGGGCCCGCCATGACCACGACCGGGATGCGACGGGCGATGTGGACGAGCACGTCGTCCGGGACGGTCGCCGAGAGCACCGCGAGGCCGTCGACCCGGCCCGCCAGGTCTGACACGAGCGCCGCCGACCCCGGGCCGCGGGCGACCCCGATCATCACCGCCAGGCCCGTGCGCCAGGCCTCGAGCTCGGCGCCGCGCATCACCTCACCCATGTACAGGTTCCCCGGGTGCACGTCCGGCGCCTCGCCGGCGTCGACGACGACCTCCACGGCCTGACCCGCCGCGACCGGAGCGGGCAGGGCCGCCGGGTCGTCGATGCCGTCGACGTCCGGGAAGCACAGGCCCAGCACGCCGGTCTGCCGCGCCGCGAGCCCGCGGGCCGCGCCCGAGGGCACGTAGCCGAGCTCCTGGATCGCGGCGTGCACGAGCGCGCGGGTCTCGGGACGCACGTCGTCCGGGCGTCGCAGCACGCGCGACACCGTCGCGGTCGACATGCCGACGTGCTTGGCCACGTCGTACACCGTGGGGGTCTTCGCCACTGGTCCTCCCTCGCCCCGGCGCACGTGCGTCGGTGGGCGTCGGTCCGCCGGCCCGCGCGGGCGGCGGCGGGGTGCACGCCGCCCGCGGGCGAGCTCGTCCTCGCCCGCCGCTCGTGCCGCGCGCAAGCGTCAGGGTGCCACGACCGGCCGTCGGGTGCGTCGTCGTCGGCGGGTGCGCCGGGATGCACACGGGATGGTGTGGGGCGCTGACCTGCGACGACGCGTCCGTGGGCGTCGTCACGTCTCGAATTTTGAGCGAACGCTCAAATCACGACCTCGTCGCCCGATGGTGAGGGAAGACCGCCGCCGACCGAGGAGACCCGATGTCCGACCTGCTCGCCACGAAGAAGAAGACCGCGTGGAGCTGGTTCGTCGACCGCCCGCTCGGCCTCAAGATCGGCACGTGCCTCGCGCTGCTCGCCCTCGTGGCGGTCGCCGTGGCCGGGGTCGCCACGAGCCGGATGGGTGCGCTCGCCGCCGCCCAGAGCGAGCTCGAGTCCGAGTCGATCGACCCGCTGCGGGACGTGTCGAACCTGCAGCGCGCGTTCACGGCCGTGCGGCTCGGCAACGTCCGGCTCCAGAGCAACACCGCCGACGAACGGGCCGCGACGCTCGCGACGATCGCCGCGGAACGGCAGACGGTCGCCTCGGTCGAGGCCGACATCACGGGCGACAACCCCGAGCTCGGTCAGCGGCTCACCGCCGCCACCGACCCCTACATGGCCTTGACGGATCGCTACCTCGACATGGTCGAGGCCGACGACCCCCGCGCCCGGGTCTTCGCCAACCAGGACCTCGCGCAGGAGGGCACCGACGCCGACACCGAGATCGCCGCCGCCGTCGAGGAGCTCAACACCGGCGCGGTCGAGAGCACCGCGCGGAACGTCGAGATGGTGCGGACGTCGGTCCTGGCGCTCTGGGGTGTCGTCGTCGTCGCGCTGCTGCTGGTCACCGTGATCGCGGTCGTCGTCGTGCGACGCGTCCTGCGCTCGGTGCGCGGCGTGCAGGACGCCGTCGTCGCGATGGCCGCGGGTGACCTCACGGTCGAGGCGACCGTCTGGGACGACGACGAGCTGGGCCGCATGACCACGGCGCTGACGGCGTCGCAGCGTGCGCTGCGCCAGACGCTCGCGGGGGTCGTCGAGGGTGCGCAGACCGTCGCCGCGGCGACCGAGCAGCTCTCGGCGTCGTCGACGCAGGTCGCGGCGTCCTCCCGCGAGACGGGGGAGCGCGCCGGGTCCGTCGCGGCCGCGGCCGAGCAGGTGTCGCGGTCCGTGCAGTCCGTGGCCGCCGGCGCCGAGGAGATGGGCGCGTCGATCCGCGAGATCTCCCAGAACGCGTCCGAGGCCGCGCGGGTCGCCGGGCAGGCCACCGAGGCCGCGAAGACGACGAACGAGCAGGTCAGCCGCCTGGGCGAGTCGAGTCAGGAGATCGGCAACGTCGTGAAGATGATCACCGGCATCGCCGAGCAGACGAACCTGCTGGCGTTGAACGCGACGATCGAGGCCGCGCGCGCCGGTGAGGCCGGCAAGGGGTTCGCGGTCGTCGCCGGTGAGGTCAAGGAGCTCGCGCAGGAGACCGCGAAGGCCACCGAGGACATCGCGCGCCGCGTCGAGGCCATCCAGGGCGACACCGCCGGGGCCGTCGACGCGATCGGCGACATCTCCCGCATCGTGTCGGCCATCAACGACTACCAGCTGACGATCGCCTCGGCCGTCGAGGAGCAGACCGCCACGACCGCGGAGATGTCCCGCTCCGTCGCCGAGGCGGCCACCGGGTCGGGCGACATCGCCGGCACCATCACGGGCGTCGCCACGCAGGCGTCGTCGACCAACGAGGCGATGGACCAGGTCGCGACCGCCGTCGCCGAGCTGGCCCGCATCGCGGCGGACCTGCGGTCACGGACCGCACGGTTCACCTACTGAGCCGACGACGGTGCGAGGGCGTCTGCACCTATCCCCCCCCGCGGGGCGCCCTCGCGCCGTCGTCACCCTGCCGCGTCCGTCTCCGGACCCGGAGGCGGGCCCGGAGACGGACGCGGAGACGGGCCCGGGGTCAGGCGGCGCGGGTCTCCAGGCTGCTCATCGCGAGCGCCATCGCCCGGATCTCGGCGCGGACCCCCGCGTCGTCGCGCGTGTACAGCCACGACGAGACGACCGCCGAGCCCTGCGACACCAGGGCCCGCGCGACCACGTCGACCGGCACCGCCCACGTCGAGCCCCGCTCGGCCGACCACCGCCGCACCAGGTCGGCCGCCGACTCCAGCAGCCGCGCGTACGTGCCCGGCACACCGTCGGGACCCGCTCGGCGCAGCGCCGTCACGGTCAGCTCCGCGACGACGAGCTGGTACGACTCGTCGCGCTGCACGTGCTCCAGGTACGCCAGCAGCGCCGACTCGACACCCTCCCGGACCCCCGCCGCGTGCTCGACGGTCTGCCACACGTGGCACAGCGTGATCGACAGCTCCCGCTCGATGAGCGCGCTGATCAGCTCGTCGCGATCGGCGAAGTAGTAGTAGAGCGCGCTCGGCCGCACGCCCGCGCGCGCCGTCACCGTGCGGGTCGTCACGGCGGAGAGACCTCCCTCGCGGACCACCGCGACCGTGGCGTCCAGCAGCTGCTCGCGCCGCTCGGCCATGGTGCGGTGCGGCTGGTGCTGGCCCACCACCTCAGTCCCTCCCCACCCCTGCGGAGCGCGGGCGTCAGAAGCCCAGAGCCTATGCTCCGCCGGGAGCGCTCCACGTGCGATCGGGGAGGTGGTTCCACCCCTGTCGGCGCCCTGGGCCGATCAGGTGGATTCCCCGCGTTCGCCCACGGTGGCTCGGTGCCGCGACCTACGGTGCGAGTGCCGCCCGACGAGGGGCGCGCGTGACGGGGGCTCGCGCATGTGCCGTGGTCGCCGTCGTGCATCGGGACGTGCAGGGGGCGCTGACGTGATCGGTTCGTGGTTTCGCGGCGGATGGGCGCGTGCGCTCGTCGTCGCGCTCGCGTTCGGTGGGCTCTCCGTCGTGGTGGCGACGCCGGCGTCGGCGGCGAGCGACGTGTCGGTCGAACAGGTCGAGGCGGGAGGTCTGTCGCTCGACCAGGTCGAGGTGGACGGGCGCGTCCGGCTGACCGCCGACGCGACCGGTGGCGGTGCGCAGGACGGTCTCGCGACGCTCATCGTGGCCGACACCGGCGCGGTCGTGGCGTCCTGCGCGGCCACGGGGCCGTGCAGCGCCGAGGTCGACCGGCCGGCGGTCGCCGGCGAGGTGGCGGTGTACCAGGCGCGTCGGGGGACGGAGTTCTCGGAGGCGGTGATGGTTTCCGGAGCCGACGACGGAGGCACTCGCACGCCGCCTGCTCTCGACGGCGCGGTGTCGGCGGCGGCGGGGGCGACCGTGCGGCGTGCGTCGTCGGACGAGCCGGCCGGGCCGGTGACCGACGTGTCCACGAACACCGAGAACGGGTGGACGGTGACGATCGGTCGGCAGTTCGTCCCGGGTGCGGGCTACGAGGCGAGTGAGTACTCGGACTACAACTCGGACCACTTGTTCATCGCCACAGCTGAGGCGACTTCTGGGGCGTCCGGCGACGGTCTGCTGCTGGAGATCGTGGATCTGGATGGCGACGGGGGCTGGCGTATCGCCTGTGGCCTGGGCGAGCCATGTTCTGGTGCCCCACCTGCCTACGAGGGGCCGCAGCACCGCATGGCTGCTCGGATCGTCACGGAATCGGGTGAGCGCCTGGTCGTCGCACAGGTCGATTACAGCGGCTGGTACGACCGCTACCTGGGAATCTATCTCGTGGCTGATCCGTTCTTCGCAGCCGGTGACACGGCGACCCTGACCGCGCAGGTGGCTGTCAGCCCGGATGTCGTCGGCCCCTACTACGCGATCTACATCCAGGACCTGTACACGGGAGAGACCGTAAGGAAGTGCTCCACTAGTCCGTGCTCGGTCGAGGTCTCGTACTACACGGGAGAGCGACGCTACCGGGCCTTCCTCGCCCACCCGTCCGATCCCGAACAGCGAAGGGCGGTGAGCACGACCGGCCTCACCGTTGCTCGCCAGCGTTGGCATATCGCTGGGCCATACCAGGTCGGTCCCCCGAGCGGAGCGATGATTCCCACCGGTGTCTATTCGAACCAGGACTACGGGCTGACCGGCGGGCACTATCGCCTGTATCTGGTGGACCTCACCGCTGGCAGAGTCGTCAAGACGTGCAGTGAGACGTCGGACGGCCCGCCTCAGAACTGGCCCGGTTGGTGCTATCACACCCTCTCGATCGCCAGCGGCCATCTCTACGTCGCGACAGTGGCCGGACCCGGCGGGCCCTGGGACGACGTGCAGGCGATGTCGGACCGCCCGTTGTTCACCTCCTCAGACGGCCCGATGTTCAGCATGCCGCTCCCGGGCGGCGGGAGACGCGGCGAGACGTCGGGCGGCGTGAACCCGTCCGGCGGGTGCCAGCAGGACTGCGACGCGGACCCGGTGAACGTCGTGACCGGTGAGTACTGGGACTCGGTGGACGACCTGGGGGTCGCGGGTGCCCTGCGGGTGGTGCGGTCGTACGGCTCGACGGTGGCCTCGGCGGACGGGCCGTTGGGGTTCGGGTGGTCGTGGAACTGGGGCATCCGGCTGGAGGTGTCGCCGGAGGCGACGGGTGACACCCTGGCGGAGGCGTCGCAGGTCGTCGTGGTGCAGGAGAACGGCAGCGCTGTCCCGTACACGCGGTTCGACGACCAGCTGGTCGCCCCGGCGCGGATCACCGCGAGGTTGACCGAGCTCGACGACGGTCGGTTCCGCTTCGAGCGCCACGACGGGACCCGGTTCGAGTTCTCGGCGGAGGGGGACCTGCAGACCGTCGCGGACCGGAACGGCAACACCGTGACGGTCACGACGACGGCGGGTCGTGTGACGGCGTTGACCGACGACCGCGGCCGGTCGATCGACGTGACCTGGTCCGGCGGGCGCATCACGGGGTTGGCCGACCACACCGGCCGGACCGTGGCCTACGAGTACGACGCCCGCGGCGACCTGGTCGAGGTGACCACGGTCGACGGGAGCACCCGGGGTTACAGGTATGACGACGCCCACCGGGTGACGCGCATGACCGACGCCGTCGGCGACGACGTCGTGAACACCTACGACGAGTCGGGGCGCGTGGTCGAGCAGCGCGACCAGCTCGACCGCGTCCACGCCTTCGCGTACACCGGCGACCAGGGTGAGGGCTCGACGACGACGACGTACCCTGACGGCGCTCGGCGCCGCGTCACGTACGTCCAGGGTGCGGTCGTGGACCGCACCGAGGGCCTCGGCTCCGAGCTGGAGGCGACGTCCACCACGACGTACTCGTCCGGTCGCCCCGTGGGGGTGACCGACGCGCTGGGTCGGACCACGACCTTCACGTACGACGAGAACGGCAACCGGACGTCCGTGACCGACCCGTTGGGCCGCACGTCCACCACGACGTACGACGCGTTCAACAACCCGCTCGTCGTGACGAACGCCGCCGGTGAGGCGACGACGTTCACGTACGACGAGCGTGGCAACCCGCTGTCGATGACGGACCCGACGGGCGCGGTGACGACGTTCACGGTCAACCCGGACGGCACGGTCGCCACGGCGACGGACCCGACGGGCGGCGTGACCACGTACGCGTACGACGCGCACGGGTTCGTCGCGTCGCTGACGGGGCCCGACGGGGCCGTGGTGACGACGGTGCGGGACGCGCTGGGCCGTATGGAGGCGTCGACGGACCCCCGCGGTGCCGTTCCGGGCTCCACCGCGGGCGAGTTCACGTCGACGTTCACGTACGACGTGGCCGGGCGCCGACTCACGTCGACCGACCCGTTGGGAGCGGTGGTGGCCTCGGCGTACGACGCGGCGGGCCGTCCCACGAGCGTCACGGACGCGACGGGTGCGACGACGACCACGGAGTACGACGCGGCCGGGCAGGTCACGGCCGTGGTCGACGCTGCGGGGGCCCGCACGACGTTCACGTACGACGGCGCGGGACGTGTCACGTCGGTGACCGACGCGTCGGGCGCGGTCACCGAGACCACCTACGACGTGCTGGGCCGTGCGACGGCGGTGACCGACCCGCTGGGCCGGGTCACGCGCACCGAGTACGACGCGGGTGACCGGGTCGTCGCAACGGTGAGCCCGTCGGGCGCCCGGACGACGTACACCTACGACGACGCCGACCAACTCCTCACGGTCACCGACCCGAGGGGCAAGGTCACGACGACGACGTACGACCTCGCGGGCCGGCCGGCCACGGTCACCGACGCGGACGGCCGGAAGGTCACCACGACGTACGACCGCGTCGGGCGCCCGGTGAAGGTGCTGCGGGCCGACGGCAGCGCGCTGCTGTGGGAGTACGACCCCGCGGGCAGGGTGACGGCGACGGTGGACGCGGCGGGGGAGCGAACGACGTACACGTACGACGCGGCCGGCCGACGCGCGTCGGCCACCGACACCGCGGGACGCACGACGACCTTCGCCTACGACGCGGCGGGCCTGCTGACGTCGCTCACGCAGCCCGACGGCGCGGTGACCACGTACGACCACGACGCCGCGGGGCGTCGCACCGCGACCGACTACTCCGACGGCACAACCGACGAGTCCACCGTCTACGACCTCGCCGGCCGGCCCACGGCGGTCACGGACGGCAGCGGGACGACGACGTACGCCTACGACGCCGTCGGTCGCGTCACGCGGGTCGCCCAGGGCTCGACCGAGGTCGGCTACGCGTGGGACGCAGTCGGACGGCTCACCGACCTCACCTACCCGAGCGGCGAGCAGGTGCGTCGCGCGTACGACGCGGCGGGGCAGCTGACGACGGTCACCGACTGGGCGGACCGGGTGTTCACGTACGGCTATGACGCCGACGGTCTCACCACCGAGGTCGCCTACCCGAACGGCGTGACGACGGACGTCGACCTGGACGCCGCCGGGCAGGCCGTCGCGATGACGACGTCCGCGAACGGCATCGACCTGCTCGAGCTCGCCTACGGGTACACCGACGCGGGCCTGCTGGCCGACCAGGCCACCACACGCTCGACGCAGTCGCGCGCGCCGCCCGCGTCGGCCAGCACGAGCAGCACGTACACGTGGGACGGCCTGGCGCGGATCGCCGAGGTCGAGGGCCACGGCGCCGGGGTGTTCGCGTTCGACGCCGCCGGGTCGGTCACGACCCTGGCCGACGGTCGCACGCTCAGCTACGACGCGGCGCGCCAGCTCCAGTCGCTGACCGCGTCGGCGACGACCCCGGGCGGGGACCCGTCGACCACGACGTACTCCTACGACGCCCGCGGCAACCGCCTCGCCGCCACGACAGGCTCCGGTGACGACGCGACGAACGTCGAGCACGTCTACGACCAAGCCAACCGCCTCACGTCGGTCACCGCGGCGGACGGCACGGCGACGTCGTACACCTACGGACCCGGTGGCCTGCGGGCCACCGCGACCACGGCCACGGCCACGGCCACCGAGCACTACACGTGGGACACCCTCGCCGGCGTCCCGCTGCTGCTCGCCGACGCGACGTTCGCGTACGTGTACGGCAACGGCAGCGTCCCCCTGGCGCAGGTCGACCTGGCCGACGGCGACGTCGACTACCTGCACACCGACACCCTCGGCTCGGTCCGCAGCACCACCGACGCGACTGGCGTGGTGACCTCCGACGCCGACTACGACCCCTACGGCCGGCCCGAGGCACCCACCTCCGAGCCGACTGCCCAGGTCACGAGGTTCGGCTACGCGGGCGAGTACACCGACCCCACCGGGTACCTGTACCTGCGGGCGCGGTACTACGACCCCCAGTCGGCGCAGTTCCTCACCCGCGACCCCCTCGAAGCCACCACCGGGAACCCGTACGGGTACACCGACGGCAACCCGCTGCAGTTTGCCGATCCTCTCGGCCTCGACTGGCTCCAGGACGCCGGCGACTGGAGCGCCGCTTTTGGCGACACGCTCACGTTCGGCGGCACCAAGTGGGTGCGCGAGAAGTTGGGTGTCGACGACGTCGTCAACTACTGCTCAACGTTCTACACCTGGGGTGGAGTGGGCGGCGGCGTCGCCTCACTCGTTCCCATCGGGTTTGCAGGCTCTGGCGCCATAAGGGCTGGGGGCTGGATCGCCCAGCGGGCTCCAGCAGTCGCCAACTGGGCAGGGCGGGCTGGATCTGCACTACGGGGCGGCACCGCCGCTGTGGTGAGCCGCATCGGCGCTCAGATCCGACCCACGGTGGATTTGTATCGAGCGGTCGGGGTCGAGGAGCTTGAGTCGATAATTCGGTCTGGCCGATTCGCGCCAAGCCCGATGGGGATGCAGGCCAAGCAGTTTGCAACAACGCTCGACGAGTCATTAGCATTTGCTGACCGCGTTCCTGACGTGGTGGCGATCGTGCAGGCGACGGTCAGGAAAACAGTTCTAAAGCACCTCGATTTCAGCAACACTATCGATACCGGGATCTTCAGAAACGGGGTCTACAGTGTCCAACCAGGAGTGCAGAGTGACATGTTCCACGCCGCACTTCGAGGCATCAGGCAGGTCGTGTGAGAAGGGTGTGTTCGGTGGGCGCGGTATTTGCTGCGAGGGTGACCTTCTTGCCTCCTGAGGAGGGGGGTCGAAGTATCGAGACGCGGAGCGGAGTGACCTCCTTGTTGCGCGTAGGCGGAGAACTGACATCGTGTCGGGTGCATGCGTCGCTGGTCGCTCAAACATGCTTTGATCCGGGCGTGTCTTATGACGTGCTTATCGAGTTGCTCTGGGACGACCTCGCGGAAGAAATAGACAAAGATCGCCCGATCGAACTGTTTGAAGGAAACAGACTTGTCGGGCGAGGTGAATTTGTCTGACGCGTAGTTGCTCTCGCTGGCACGACGGGCTCTCGCGCACGCACAACGAGTCCTACCTGCGAATATCGTGCAGGGCATGCGCGTGATCGCTCAGCGCCTCGTCCGCGTGCCGACCAGAGGACGTTGTGCGCCGGGTCGGTCGGGGTGCCGGTGGGCCGTCACGGTCGTGCGCGGCACCCAGGTGATTGACCTGTCCACCGGCCCGACCTCTCGTGGTCTCCTGCAGCGGCTCATCGGCCGCGATCTGGCGGCGGCGAGTCTGCATCGACATGGTCGTCGCCGCGACCAAGAAGGAGGCCGGCACCGTGTACACCGTCTGGGGCGTCGACGACTGGCCGTGGGTCCTGCGGCAGATGCGTGAGCACGGCCACGCGTCCCGAGGGAGGTGATGGCCACGCTGTTCGAACGCCTCGAGGGTGCACCGGTCGACGGTGCGCTCACGTACGACATTCCGGCGCACTCGTTCCTCTTCGAGCCGCTGCGGGCGACCTGCTCCGACGAGGATCGGTCGACGGGGCTCGCTGCCCTGACGATCGGCACCCTGCAGCTCCACGTCGGCGCCGCCAGCGGCCGCGTCTACTTCGTCGACGGCTACCACGAGGTCCGGTCTCGCTGGTCGTCGGCAGTCGTGCGGCCTCCGGAGCCGCGACCGGGTGTCGTCCGCGTGCGTGGAGGGGACGAGCTCCTCTCGGGTGTCGGCTACACGCTTGCCCCCGGCGGTGTCTGGCGGACCTCCGTCGACGAGGTGAGCGGCTGGGTCCAGGTGGCGGACCCGTCAGCCGCGCCCGCTCAGGACGTCGTCCTCGTGGCGACGGGTACGGTGCTCGGGCTCGCCGAGGGACGGCTGCTGGCGCTCTGGCTCCGCCCGTCGACGTGGGACGAGCGCGCGGATCATCCGGTCGACGGGAGGCGGCGACGCGCCGAGCCCGGTGGTGTGCTCGCCTCGTTCCTTCGTCGCCGTCGTCGAGACAAGCCTGAGGCGGGGGACAGGGCGTCGTGGCCAGCGTCGTCGGGACGAGGAGGTCCAGTGATAGATGACGACGTCTCTGTGCGCGGCGGCCGGTGTACCGAGAGGGTGGTGCGGTGATGACGGACCAGCTGTCGGTCGGGGCGCTCCGTGAAGCGACCTCGCGTGTTCTCGATGCAGTGGTCCGACACGGCGGGGACCGTCCCGATCTCGGCTTCGACTACTTCTGGACGATCATCGACCCCAGAATCCTGGACGACCCCGCGAGCCTGGAGCCCGAGCCGACAGTCGCGCAGGTCTCCGAGCTGCTGGAGCATCTGAGAGACCCCTCCTTCGGAGAGAGCGATCATCTTCCTTTCATCGGGACGGAGCTGCGCTGGTTGGCAGAGATGCTCAGCGCCCTCGCGGCCCACCTCGAGCAGGAGCGCTGGTCGGGGCCCGCTCCTCGCTGACAGGCGCACAGATTAGCTCGACGATGGGGGTAGCTTGCCTTGAGCGTGTCAGATGAGCCCGAACGTGTTCTCGTGACGCCTGGTCGTGCCGGTGCAGCCGATTTTCCCTGGGGCGGTCAGATCATTGGTGCTTGCACCGTCCTTCGTGGCGGGAGGCGTCTCTCATCCCCGGCTGTTCGGTTCTTGGTCCTTGTCCTTGCCCTGCCGATTATTCTGATCGATATCAGCAACTTTCCGGGAACGAAGCGGATGCTCGCTCGGTTGTCGCCGATCGGCCAGCTCGCTTACGGTCCTGAGGTGGCGATTTCCGGATTTCAGTACACTGCTGCGTCTGGCGAGAAGGTGCGTGTCGACTGGACCGAGTCTCCTCGCGATGTCGCTCTCGTGTCAGAGGGCTGGCTTCTGACCCGGATTCGTGTCAATGAGCGAGACATCTATGTCGACCGGCGATGCGGTGCCGCTCTGGTCCGATACTGGCAGTGACCACCAGATGAGGTCGCTCCGGGTGTGACTGGCGCAGCGTTCGACGTTCACGCCGACATCCACGACGCCACATCGCACGATCCCCAGCGTCAGTGACGGCTCACGGCCATCGGTCACACGACTGCTTCTGCCCGACCATTCCTCCGGGGACGGGCGGTGCGGCAGCGGAGGCCCAGGGATCCCGCGCGGTCGCGTCCTTCACCAATCCACCAGCCCCGCGTCGCACCGGGATGGTAGGACGGTAGCCATGACCACCACCCCCGGCGGGGACACCCCCACGCCCTTCCACGACCTCGACGCGTACGTCGCGCTGCCGCGCCTGTCCGGGCTGGTGCTGTCGCCCGACGGCGAGCGCCTGGTGACGGCCGTGCAGACCCTCGACCGCAAGCGCACGTCCTACGTGACCGCGCTGTGGGAGGTCGACCCGCACGGCGAGCGGCCCTCGCGCCGCCTGACGCGTTCGGCGAAGAGCGAGTCGTCGGCCGCGTTCACGCCCGCGGGCGACCTGCTGTTCACCAGCGCGCGGCCCGACCCGGACGCGGACGGCGACGACGAGCCGAAGCCCGCGCTGTGGCTGCTGCCGGCCGACGGTGCGGAGGCCCGCGTGGTCGCCGACCGCGGCGCGGGCGTCGGCGGCGTCAAGGTCGCGTCGGACGTGCCGACCGTGCTCGTCGTGTCGGACGTCCTGCCGTCCGCCAAGGACGACGCGGACGACGAGCGGCTGCGCAAGGAGCGCAAGGACAAGAAGGTCGCGGCGATCCTGCACACCGGCTACCCGGTGCGGTACTGGGACCACGACCTGGGCCCGGCCGTGCCGCACGCGTTCGTCGGCACGGTCGGCGCGGACGTCGCGGCGCCGCGCGCCGGCGAGCGCGACCCGCGCGTCGAGCTCGGCGACGTCACGCCCGACGCGGGCGTCGCGCTGCGCGAGACGCAGCCCGAGCTCAGCCCCGACGGCCGCACGGTCGTCACGGCGTGGAACCGCCCCGCGGCGCGTGGCGACCTGCGCTCGCTGCTCGTCGCGGTCGACGTCGCGACGGGGGAGCGGCGCACGCTCGTCGACGACGCGGACGCCGACCTGGGCCACCCGCGCGTCTCGCCCGACGGTCGCTGGGTCGCCTACGCGCGCGAGAGCCTGTCGTCCCCGCACCAGGCCCCGACGGTCGAGCTGTGGGTCGTGCCGTCCGAGGGCGGCGAGCCCCGCCGGCTCGGCGCCGACTGGGACCGCTGGCCCGCCGACTTCGTGTGGCTGCCGTCGTCCGACGGCCTGCTCGTCGTCGCCGACGACGACGGCCGCGCGCCGGTGTTCCACGTGGAACTGACCTCGGGCGCCGTCACGCGCGTCACCAGCGACGACGCCGCGTTCTCCGACGTGCAGGTCGCCCCCGACGGCGCGACGGCCTACGCGCTGCGCACGTCGTACGCCGCGCCCGCGCACCCCGTGCGCATCGACCTCGCCGCCGCGCTCGCGGGCGGCCCCGTCGCCGCGACGCCGCTCGTGTCGCCCGCCGCCGACGTGCCGCTGCCCGGTCGCCTCGAGGAGGTCGTCACCACGGCCGCCGACGGTCAGCGCGTGCGGTCGTGGCTCGCGCTGCCCGACGGCGCCGGCCCCGACGCCAAGGCCCCCCTGCTGCTGTGGATCCACGGCGGCCCGCTCGGCTCGTGGAACGCGTGGTCGTGGCGGTGGAACCCGTGGATCCTCGTCGCGCGCGGCTACGCCGTGCTGCTGCCCGACCCGGCGCTGTCCACCGGCTACGGCCAGGACTTCATCCAGCGCGGCTGGGGCGCGTGGGGTGCGGCGCCGTACACCGACCTCATGGCCGCGACCGACGCCGCGCTCGAGCGCGACGACGTCGACCCCGAGCGCACCGCCGCGATGGGCGGCTCGTTCGGCGGCTACATGGCCAACTGGGTCGCCGGGCACACCGACCGGTTCCGCGCGATCGTCACGCACGCGAGCCTGTGGGCCCTCGACCAGTTCGGCCCCACCACCGACGCGTCGTTCTACTGGCAGCGCGAGATGACGCCCGAGATGGCGCTCGAGAACTCGCCGCACCGGTTCGTCGGCGACATCGTCACGCCCATGCTCGTCATCCACGGCGACAAGGACTACCGCGTGCCGATCGGCGAGGGACTGCGCCTCTGGTACGAGCTGCTGTCCGCGTCGGGCCTGCCCGCCGACGACGAGGGCCGCACGCCCCACCGGTTCCTCTACTACCCGGACGAGAACCACTGGGTGCTCACGCCGCAGCACGCGAAGGTCTGGTACGGCGCCGTCGAGGCGTTCCTCGCCGAGCACGTCCTGGGCCGCACGGGCGACGACGCGGTCGCGTACCCCGAGGTCCTGGGCTGAGGTCCGCGTGACCGTACGCTGACGCGCGACGGCCGGCGCACCCGAGCAGGGGTGCACCGGCCGTCGCGCGCGGGCCCGCGGCGCCTACAGGTCCGCCGGGTCCACCAGGAAGTCCGCCTCGTCGGCGACCTCGCCGCCCACGGCGGCCTGCAGCGCCTTCGCGACCTGCGACACGAGCGGCGCCGAGCGCGAGCGCGCGACGCGGTGCGGCAGCGACGGCTTCTCCTGCTCGATCTGCTCGATCTCGAACGGCTCCCACCGGACCCGGTAGGCGATGACGCCGTCCTTCGTCCACGGCAGGTCCTCCATGAGCGGCGGCAGCTGCTCGCACGCGGCCACCTCGACCGCGAGCATGCCGTCGACGCCCAGGTCGACCAGCACGCCGAACGCCTCCGCCGCCGGGGGAGCGGCCAGCATCAGCTCGTCGAACGCGTCGGCCTCGGCCATGAGGCGCCGCCGCTCGTCGTCGTCCGCGACGCCGTGCTGCTCGAGCGCCGAGCGCAGACCAGACCCGCCCGACTCCGGGGCGCCACCCACCGCACCCTGCGACGAGCGACCCGCGAGCACGGTCGGACCCTTCCACGACCCCGGGATCGCCTCGGACAGGTAGGCGCGCGGCTGCACGCGCTGCACGAGCGCGAGCACCGCCTCGGGCTCGACCCAGCGGTCGGTGAGCACCGTGAGGTCGGTCGACGCGTCCGGGTCGGGCGTCAGCACGACACCCGTCTGCGTGCGGACCGCACCCCCCAGCCGGCGTGCGGCGGCGACCAGCCACTGCAGCACGCGGCCCTCCTCACGCACGGGCAGCCCGTCGGGGAACGCGCGCTTGAGGCCGTCGCGGTCACCGCCCGGGTAGGGGCCGTCGCCGCGCTCGCGCGGCGTGTGCAGCACCCACACCATGACGCTCGTCGCGGGCAGGCCCAGCGCGACCGCGCCGGGCGCGTCGATCCGGTACGGCCCCGCGAGCGTCGACAGCCGCGCGAGCCGCAGCGCCTTCACCGGCGGGGCCTGCCGCCCCACCGCGCGGATGCCGAGCGCCGCCGTCACGGCGGGCAGCACACCCGTGCGCGTCGACGCCTCGGACGGCGCGGCGTCCTCCCACCGCACGCCGCGGAACCGGCTCGCGGCCAGCACCTCGACCTCCTCGGGGGAGACCCCGGCAGGCAGCGCGAGCAGGTGACGGTCGGCGAGCGACGGCTCGTCGACGGGCAGGACGGGCGCCTCGGGCGCCGCCATCACACGTCCGTCCGGTGGAAGTTCTGCCAGGACCGCGACGCCGTCGGGCCGCGCTGCCCCTGGTAGCGCGAGCCGTACTCCTGCGAGCCGTACGGGTGCTCGGTCGGCGACGACAGCCGGAAGAAGCACAGCTGGCCGATCTTCATGCCCGGCCACAGCAGGATCGGCAGCGTCGCGACGTTCGACAGCTCGAGCGTCACGTGCCCGCTGAACCCCGGGTCGATGAACCCCGCGGTCGAGTGCGTCAGCAGCCCCAGCCGGCCCAGCGACGACTTGCCCTCCAGGCGCGCGGCTACGTCGTCCGGCAGCGTCACCTGCTCGTACGTCGCGCCCAGCACGAACTCGCCCGGGTGCAGCACGAACGGCTCGCCGGGCTCCGCCTCGACCAGGCGCGTCAGGTCGGGCTGCTCGGCCGCCGGGTCGATCACCGGGTACTTGTGGTTGTCGAACAGCCGGAAGAAGCGGTCGAGGCGCACGTCGACGCTCGACGGCTGGACCATCGCGGGCTCGAACGGGTCGAGCACCACGCGTCCCTGCGCGAGCTCGGCACGGATGTCGCGGTCGGAGAGCAGCACGGGTGCGAGCGTAGTGGGAACGCGTGGGAACCGGTGAGGAGACGGGAGGAACCGGGCGCTGCGCACGACGCCCCCTCGCCCGCGCGGCGGCGCCCGTCGCGCCGCGCCGACACGGTCGTGACGGCCGCGTTCACCCGCCCCCGGGCCCCGAGATGGACCGACGTCCGGGTTAGCGTGGCACGCGTGACCACGACGACCGCCCGCACGGTGCGCGTCGTGGTACCCCTGGCGCTCGTGCAGGCCGCGCTCGCCGCCTGCTACGCCGGCGTGGTCGTCGTGCTGCTGCCGCGCCAGGTCGCGCTGCTCGACGCCGCGTCGAAGGTCGAGAACCTCGCCCTCGTCAGCACGGTGTCGTTCGCGTTCACCGTCGCCGCGCAGCCGGTGATCGGCGCGCTCAGCGACCGCACGCGCAGCCGGTTCGGTCCCCGCGTGCCGTGGCTCGTCGGCAGCGCGCTCGTCGCGTCCGTCGCGCTGCTCGCGCTCGGCCGGGCGTCGTCCCTGCTGCTGCTCGGGGCGCTGTGGGTCGTCGCGCAGGTCGCGCTCAACGGCGTCGACGTCGCGGCGGCCGCCGTGGTCCCCGACGAGGTGCCCCCGCCCCGGCGCGGGCGCACGCTGGCCGCGCTCGGTGCGGCGTCGGTCGCGGGGGCGGCGGTCGCCGTGACGCGGATCGGCGCCGCGCACGACGGCACCGTGGGCGCGTACGCCGCGCTGGGCGTCGCGGTGCTCGTCGCGACGGCCGTGTTCGTCGTCGTCGCCGGGGTGGCCCGACCCCGCACCCGCGCGGCGGCCCCGCGCCCGTGGCGCCGACTGCTGGCCGACCCGCGCCGCGAGCCCGCGTTCGCGCGCGTCTTCGCGTCGCGGGCCTGGTTCGTGCTGGCCTACCAGCTCGTCTACACGTACCAGCTGTACGTGCTGACCGACCACGTCGGCCTGCCCGACGCCCGGGCGTCCGTCGTGCTCGGCACCCTGACGGCCGTGACCCTCGTGGCGGTGCTGGTCGGCGCGGCCGTCACCGGGCTGGGCAGCGACCGGCTCGGCCGCCGCACGCCGTTCCTCGTGGGGGCGTGCGCGCTGCTCGCCGTCGCGGTGGCCGTGCCGCTGGTGTGGCCGACGGTCGCCGGCATGACCGTGTTCGCCGTGCTCAAGGGCCTCGCGTCCGGTGCGCACCTCGCCGCGGCCACGGCGTTCGTCACCGAGGTGCTGCCCGCCGACGGCACGTCGCCGGCCACCGACCTCGGCGTGTTCAACGTCGCGACCAACGTGCCGCAGGCGCTCGCCCCGGCGCTCGCGGGCCTGCTGGTCACGCACGCGGGCGGGTACCCGGCGCTGTTCGTCGCCGCCGGGGTCGTGGCGGTCCTCGCGCTCGTCGCGAGCCGGCGCGCGGGCCGCGTCGCGGGCACGCCGACGCCGCAGCGGGTGGCGGCGTGAGCGCCGAGCTGCCGCCGGGCGCGGAGGCGGCGTCGAGCCTGGTGTCGCCCGGGACGCCCGCGACCCCCGGGACGCCCGCGACCCCCGGCACGCCCGGCGGCGTGCACGGTGCGCCGCGGCTGCCGTCGTGGCTCGTGCCCCGTCCGCACCTCGTCGCGCGGCTCGAGGACGCCGCACCGGTGACGGTCCTGCGGGCCCCGGCCGGCGGCGGCAAGACGGTGCTGGCCGCCGAGTGGGCGCGCACCACCGCGCACCGCGGCGTGTGGGTCGCCGTGGACGGGACGCACGGGCGCGGGTTCTGGGGGCGGGTCGTGCAGGCCGTGGCCGACGCCGGCCTGCCGGGCACGGACCACCCGTTCGCCGCCGGCACGACGGGCCTGCGCGAGGCGCGCGACCTGCGCGGTCACCTGGTGCGCGGGTTCGCGCTGCTGGGCCCGGTGGTGCTCGTGCTCGACGGCGCCGACGCGTTCGACGACGCGACCGCGGCCGACGTCGTCCACCTCGTCGAGGCCGTCCCCACGCTGCGGGTGCTCGCCACCACCCGCTCGCCCGGGCCCCTGGAGTCGCCGGCCGCGCGGCTGCGCGTCGACGTCGACGTGCTGACCGGCGCCGACCTCGTCCTCACCGTGGCCGAGACGGCTCGCGTCCTGGCCCGCGGGTCGGCGGCACGCTCGCCGGACGGCCCCGCGGACGAGTCCTCCGCGGCCACCGTCAGGGTTCACGGCGCCACGGGCGGGTCCCCGCTCGCGGTCCGGCTCGTCGCGCTCGCGGACGGGGACCCGGCGCACGACGCGCGCCGCACGCTCGAGCAGGTCGTCACCACCTCGGTCGACAGGCTGGACGCCGCGACGGCCGACCTGGTCCGCACCGCCGCGGCCGCCGACGTGCTCACCCCCGACCTGCTGGCCGAGCTCGCGGGCTGCACGCCCGCGCAGGCGCGTGAGCGGCTCGACGACCTCGCCGCGCTGGGTCTGGGGACGTGGACGGACCCGGACCGCGGCGGGTTCGCCTGCACGCCCGTCGTGCGTGACGCGCTGCGCGCCCGGCTGCGGCGCACCGACCCCGCGGGGTTCCGGCGCCTGCGCGCCCGCGTCGCGGCGTGGTGCGACGCCCACGGCCTGCCCGTCGAGGCGCTGCACGCGGCCGTCGACTCCGACGACCTCGACCTCGTCACCGCGGTCGCACGGCGGCACTGGCGCTCGTTCCTGCTGGAGAACGTCGGCACCGTGCGCCCCGCGCTGCGCCCGGTGAACCTGCTGCGGCTGCGTCGCCGGCCGCTCCTGCTGTTCCTGCTGGCGCTCGGGTTCAACGCCGACCCGTCCGGCCGGCTGCGGGCCGTCGCCCTGTTCGGGCTCGCGGCGGCGAGCGCCCGCGTCGAGGGGGAGCGCACGCCGCCCGCGGACCGGGTGCTGCTGCGCACGATCGAGGTCGTCGCGCTGCGCCTCACGGGGCGCGGTCGCGCGGCGGCCCGCGCCGCGGCTGACGTCGTGCGCCGCGCGGACGAGCTGACCGAGACCGAGCGCGCCCGCGTCGCCGACGTGCTGCCGCAGTCCTACGTGCACGCCGGGACCGCGTTCCTCTACGACGCGCGCGGCGAGGAGGCCGTGCACGCGTTCGAGCAGGGCGTCGCGGCGGGTGCGACGCCGCCCGCGCAGCTGCCGGGGATCGCGCTGCTCGCCGGCACGCTCGCGCTCGACGGCGCCATGCCGCGCGCGCGGCAGCACGCGCTGCGCGTGCGGTCCGGGACGTGGCCGGCGGGCCTGGTCGACGGGTACGCGGGCGCGCCGTACCGCGTCGCCGAGGCGTTCCTCGCGCTCGAGGACCTCGACCCGCACGCCGCGCAGCCGCACCTCGACGCGCTCGCACGGCACCTGCCGACCATCGAGCACTGGCCGCTGATCGCGCACGCGCAGGCGTACACCGACCTGCTGCGCGACGGCGCCGAGACCGCCCTGGCCCGGCTCGACGACACCCTGCGCGCGCACGCCCAGCGTCAGCCCGCGCACCGCCCGGCGGCGATGGGCCTCGACGCGACGCGCGCGACGCTGCTGGTCGCCGCAGGGCGCCCGCTCGCGGCGCTCGAGCTGCTGCCCCGCACGCCCGACGACCCCGCGTGCGTCGTCGCGGAGGGGCGTGCCCACCTCGCGGCCGGGCGTCCCGACGTCGCGCTCGAGACGCTCGCGCGCACCGGCGCGGCCCGGCGGGCGGCGTTGCGGACCCGGGCCGACCAGGCGCTGCTCGAGGCGGTGGCGCTGCTCGCGCTCGACCGTGCGGCCGACGCGTCCGCCGCGCTGCGCCGCGCGCACGCGCTGCTCACGGTGCACGAGCTGCGGCTCCCGCTCGCGCTGCTGCCCGCCGACGCCCGCTCGGCCCTCGCGCGGCTCGCGCGCGAGCACGGGCCGAGGGGCGCCGTCGAGCTGCTCGACGAGCCGTCACCGGCCGTGGTCCCCGCGGCGGAGGAGCTGCCCGCGCTGACCCCGCGCGAGGCCGTCGTGCTGCGTGCCCTGGCGCGCACCGGGTCGAGCGCGCAGATCGCCGCCGACCTCGTCGTCAGCCAGCACACCGTGAAGTCCCAGCTCCGCTCGCTGTACCGCAAGCTCGACGCGTCGTCGCGCACCGAGGCGCTCGCGCAGGCCGGGCGGCTCGGGCTGCTGCCCGGGGACGTCCCGACGGCCCGCGGCCCGCAGGGGCGGGACGCCGCCGGCGGGGGCGCCGCGGGTGGGGGCGCCTCCGGCCCCGAGGACGCGGCCGACGCCCCGCCCCACCGCTGACGGGACCGTGCGGTCGCACCTCGCGGCGTCGCGCACGCTCCCGGGACGACGCACGCGGTGGGGCGCCCCGGGGGGAGTGCGCCCCACCGCGTGGTGGGTGCCCGCGCAGGCGCGGGCGGACTGCCGGCCCCCGCAGGGTCACGTGGCGCCACGCGGCGTCACGTGCCCGGCGGGGCCGCGTCGGTCACCGCGTCGTCGGACGACGCAGCACCAGCACGCCGGCGCCGGTCACGACCAGCAGGCCGGCGAGCGCCGCCAGACCCCAGCCGCCCCAGCCGGTGACGGCCAGGTCGGGGGTCGCCGCCGGGGCCGCGGACGGCGTCGGCGCGGGGGTCGGGGTGGGCGTCGGCGCGGGTGCGACGGCCGGGTCGACGTACGTCACGCGCACGGTCGCCTCCGTCGGGTTGCCCTCGACGTCCGCGACGCGGTAGCGCACCGGCGTCGGGTCGCCCGCGAAGCCCGCGGCCGGCGTGAACGTGATCGCCCCGGTGACGGGGTCGACGGTCCACGTGCCCTCGCCCGGCACGGTCAGCGACGTGACGGGACGCCCCGTGCCGTCGAGCAGACGCACGGTCGTCGGGTCGAGCGCGCCGCGGTCGTTGCCGACCACGTCGACGGTCACGGCGGTGCCGCGCACGTTGCCCTCGTCGACGTCGTCCGCCGCCTGCGGCACGAACGTCACGACGAGCCGTGCGCCCGTCCGGCCGCCGGCCGCGTCGGTCACCTCGTACCGCTGCGGCGTGGGGTTGCCGTGGTAGCCGTCGAGCGGTGTGAACGTCACGCGGCCGGTCGTCGTGTCGACCGTCCACGTGCCCTCGCCGGGCACACGCAGCGTGGTGACGAGGTCACCGGTGCGCGGGTCGACGAGCCGCAGCGTCGAGGGGTCGAGGTCGCCCGCGTCGTTGCCGAGCGGGTCGAGCACGACCGGGCGACCCAGCTCGTTGTCGCGCTGCGCGTCGTCGGTCGCCTCGGGCCGGTACGTGACCGTGACCTGCGCACCGGTCGTGTCGCCCGTGGAGTCGGTGACGACGTAGCGCACGGGCGCCGGGTTGCCGACGTACCCGTCGGCGGGCGTGAACGTCACGGCACCGGTGGTGGTGTCGACGGTCCAGGTGCCCTCGCCGGGGACGGTCAGGGTCGTGACCGCGCGGTCGCCGTCGACGAGCCGCACCGTGCTCGGGTCGAGGTCGCCGGTGTCGTTGCCCAGGACGTCGACCGTGACGGTGCTGCCGAGCGGGTTGTCGAGGTCCGCGTCGTCGGCGGCGTCGGGCACGTAGCCGACCGTCACGCTCGCGCGCACGGTGTCACCCGTGGTGTCCGTGACCCGGTAGGTCACGGGCGTCGGGTCGAGCAGGAAGCCGTCCTCGGGGGTGAACGTCAGCGCACCGGTCGTGGTGTCGACCGTCCACGTGCCCTCGCCGGGCACGGCCAGGGTCGTGGCGTGGCGGTCGCCGTCGACGAGCCGCACGGTGCTCGGGTCGAGGTCGCCGGTGTCGTTGGCGAGCACGTCGACCGTCACGGTCGTCCCGATCGCGTGGCCGAGCGAGGAGTCGTCGGCGGCCTCGGGCACGTACGTCACGGTGACGAGCGCGGTGGCGGTCTGGCCGTGGCCGTCGCTCACGCGGTACGTCACGGGCGTCGGGTCGACGAGAAACCCGTCCTCGGGCGTGAACGTGACGTCACCGGTCGTGGTGTCGACCGTCCATGTGCCCTCGCCGGGCACCACGAGCTCGGTGCCGAGCGACACGCCGCGGTCGGCGTCCCACAGCACGACGCTCGCGGGGTCGAGCGCGCCGGACGTCGCGGAGTCGTTGGCGAGCACGGGCAGGGTGACGGTCTCGCCGATGCGGTTGCCGTGGTCCTCGTCGGCCGTCGCGACGGGCGGGCCGATGACGGTGACCGTGCTGGTCGCGGAGTTGTCGTCCTGCTCGCCGCGGTCCTGCACGCTCGCGACGTTCACGAGCTCGGTCCCGGCCGCGTCGGTGACCTGCTGGGTGTAGACGACGGTCAGCGTCTCGCCGACGTCGAGGCCGCGCGCACCGTCGGCGTCGCCGTCGAGCGGCGCGAACGGGCGCGCGCACGTCAGCGCGGCGGGCAGCGGTGCGCCCGTCGTGGCGTCGCACGTGACCGGGCCGCGCTCGAGCTGCGCGTTGCTGCCGCCGGACACGGTGGCGGACGTGAGCGCGGTCGCGCCGGCACCCGGCAGGGTGTCGCGCAGCACGACGACGTCGCCGCGCGTCATGGCCTGCGGACCCTGGTTGCGGACCGTGACGGTCCACGTGATCGTGCTGCCCACGGGCGCGAGCTCGGGGGACGCGGCGGGCGCGCCGTCGACGACCGCGGTCTTGGTGACCGCCAGGTCGTACGCGCACTCGACCCAGTCGAGCGTGAGGGAGCCGTCGGCGCCGCTCCCGGTGCCGGTCTGGCGGCCCACGCCCGTCGCCGTCAGGTTGCGTGCACCCGAGGCCACGAAGCTGGAGCCGCCGCCACCGCCGCCGCCGGCGACCGTGGTGAGGCCGTTGTCCTCGTTCTTGATGGTGGTCGACGCGCCGCCGCCGGCGCCGTGGAGCCCCGCACCACCGCCGCCGCCCGCGTCGTAGTTCGGGTCCGGGGCGCCGGCGCCGCCGGCGCGGCCCGCGCCGGGCAGCCCGGAGAGGGACGCGTCGGGGTGGGTGCCACCCGCGCCCGGCGCGTCGACGCCGCCGCCCTGGCCGCCGCCGACGGTCGGGCCGCCCTCGAACCCGTCGGTGCCGTCGGCACCGGCGGCCGCCTGGCCGGGGGTCGTCGGGAGCCCGGCGTCGCCGCCGAACCCGTCGCGCGTGACCGAGTGGCCGCCGCCGCTCCCGCCGCCGCCGCCGGCGAGGACGGCGATCGAGGCGTCGTCGGTGCCGCCGAGGTGCAGCACGCTGAGGCCGCCGCCGCCCGCGCCGCCGTGGTCGGTGACCGCCGTGCCACCGGCGCCGCCGCCGCCCACGCCACCCGCGCCGCCGGTCGCGCGCGAGTGGGACCGGCCGCCGCCGCCGACGCTGCCGCTGAACGAGGTGCCGGGCAGCACGTCGAAGGTCGCGGTGACCGAGGCTCCGGCACCGTTCGACCCGACGCCACCGGCGCCCGCGGCCGACCGGCCACCGGCACCGCCGACGACGGTCGCGACGACCGAGCAGACGCCGTCGGGCACGGTGCCCGCGACCGTGTCGCCGACCGCGAAGGCACGGGTCGTCGCCGCGGGCGCGGGGTCGGCCGCCGCGGGTGCGGGCAGCACGAGCCCGAACCCGCCGCCGAGCGCGAGGCCGAGCACGGTGAGCGCGGTGGTGGCGCCGCGGCCGCGGTCCGGGCGGGTGGCGTGCACGTGGCGCGCCGTGCGTGCGGGGGGCTGCCGCGGGTGCGGGCAGCACGAGCCCGAACCCGCCGCCGAGCGCGAGGCCGAGCACGGTGAGCGCGGTGGTGGCGCCGCGGCCGCGGTCCGGGCGGGTG